>URLQ01000074.1 GCA_900548745.1 uncultured Prevotella sp.
AATCCTGCTGAAGTCTATTCCAAAACCATGAGAATAGGCTCCTTCCTCATATATATCTTCGCCATCATCTCGCCACTCTTTATTCTATCCACCAAACTACTCTTCATATTCGGACCAATCGGACTGATAATAATATCGTTCTTCGTGGTCAGTTTCACTGCCCTTGGCTTCAACAACAACATAACAGAAATAATAGATGAGATGGGGGAAGAGAAAAATGCGACGAAAGACAATGAAGAAATGTTGGAACCAAGGATAGAAAGCATAGAAGAAAGCATCAGAAAATGGAAAGAAGCAGCCGGATACAGAGATCAGAACCTTACGCTTGCCACTATGACGAGGAGAATAATGGTTAACAAAAACGACTTTACTAACTACCTCAACAACAAGTACGAACAGACCTTCAGAGTGTGGCTCTCTGACGTACGCACAGAGGAAGCAAAACGAATGATGATAGAAAATCCCGACTACAGCAATGAGCTGATTTCTATAGAGTGTGGATTCTCGTCAAGAGTTTATTTCCAAAGAATGTTCAAGGAAAAGACCGGACTAACACCTTCTGAATGGAAGAAAAAAAGAAATCTTTGATTATCAAACACATACAGACAAGGGTTACATACCTTGCATGCACAAAGGTTACATTTCGAATAATGAAATGCAACAAATATACACCCAAAATGATGTGTCACTTTCATACAAGAGTGACACATTTTTTTTACACATTAAAAAGAGAAAACAACATATTCTATTATATTTGCATAACACTTAGCAGAACTCGGCAAATTGAGAGTAAAAGTCTCTTTGCGCTCGTTTGCAAAGTATTTGCAATATATTTACGCATACATATATAATATAAACCATAAATTAAAAATTATTAGAATTTCAGAACACAATTATTAAACCATTAGACTAATACAGACTAAATGTAAAGAACCCAACCAGCACAGGGCTGAACAAAGGAAAGGCTGCACATATAGACGTGCAGCCTTTTTAAATTCTTTATAAAGAAAACTTATATATGATATTTATCCTGACTATAATACCATTAACCATAGCCATTCTATTTGCGCTTACGACGGAAATAAAGCAAATAACCCGTAACAGGCAGTGAGGCTCCAATTAAGCTTACGACAAAAGTTATGATCTTTGTCAGCATTCCTCCCCACGAACCGATGTGAAGCTCATGAAAAAGCTGCATCATTTCCGTGCCCTTAGGCACAAGTTTCAAACCGAAGCCCAAGCCTGTGACGGCAAGAAGCAACAGCCAAAGGAGCGTCCACCAGCCAAGACTGACATGAAGGTCAAAGAGGCGGCGCTTAGCTCCCTTACCCCACTCCACCATGAACCGCTGCCTCAGTTGCTTTCCGTTGCTTGGCTGAAAAATGAATATTCCGCTCAACAGGATAAAGACAAAGAACAAAGTGGTGTATGTGACTATCAGCTTGCCCACGGAACCCATCAGGAGACCGGTATGGAACTTGGTAACGTAGGAGAAGAAGTCCCTCTTTGTCGTTGTCCCATAAGGAGCATCCTTAGTGGAAGACTTGCCAACGACAGAAGTCTTTTCCTTTACAGCTTCATTGCTCTTTGCCGAAGCATCATCCTTTGCCGAAGCTGAAGGATGGCAGACTTCCTTTGAAGAACATTGACTACAGCCATTGGGAGAGCACTGATGCGAAGCTGTAGACTTTTCCTGCTGTAAAGAAGCGGTCTTGCCATCTTTTCCACTCTTGCCACTCTTGCCATGCGGAGCAACAACTTTTGGCATTCCGAGTGCATTTCGTATTTCATTCTTGAACACAAGGGTTGCTCCCGACAGACAGATAAGCATGATGATGATGCCCAACGGTAAGGAGAGCCACAGATGTAATTTTAAAAGAAATTTCCTATTCATAGTATATTCTATATTTATTAAACCGACATAAGGAGAGCAGAGAACCAAGCAACATGATTCTACCACTCTCCTTACTATAACGTGAAAAAGTTTGTTTTATTTTGCAAAGTTCACTTTAAGTCCCACAACAAGCATTCTGCCCGGCGAGTAAAGAGCAACTTTCTGTGAAGGAGTGTCTATACGATGGTCTGTCTTGTCGAAGATATTATCAACACCGATGCTTGGAACAAGCTTGAACATTCTGCCTACAGTGAATGTGTGGGTAGTGTTCAGGTTTATTACGCCATAGCCAGGAGCATCGTCATAGGCAGGATAATAGGTGGCAGACTGGAAACGACCGTTGAGGTTCACACCAAGAGTATAGTTGCGCCAGGTGTGATTGTAGTTGGCACCAGCCGTAAAGCTGTTCTTGAAGGTACGCTCAAGCACAGTCCATGTGCCGGCGGTCTTCGAGCGTCCGTTGGTATAGGCATAGTTCACCATAAGGGAGAGGTCGTTTGTAATGCTCACCGTAGCGTTTGCCTGCAGTCCTCTTACCACACCCTTGTTGCTGTTGATGTAGTGACCATATGTCTTCAGCTGTGCCAACTGTTCTGTTGTTGCCTCAGGGAACTGCTGTGCGAGTTCTGCACGTATGGCATCGTCTACCGTGATATTTTCCTTTACAATCATGTTGTCAACAAAGTTCATGTAGCCCATAACGGAGAGCGTAAGGAACTTGTTGCTGTATTCAGCACTCAATGAGACGTAGTTGCTGCGCTCTGCCTTAAGACTTGTATTTCCGAAAGTTATGACAGGACGCTTGCCCATAATCTTGAAGTAGTGGTAGTAAAGCTCGTCAAGACCCGGTGCGCGGAAGCCTCGTGAGTAGGCAGCACGGAATCTGAAGTTACCTGGAGCATACATCAGAGCCACTTTAGGAGTGAAGTTATTTCCGAAGGTGCCATGCTTGGTGTAGCGCATACCGAGGGTTGCACTAACGTTCTTTATAATCTCCATATCGTGCTGCACGTAGCCGGCAAGGGTATATACATTGTTGTTTACGTCGCCACTCGTTGCTGTAAGGAAGTCATTACGCCAGTCAGCACCGACAATCGTCGTTGCCTTGTCATAGAAATGGAACACGCCCTTCAGCTCTGCCTCATAGTATTTCTGGAACTTATTGCGCACGAAGTCACCAACGTCGTAAGTCTTCGTTGCCACCTGATAGAGATTTCCGTAGTGGTAGTTGTCGTTTACGAAGTCGAGGAGCAGAGAGTGTTTGCCCAACTTATATTTAGCTCCAGCCTCCCAACGCCATCCTTCGCTACGCATGTCGTAGTCGGAACCTCCGGTAATGTCTTCACGAGAGTTCGGACGATCGGTAAGCTTATAGCTGTATGAACCACCAGCGTACATAGAGAAATTCTTTGCAGGTTTTATGTCGAAGCGCTGGTTAATGACGTTTGAGTTGAAGCCGATAAATTGCGGAGCTATCGTCTCATACTCCTTTCCGTCAGCATCAACAGCCTTATTGTTGTTCTGATAGCTGTCAGCCTCCTGATGGAAATACGAGGTATGGGAGTCAAGATATTTTGAAGTAACGTCGAGGTTCACTCCCTCAGAAAACTGTCCTTCGCCCGACACACGGGTGTCTGAAGAAATAACAACGTTGTCCATTGTCTTCTCGTCAGTAATGATGTTTATCACTCCACCGATGGCATCGGAACCGTAAAGGGCAGAGGCAGCACCGTCGAGCACCTCAATACGCTTTACCTTCGACATATTGATGCGGCTAAGGTCCACATTGCCAGCAATGTCGCCAATCATCTTCTTGCCGTTAACAAGAACGAGCACATATTTGTTTCCCAGTCCGTTGACACGGATATAGGAGCCCATGGCATTAGGAGAGAACGACACCTGTGGCATAAGCTTAGTCAGCACATCCTGAAAGTCCGTCGCTCCAGTCTCCTTTATCGCTTTCTGTGAAAGCACATGAACTGGTGTCGTAGTAGACTTAAGCAACTGGTGGTGTCCGTTTCCGGTCACTACTACTGGGTTGAGTTCTATCGACTTGTGAATGTCTTTGTCGCCGTTGGTTTCATCATAAACATTACCTGCCACGGCATTTACGCAGCCAAGAGATGCGGCTACGGCAAAAAGTAGAATTCTGTTGTTCATATAATTATGTTTGTTGATTTCTTTGTTGTATCTGTCTGTACCTATATAAGACTAACACCTATTTTATTACAAAAACCTTTCCCTTAATATGAAATATTACGCTGATTTCTCTTCCGAAAAAAAACTGCAAGTTATTTTGTCTTTACGGAATTTACAAACTTTATCTGGTCAGCTATTTTACCTATTATCATTTCCTGTATCTCAGTCATTTCTCCGAGTCCTTTTCCAACCACGTCCACATGGTACCCTTTTGACTGTAACTGCGTTTTCCATACTCCGTCAATGTCATCCTTCTGATGGTTGCCCGCTATGTAGAGCAGAGGCACGAGGAGCACATTCTTGTTCTTGATGCTCTTCAACTGCTTCTCCACATTATCTATCGTAGGGAAGCCCTCTATCGTTCCGACGTGCCATGATGGCTTTCCTTCAGCCTTCAACAGATAGTCTATCTGACTGTACATTGCATTTGCCGGACTGTCACTGCCGTGACCTACAAGCACCACTTGCGAGTTCTTTGCATCCACGGATTTGTCTGCAATAAGACTCTTGCATATCATCTCTATCATCGTCCGACAGTCGTCTACAGAGTAAAGCAACGGACGCACAACGGACACTGCCACGAAGTCTTTCTTCACCTTGCCGACTTCTTTCTTCAGCATCTCAGTCATCACTCCGTCAAGAAGCATCGTGCTCTGCACGACAAGTTTACTGCATCCAATAGTCTTCAGAGAATCAAGAGCCTGCGAAATGGATAGTTTCCTGACACCACGCTTTGCAAGCATTCTTATAACCGACGGAGCTGAATAAGCCTCAACAACAGCACAGTCGGGAAAAGTCTCCGCCACACGGGTGTTTAGCTTGTCAATTGTCTGCGTCCTGCTGTTATCGTTTGATGTACCATAATGCACAAGAAGGATTCCTGTCTTTCCGCTTTCTACGTTCTGCGCCATGCTTATTGCCACACAGAACAGGGAAATTACTATCGTCAGTATGTTTCTTTTCTTCATATTTTATATACTATCTAATCTTCTGTTTAAAAATCTTTGTCCATTCAGCACAAAGGTTCTTGAAGCCTGTTCTGCCAGACTTCTTAATCCGGGTGCAAAGTTAAAGAGAAATACAAATTCCGGCAATACCTAAAATTTATGATATTGCTTGCAACAGACATAAAACAAAACCTGACAACACACATTACTGCGCATTGCCAGGCAAATTATAAAAACAAAAATATAAGTACCTATTCTACAGGCTCAAGCTTTATTCCAAAAACATTTCTTGAGTCAGCCTTGGTCAGCTTATGTGCACCAGCAGCAAGAGTCTCGGTATAAGAACTTTCGCTTCCCTTCTTCTTTGTTCCATCAATCTTGATAGAAGCAGTCTCTGTGTCAGCGAAGTAGATTGTCACCTTCTTGCTCTCAGAGAGTGTGAAGTCGATGGAAGTGGAAGACTCCATCTTTACACATGTGTCATATACGTTGCCATCGATAGTGGCAGTACCCTTGCTTGTAGAATAGTTACCGGTAACTGTGAAGATGCTGCTTGACGGTGTCTTGCCTGTAAAGGTGCAAAGCACTGTACCCTCAGGAGTCCCTGTACTACCACCAGTCTCGCCGCCAGTTTCTCCACCAGTCTCGCCGCTGCCTGAACCACTACCAGTCTCTGTAGAGCTACCGCCCTCACCATAAACCTTTACAAGGGTAGTCTTGTAGTTGTCGAGAGCAGAACCAAGTTTCGCGTCGTAAGCATAAGATGCCGAGTTATGTCCGTCAATATCCTCGAATGTCCAAGTGAAGTCACCGTGGTTGATACGTCCTGCTCCATAGAAGCCTGTCACTATTGCCGGAACGTCTTCTGCAGCATCTGCAGCATAGCTGTACATAAGAGAAGAGTTCGTGTCGAAGTTATCGTATGATGTACCACCGACAAGAGCCTTTACAGATGCCGGAATCTGTTCGTCACGTGAAGAAGCCTCATAAGCGTCGAAGCTTGAGTTGTTCTTCTGATAAGTGATAAAGCTGAAGTATTTTGAATTCTCTGCGAAGACATTTCCAAACGACTTTATGATTCCGCCTTTTTCTCCTGAGAAAGTACCATCACCTGTTGCGTCAGTACCTTGCTGAGAACTCATCATCGGACGGTTCGTACCACGGAAATAGTTGTTCTCTACAAATACGCTTGAACCGGTTGTAGAACCGACACCATACTTGGCAACATAATCGAAGTAGTTGTTCCATACGTGGACGCTCATTGTACGGACACGTGGACAACGGGAGTCACAGTGGTCAAACCAGTTGTGGTGGTAAGTGATGTAGTTAGGCTGTGTCTCGCTCTTCATACCGCAGAGAGAACTCTTTCCTGTGTCCCAGAAGCGGTTGTAAGAGAATGTAAGATACTGTGAGTCGTCCTTCAAGTCTACAGTACCGTCGCCCTTTGCATGGTCGCCGCCACCATTAGGTCCATAGAAGAAGTCCATGTTGTGGATCCATATCTCCGCATTCCTTGTGTCAAGGGAAATGCAGTCGTCCATACAGCGCATGATAGCGAAGTTACGGAACTCTACACCTTTTGCATAGCGGCAGAGGAAGCCGAAGCCGTGAACAGTAGCATCGTCACCAACGCCCTCAAATGTCATGTTCATTTCACTATATTCACTCTTACCCTTAATCTGAAGTCCTTCAGAAGAACTTGACACTTTGTCAAGATTGTCTTTCTTTACGAGACCGATGAAACGGAAAGCGATAGGAGTCTTGTCCTCTCCCTTCTGGTAACCGTCGATGATAGCCTGTATACCGGTACATGTTCCAGCTCCCTTTACCTCTGTAGAGATTGTCTTGGCTGTCTTGGCAGTGACATAGAACACCTTTGCACCCTTCTTAAGCGTACCGTCGTTGTTGTAAGCTCCTACTCCGACGCCCTTGCTGTGGAAATGTGCAAAGCCCTCGCGACTGTAGTTCTTTACCTGAAGGTTTGACACCGTGCTTGCAGAACCAGCAATCTCATTGCCGTCCTTGTCTACTGCCACCACCTTCAGGTTATATGTGCCTGCAGCAAGTCCGAGCACGTCAGCACGTACGAATGAAGGATAAAGACGTATGAGCTGCTCGTCAATCTTCTTGTCGTTGCAGTATACATTATATGACTCTGCTCCTGAGTAAGGTGTCCATTTTGCATAAACGCTCTCTAACCAGCCTTTTGACTCAGAAATCTGTACAGCACCTGCCGGACTGTCAATATCACCGCTCTGTCCACCGTCCTTAGCTTTAGCGAAAGCAAGGTTCTTCACGTTGCCTTCATACACGTCAGCGGCATTGCCGTTGGCTGGGTTTACCGTGATGTTTCCACCATTGATGTTCACAGAAGAAACGTTCTCTGTATTATAGTATTTCACATCATTGGTGTTCAATGTCACACGCATCTGGTTCTTGTTCAGGTTCATTGCCACATTACTTCCTGTTGATGGGTTTACAGGGTCTGTGCCAAGAACACGGTTTTCATCAGCTACACAAAGTTTTTTGTCAATCTGCGGCGTGGATACTAAATTCCGGTTCTGCTGTGCGTCTGCCGAAGCAAATACCATACACAGCAATAAAGTAAGCAATAATTGTATCTTTTTCATTTCTGCGTTCAAGATTTATCGTTTAACAAATTTCACAATCTGATTTCCGGCTTTAAGAATATAAACGCCACTGCTTAGATTGTCCACATTAACCTGTGTTGACTCTCCTTCGGTCTGCGCCTGTGCGAGTTTCTTTCCCGAAACGTCATACACGGCAACCTGTGTGCCTGCGGCAAGACCTGCTATATTCAGCTGTCCGTCAACGAAAGCATTAAGTTTGAAAGTACTGATATTGCCTATTCCTGCACCTGACGTAAAATCAATCTGTACGTCATCCATAGGATAGATTTCCTCAGTGCCGTCGAAATGAAGAACAACATTGTCTCCACTGAAAGTAATTTGAGAAACCACCTTCTCTACTTTCTGGCCGTTTACAGTTAAAGTCTGCACCACATCAGCATGTGCCATTCCACACATCGACAAAACGAAGAATGCAGCCATGATAACTCTTTTTCTCATTTTGTTGTTTTTAAAAGATTAGTTATTTATATATGTTATTATTCAATTTATTATCTTTCATTCAAGTAGTTAAAGTTAGTAGAGTTCACCGTCATCAATAAAATGCGCCTTATGATGGTCGCATCAAGTATTTTTCCCATACAAAAGCATAATCAATATACCATTATTCTGCTGCAAATATAGATTATTTTCAGTAAGAGGCAGCTACGAAGCTGGTCTTTTCTTCCGTAAACGTTTGTAGAAGTGTTTCAGTACACTAACGGGAAGTCATGAATCCTTGCAGATTGACATACTTCCGCTTCATCATTCTCCTGTAGATATTACCTATCCAATACTTGTGCAATGCCATGAAGAGCACACCTACCAAGAGCATAATAACGTATGTCCAAGTCTCACCTACAAATACCATCAGCACCGAGATGATAACAATCGGCATAAACAATGCTACCATTTCTACTATAATCTGCACATAATTCGTCTCCATACCATTCTTTCTTGTCAGCTTGGTGTTCAGTGGAACTGACACCTTGTTTATTACAGCAAGCTGCATAACGACACAGAACATCGGCCCTGCCGTAAAGAACATCAGCGACAGGAGCATAAGAAACGAATACTTTTCTGTGAACACATTTGGTAGCATCAGCACCAAAGGCATAATAGAAAGCGCGGAGTAATAATAGTATTTCGCCTCAAGCAGCGAACGGATATTCTCCTTCCTTACGAGCAGACACTCTATAAAGTTTCCTTCCGGTCCCATTATCTTTATAAGGTTTATGCTCGAAAGGGTGAAAGGATACACAGCCCAGAACTTTGTTGAGAAATCATCATCGGCATAGATATCCGTAAAGGAATTCATCAGACTCAATGCAACGATAAAGATTATAGAATAGATGAACATGCTTCTCGTGTTCCTGTTGCGGAGCATACTCTTCAGCTCAAGCTTCATGTATTCGCCCGTCTGGCTGAACCTGTCGAAAAAGGAGAACGAAGAGATGTTCTTCAGCTTCAGATCTTTCTCCTTCATCGTCTCTGAGATGATGTTGGCATACTGCACACGACGGTTCAAGAGGAAAAACAGAGCCAATGCCACAAAAGCCAACAGATAGAACAACGGTGTGCCATCTGTAGCCCATTGTCCGAGATTGGAATAGAAATAACACAAGGCATCGAAGTTTTTCAAATACCAAGGGGCGAACATCAGTCCGTAGACTATAAGTGGAATTACGAACAGTATAATTTTCTTGTTGAATAGGGTTCGTGTGAGCATATAGAAAAGACTGTTGCAGATTATCAGCAACTGAAAAGCAACAACGAAACCCAACGCCGGAAAGATGCCAGCACTGAAGACTATCGACATTATGGAATATGGCACCGTAAGGAATAGCCACAACAGATTGTTTGGCGTGACGATGCTCGACATTATAAAGGAGTCTACACAGTCATACTTACGCAAGGGCAACAGCAGATACGGCTTTACCAACTGTGCCGGAGTGCGCTGCGCCACTAACCTGGCAAGATAGTCAACAACAAGTACTATCGGGGTGAGACCAAAGAGGAACTGACAAGGGGTGAACTGCCGGATGTCGTTTGCTATAAGCGCAAACAACACGGAGAAAAACATTATATATACAGCCAAAGCCATTATTCCAACATAAGTCAGCACCTTGGCTATACTATTGCTTTCATACATTGCGCTACGCTTCTCCGAGAGTTCAACGTGGTTACGCAACGCTCTGTATATCTGTATCTTATTCATCCTTGTCTAAAACTTTGTCTACTTGTTTTTACTCTTATGACAAGAGCTCTTCTTTGCATCCATACCCTGTCCTCCATGCGTTAAAGAACCATTACCGCAGGTCTATCACTTCGGCATTAGGATATTCCTTACTGTTGAATCTGAATGATGAGTCTGAAAGATTTGCCTTACGGAAGTTGGAAACATTAATGGTTGACCATCCGTTTGCCTGGCGCATCTTCACTTGCTTCAGCTGATAATTCTTGTCCACGGTAACATACATTTCCTTTATCGTACGCTTCTGGTTCTGAGCTTTCAGATGCACCTGCCAACCGCTGCCTGCCTTTTTGGAACTCAGCGTATAACCGTTCTTATATATATATATGAACTTATATGGGTTCAGCGACTGCTGCTGGGCTTCCGTAGGGTTGCTCACGTTTACCTCCTGCGTCTTCTTCATGTAGGTCCACTGCGTCTTTCCGTCATACCATACTATCGAAGCCGGAGTGTAGGCGTTGAACTTGTTTCCCTTTATCGCCACGCTTCCGCTTGCATTGCCGTATTTTCCCGACATCTTGAAATTGGCTCTCGCTCCACCCTTGCCACTCATTGTGGCAGCCGTCTTGTCGAGAATCTGTCGTGCCTGCTTGGCTGTCTGTCCCCATCCAGCACAGACGCAGACTGTAAATACCATAAACAATAAAAACTTCTTCATTGTCATAATGCTTTTATATTTGTTTCTTTATTCTGTCTGTACGTTATTTTCTCAATGCCATGAGCAGGTTTTCCAGACTGTTCTCGTCCTGCAGCATCACCTCTCGTGGCTTACTACCCTGTGCCGCTCCCACAATTCCTGCCTTCTCAAGCTGATCCATCAGTCGTCCGGCACGGTTATATCCGATAGAGAAGCGGCGCTGTATCATTGATGTGGAGCCTTGCTGAGTGATGACTATGGCATGGGCAGCCTCCTCAAACAGCGGATCAAGCGAACGAGTGTCGATACCTCCGCCTGACACATCTACGGCATCATCCGTTGCCGGTTCCGGCAATTCCATTGGTTCTATCGGACCAGGCTGCGCTGCTATATACTCGTTTATACGCTCCACCTCAGGAGTGTCGACAAAAGCACACTGCACACGCACCGGCTCGTTGCCGTTGAGGAAGAGCATGTCGCCTCGTCCTATAAGCTGGTTCGCTCCCGGACGGTCGAGGATTGTTCTTGAGTCTATCATCGCACTCACCTTGAATGCCATACGTCCCGGGAAGTTCGCCTTGATGTTACCAGTAATGATTGACGTTGTCGGACGCTGTGTGGCAATAACCATGTGGATACCAACGGCACGTGCCAACTGTGCAATTCGTGCTATAGGCAGCTCCACTTCCTTGCCGACCTGCATGATAAGGTCGCCGAACTCATCTATTACTACCACGATATACGGCATATATTCATGACCGTCGGTCAGACGGAGGCGATGGCTCAGGAACTTCTTGTTATACTCTTTTATGTTACGTGCTCCTGCGAGCTTAAGCATATCGTAACGAGTATCCATAAGCTTGCACAGACTGTTCAGGGTTCTCACCACTTTTGTCACATCGGTGATGATTGGCTCCTCGTCGTCGTCCGGCACCTTTGCCATAAAATGGTTGGCTATGGAAGCGTAAATGCTGAACTCCACCTTCTTAGGGTCTATAAGCACAAGCTTCAGTTCGTTAGGATGCTTTTTGTAGAGCAAAGAGGTTATTATGGCGTTTAGTCCTACAGACTTTCCTTGTCCTGTGGCACCAGCCACAAGCAGATGCGGTATCTTCGCCAGGTCTACCATAAACACTTCGTTGGTGATTGTCTTTCCCAAAGCGATAGGAAGCTCATAGGTGGACTTCTGGAACTTCTCTGAGTTCAATATGCTCTCCATCGATACGATATTTGCCTTTGCGTTAGGCACCTCTATACCGATGGTTCCCTTGCCTGGTATCGGAGCTATGATACGCACACCTATCGCCTTAAGGCTCAGTGCTATATCATCTTCAAGATTTCTTATTCGGGAAATCTTCACACCCTCAGCCGGAGTGATTTCATAGAGAGTGATGGTTGGTCCTACGGTAGCGGAAATGGTCTTTATCTGCACACCGAAGCTATTGAGAACCTCTACGATACGGTTCTTGTTTGCCGTCTGCTCTTTCATATCGATATACGGTTCGTCATCGTCATCGTATTTCTTGAGCAGGCTCAAGGTCGGGTACTTGTAGTTCACCCACGGCTCCTTCGGATTGATTGGCGTGTCGAGAGGATTCTCCTGCGCTACGACTTCTCCCTTCGCATCATCTTCCTTGCCGCCTCCGGTCACTACGAAGTCGGGATTCTGCTTCACCGTCTCCACTATCTGCTGTAGATTCTCTACATCTTCTTCATCTGTCTTTTCGGGTGTTGAAGACAAGGATACTACCGGCGTGCCGTTGTCGGGAAACTCTACGGTCTGCGTTGCAGGGTCTTCGAATGTCTTCGGGTCCGGTTCCACGTCAGCAACCTTATTGTCATTGGTTGGCTGTACGGTTGCCTTATCATCAGCATTATTGGTGACATAGAAGCCTACCCTGTTGGTTATCATGCTTACAGGATTCAGTATTTTCCTTACTACCGTTATCGTTTCTGCACTAAGATACGTGAGGAACAGGATTGCCACGACGGCAAGCATTGCTATAAGCCCTGGCAAACCAATGACGTTTTCCAACACCTGACAACAATATTCTCCGTGACCTCCGCCCGGATTATATACTTCATTGCCAAGGAACGGTGTAAGAAATTTCGCAAAAAATATTGAGAACCAAAGCATTACGATACTAAAGCACAAGAAGCACTTCAACAGATTAGCCTTGTATGCCTTTATCATCTTCAGACCTACAATGCACAGGAACACCGGTATAAGGAACGCCGAGAAGCCGAAACACTGCGCAACAAAGAAGTCGGACAGCAAAGCCCCCATCGGACCGCAGATATTCTGGAAGGCGCGGTTCACGTTTGCTATGTCGCCAGTGCGCATCTCCTTCACCAGACTTTGGTCAAGGTCTGCCGTACTGAAATACGAAACGAATGCCACAACGAGCCATACTGAAAAGATAAACAGCAGCAGGCCGAATATAAAGTTGAATATATCGTTTTGCAGTATGTTGAATCCTAAAGTCTCAGTAAAGCTTTGTTTTCGGGTAGTCTTCTTCTTTGCCATTATATGTTTTTGGTTTTACTATTCTGTTTATAAGTAAGTGGAAAGTCTGCCGGCATATACATTTCTTTTGAAACAGTATTCAGCCGACATGCTCCTCCGTTCATCTAAAGATTATGCAAAAGTAACCGAAAAAAGTAAGAAAGTCCCACAAACTCGCATTTTTTTCTCTTTTCGATGTTACATTTTTAATGATATTAACTACCGACACATGAAATGAACGAGGTTTCTGATTTTTCTGTAATGAGGAAACGACGGAAAGGGGAAATCGCGGAAGCCACAGCAAACAGAAAAGCAAGCCGAAACTATTATACGACTCGAACAAAACGGTATACATTATTTAACATTGCCCGTTGAGGAGTCTAATATACTAAAAATAGAAATTCGGTAACTTTCTCATAGAAATTAGGTAACTTTCGTTTTAAGACTAAAATCTGTTTCTAATATTAAACCAAAAAATTAACATTTCGAGTTTCTTATTTAGAAAAGCACTAAAGCCCTTTTTATTCTGGTTCATCCGGAATATGGAGTGATAGGATATCTAAATGAGCATTAACAAAAACAATAAAAACACCCGATTAGCAATTTCAAAGACAACAAGAACCATTTTAGATTAAACAACATAAGCAAGCGACAAGAATGCATAAACAAACGCATAGTCTGTATAAATATCCAGTTGGTATAGTACGTCAATACACGTTGATTATGACAATCACGCCAAGCCTCTATAAGTACGCTATTTTGTCATCATTTAGAAATTCGGTAACTTTCCCATAGAAAGTCCGTAACTTTCTCATAGAAATTCGGTAACTTTCTATTTGAAGTT
>URLQ01000075.1 GCA_900548745.1 uncultured Prevotella sp.
TGTTGCTGCAAAGGTAAAAAGCATAATGATTAAAAAAAAGGCTGCATCGCGGATATGCTTACAACGAAACGTTTAATTTATCATTAAAAATGAATGATTTTCGTGTGATAATCATATAAAAAAAACGATATTTCGCTTCATTTATATTGTATAAGACACTCGGTTATCCCGAACTGGGGTAAAGATTTATGCTTATCCCCACTAAATTTCCACTGAACCTAATCATGCCTTTGTTGCGCTCTTGGTTTTGCATTCAGGTCTGTCGAAAGGCTAAGTATTATAATGCGAAAAGGACCTCGACACCTCGTCGAAGTCCTTTTCATCATTTTTGAATGTCTTAGCTGTTAGTATTAATGTAGCATGTAATTCTGAAAATCAGTGTTTTGATGGTGCAAAGTTATTGCTAATTCATTATCATAGCAAATATTTTTACTTATTTAGACAGAAAAACTACGTAAACGTTTACAATAGAAACATGTCTGTAACAATATGAAAGCAGCTGGTTTTTAAGCCACAAGGTCATTAGTTCGTTTGCAAGTTGTTGTAAAAAACGCACGTTAAACGACCTGATGTCCGGTTTGGGCTTAAGCAGTCAGACTGTTTACTTTTTTCTTGAAGAAGTAGTAGTACAGTACGGCGGCAACCGTCAGACATATAGGAAATGCCGTCCAAATGCCTACGATGCCGAAGTTCATGTATATGCCAAGGAAGTAGCTCGTTGGCAGAGAGATGATGAAATAAGATACGAAGGCGATGTACATCATCGGCTTTACATATCCCGTGCCGCGAAGAGCATTGGCATAAATCATCTGCATGCCGTCGCCGAACTGGTATATCACCATCAGTATTATCACTTGTGCACACATCTCAGCCACCTCTTTACTGTCGGCAAACCAGTAACCCATATCGTTGCGCAGCAGCAATACGGGAATGACGACAATCGCTCCGATCAGCAATACTATATGCAGTCCTGCTGCAGCAACATCGCGCAGCTGCTTGACATCGTTCTGACCTATATAATAGCTTACTCTGACCGACACGGCGGACGTAATGCCGTAATACACCATGAAGAAGAGTTGCGAGATGGTTATCATTATCTGATGAGTGGCAAGAGCCGTAGTGCCGAGCCAACCTGCCATCACGCCAGTCAGAGCGAAAGCCGATGACTCCATTCCCATCTGTAGAGCCACGGGCCAGCTTTGCTTGTCGATGGTCCTGTACAGCTCTTTGCTGAACCGGGAGTTGCGCATTGCCGAACTGTAAGTCTTGTATTTCTTGGTGAACAGGAATATTGCTGCTGCTGCAAAGAACATTATTATGCGGCTTGCCATTGTGGATATTCCGGCACCCAGTAAGCCCAGTTCCGGCATAGGCCCGGGACCGTATATGAGAAGATAGTTGCCTCCGATATTCAGTATGTTTCCGGCAATCATTATATACATAGAGGTCTTGGTATGGCCGATGCCGTCAAAAAACTGTTTGAATGTATTGAACCAGCATGCAAACGGCAGAGAGATCATGTTCACAATCATATAGGGGCGCATCAGTGGGAGTAGTTCCTCGGGCTGTCCCATGCGGTGGATATTAATATATACCAGATAGAGTACGGCAAGCAGTATTACGGACGTTGTAGCGGCTGCCAGCAGACCATGCTTTACCACGGCACCATTCTTCTCCGTATTGCCCTGGCCGTATAGTCTTCCTATTATCGGAGTCAGTCCATAGCTGTATCCCAGGGCAAACACCAGTATTATTGCCATGATAGTGTTTACGAAGCTTGCAGCGGCAAGTTCAGTAACGCTGTGATGTCCCACCATCAGAGTGTCGGCAAAGCCTAAGACGATGGTTCCTACCTGTCCGACCACGAGGGGCGTTCCCAACGACAGCAGGGTCTTGTAGTGATAAGAATATTTATTATAATTGTACGTCATATTCATAATGGTTGTTTAAATCGAGTGCAAAGATAGTGCAAACCGAGAGTAATACAAAATGAAAGGCATAAGACTTTCATTTTTATTACCGAGGTGCAGCCTATCTTATTTAAAGATAGTGCAGTCAATCCTCCTTGTCTGCTGTTTGGCAAGTTGGAACTTTACTAATATATATAAGGTAAAGCCGCTGCAATTATTAAAAGATGATATGAAATTTGGATAATTGTCGATTATGTTGTAATTTTGCCATGTTTTAAAACATATTGTAAACTTATTTGTGCACAGGTATACGGCGTGCGGCATCCATAGAGGTATGGTAACCGTAAGCTGCTTTGTGCTTCACGGACACAGGTCCGGCAATTTATTTAACAGACTATGTCATCAATAGAAATAAGAAAAGTAGAGTCGAAGAAAGACTTGAAGATGTTTATTGATTTCCGTTACGACCTTTATGCAGGTTGTGAATATGATGCCCCTAATCTTTTCAGCGACGATATGAATACGCTGAGCAAGGATAAGAATGCCGCGTTCGAATTCAGCGAGGCGGAATATTATATGGCCTTTGACAAGCAGACAGGTAAGATGGTCGGCAGGGTGGCTGCCATAATAAACCATAAGGCAAACGACAAGTGGGGCAGAAACGATGTTCGTTTCGGCTGGATAGACTTCGTTGACGATATAAACGTGTCGAGGGTCCTCATGGATGCTGTGGAGAAGTACGGAAAGAGCAAGGGAATGACCCATGTCGTTGGTCCTCTCGGCTTTACGGATATGGATCCGGAAGGTATGCTGACAATGGGCTTCGACCAACTTGGCACGATGGCTACAATCTACAACTACTCGTACTATCCTGAGCATATGGAGAAACTTGGCGGTTTTAAGAAAGACAACGACTACGTGGAGTTCAAGCTCTTCGTTCCAAAGACCGTGCCCGACAAGTATGCCAAGGTTGCGAAGCTGATAGAAAAACGCTATAACCTGCATGTGAAGAAGCTTACAAAGCATGAAATCTTCAAGGAAGGCTACGGCAAGAGAATCTTTGAGATTATCAATGAGACCTTCAGTGGACTATACGGCTACTCGGAACTGTCAGACAAGCAGATAGAACAATATATAAATATGTATTTCCCGCTTGCCGACCTGAATCTTATAACACTCATAGAGGACTGGAATGACAACAAGAAAGTGGTTGGTGTCGGAATAACGATACCTTCGCTGACCCGTGCCCTTCAGAAGTGTCGTCGCGGCAGACTAACTCCGTTTGGCTGGTGGCATGTACTAAGAGCCTTGAAGTTCAGACATACCAAGATCGTAGACCTCCTGCTGGTGGGAGTATTGCCGGAATACCGCAACAAGGGAGCCAACTCCCTGTTGTTTGCCGACTTGATTCCTCGTTATGTTGAGTATGGCTTCGAATGGGGCGAGACGCATGTGGAGATGGAGACAAACGACCATGTGCAGAGCCAATGGCAGTATCTCGACTGCGAGTGCCACAAGCGTCGCCGATGCTATATAAAGGAGATAAAATAAGAGAAGCATCTCTCTTGCAAAAGCGTAATGTTATTCTGTATTTATGGCAGAATATATTATCTCTCAGCGTTATTTTATAGGTTTCCATATAGGAAAAAGATAAATATGGGCTTTATTTGATAAAATAAAGCCCATATTTTATAAAATAAAGGTTTGATTTATTAAAATAAAGGCTTTATTTTAGTTTTTGCAATAAGGATACAGACTTTTTTAAAGGGTAATGATACGTTTTTGCCCTTAATGGAGGAAGGTTCCTCTGTGTGTTAGATGGGGGAACGCGGGAGAATGAAGGAGTTTGTTTACTTTTTTCCGATTTTTCAGATTATGGAAGAAATGCTTGTGTATCTGAAAAAAAATTAGTTATTTTGTAGATGTTTTTATTTATATAATGTGAAAATAGCAATCCGCAATGAGCGAAAATATAGAAAACACGCAAGAGCCGCAAGTGCAATATACCGATGACAGTATCCGACATCTATCTGATATGGAGCATATCCGTACCAGACCGGGTATGTATATCGGTAGGCTGGGAGACGGTTCGATAGCAGAAGATGGTATTTATGTGCTGCTGAAAGAGGTGGTGGACAACTCTATCGACGAGTTCCGCATGAATATGGGAAAGCGTATAGAGGTGGATATGGAAGACCATCTCAGGGTCAGCGTGCGCGACTACGGACGAGGAATACCTCAGGGAAAGCTCGTTGAGGCTGTGAGCGTGCTGAATACAGGAGGAAAGTATGACTCCAAGGCATTCAAGAAGAGCGTCGGACTGAACGGAGTAGGTATCAAGGCGGTGAATGCTCTCAGTCTGCATTTCGAGGTGAAGTCATTCCGGGACGGCAAGGTAAGGCATCTTACCTTTGAAAGAGGCGAGCTGCAGTCAGACACTACCGAGGACACGGAGGACGAGAACGGCACGTATATCTTCTTCGAGCCGGATGCCACGCTGTTCAAGAACTATTCTTTCCACGACGATTTCATAGAGACGATGCTCCGCAATTACACTTATCTGAACACGGGGCTTGCCATAATGTATAACGGCAGACGAATCCTGAGCCGCAACGGACTTGAGGATTTGCTCAACGATACAATGACAAACGACGGCATCTATCCTATAATCCATCTTAAGGGAGAGGATATAGAGATAGCTTTCACGCATACCAACCAGTATGGCGAAGAGTACCACTCGTTTGTCAACGGCCAGCATACCACGCAGGGCGGTACCCACCAGAGTGCCTTCAAGGAGCATATCGCAAAGACGATAAAGGAGTTCTTCGGCAAGAATTTCGAATATACCGACATCCGCAACGGACTTGTTGGAGCCATAGCGATAAACGTGGAGGAGCCGATGTTTGAGAGCCAGACGAAGATCAAGCTCGGTTCGCAGACGATGAGTCCGGATGGAATGAGCGTGAACAAATATGTCGGCGACTTCATAAAGACCGAAGTGGACAACTTCCTGCACAGGAATACAGACATAGCAGAGGTTATGCTGCAGAAGATACAGTCGAGCGAGAAGGAACGCAAGGCCATGGCTGGCGTAACCAAGCTTGCAAGGGAAAGAGCCAAGAAGGCAAACCTGCACAACAGGAAGCTCCGCGATTGCCGTATCCATTACAGCGACGTGAAGAACGACCGCAAGGAGGAGAGTGCCATATTCATTACCGAGGGAGATTCCGCAAGCGGCAGCATCACCAAGAGCAGGGATGTAAACACGCAGGCGGTGTTCTCGCTGAGAGGAAAGCCCCTCAACTCTTTCGGACTGACAAAAAAGGTGGTTTATGAAAACGAGGAGTTCAATCTGCTGCAGGCAGCCCTCGACATAGAGGACGGACTCGACACTCTGAGATACAACAAGGTTATTGTGGCAACCGATGCCGATGTGGACGGAATGCATATCCGACTGCTTATCATTACCTTCTTCCTGCAGTTCTTCCCGGAGCTTATCAAGAAGGGGCATGTGTATGTACTGCAGACTCCTTTGTTCCGCGTTAGAAACAAGAAAACGAAGATAAAGCCCAAGGAGGTGAAGGCTTCCGCCGCCGGCAAGGGAGACTTCGTCACACGCTATTGCTATAGCGAGGAGGAGAGAGTGAATGCCATAGCGGAGCTTGCTCCGGATCCGGAAATAACCCGATTCAAAGGTCTTGGAGAAATCAGTCCTGATGAGTTCAAGAACTTCATAGGTCCCGACATGCGTCTCGAACAGGTTACGCTGCACAAGACCGACCAGGTGCAGAAACTCCTTGAGTATTATATGGGAAAGAACACGATGGAACGTCAGAACTTTATCATCAACAATCTTGTGATAGAGGAAGACAGACCGGAAGAGGAGGAGTACGGAGAGCAGTAGCCGTTGGCTGCTGTTGGTGATAAATGATTGTTTTACCGTGATAGGGGAATAACCAGATTAATTGATAATAGATAATGAAACATACAGGAAAGATAATACTGGCGGCGTTGATGCTGGTGATGTGTGTCACAGAGGCTTCGGCACAGCTGAGATTCAGAATGGGCGAGGATAGTCCGATGCGCAAGCTTCAACTGGCTGAGATGCTCGTAAACAACTTCTATGTAGACTCCGTGGATGAGAACAAGCTCGTGGAGGATGCCATCAAGGGTATGCTCGACAAGCTTGATCCGCACTCTTCGTATACCAATGCCAAGGAGACGAAGGAGATGAATGAGTCGTTGCAGGGCAACTTCGACGGCATCGGCGTGCAGTTTAATATGGTGGAAGATACGTTGCTCGTGATACAGACCATAGCCAAAGGCCCGTCAGAAAAGGCAGGTATCGTGGCTGGAGACCGTATCGTTGCTGTCAACGACACGGCAATAGCAGGTGTAAAGATGGCGAGAGACAAGATAATGATGAGGCTTCGCGGTCCTAAGGGAACGATGGTCAAGCTGTCTGTTGTCCGCCGTGAGGTGAAAGACACGCTGGTCTTCAACGTGAAGCGCGACAAGATACCGGTGAAGAGTCTCGATGCCTCATATATGGTTCGTCCAGCTGTCGGTTACATCCGTATAGGCAGTTTCGGCGCAACCACATACGATGAGTTCATGGCCGCAGTAGGCAAGTTGCAGAAGCAGGGCATGAAGAACCTCATCCTCGACCTCCAGGACAATGGAGGTGGTTATCTGCAGGCAGCCGTTAAGATAGCAAATGAGTTCTTGCCCAAGAACGATGTCATCGTCTATGCCAGCGGATTGCGTTCTCCGAGAATGGATTATAAGGCAGACGGCTCCGGCAAACTGCTCGACGGCAAGGTGGTTGTGCTCGTGAATGAGTTCACGGCTTCTGCTTCAGAGATAGTGTCGGGAGCGATACAAGACAATGACCGCGGTATGGTAGTAGGCCGTCGTTCGTTTGGAAAGGGACTTGTACAGCGTCCGTTCGATATGCCTGACGGGTCAATGATTCGTCTAACCATAGCTCATTACTACACACCTTCGGGCAGATGCATACAGAAGCCATACAAGAAGGGAGATGCCAAGGACTATGCTATGGACTTTGAGAAGAGGCTGAAGCACGGTGAGCTGACGA
Organism: uncultured Prevotella sp.; assembly: GCA_900548745.1. GTDB lineage: Bacteria > Bacteroidota > Bacteroidia > Bacteroidales > Bacteroidaceae > Prevotella. The sequence continues at coordinate 7,009 of URLQ01000075.1, forward strand.
ATCCCGACAGTATACATTTCGCCGACTCGCTGAAGTATTATACACTCAGGAAACACAGAGTCGTCTATGGTGGCGGAGGCATCATGCCAGACTACTTCGTGCCTCTCGACACGATGACGTATACCAAATACCACCGTCAGCTCGTGGCAAAGGGCATCGTAACGGATGTCGTGTTGAGATATATCGATGACAACAGAAAGAAGCTGAAGAAGTCTTTCGACATGTTCGATAAGTTCAACAAGGAGTTTGTCGTACCTAAGGAGCTGTTGGATGAGATACGCAAGAAAGCCGCCGACAAGGATGTGAAGCCGAAAGACGATGAAGAACTCAATCGCACCATGCCTTATCTCAGCAACCAGCTGAAGGCACTTGTGGCAAGAGATATATGGGATATGGATGAGTATTTCCATATCATAAACGAAACGAGCGATATAGTGAAGAAAGGTCTGGAGGTGGTTGAGCGTTAGCTCTCCTTCACGAACCAGCCACTTTCTTTAATGAATTCATAGCCGATGCGACAGCGCAGACAATCTCGGCGGTCGCAATATTCTTTTTTCAGCTGCACGATAGCCTGACTATCTGCAGCTGTTTTTATATCCATGCCACACTCCTGCCACATTCGTGTGATGCTGTTGTCTTCGGCTTTCAGCTTTTCGAGAAGAGATAAAGAGCGTTCGCAGTATCTCTCGTCGTTCTTGTATCTGCCGTAGGCAAAGAGTACAGGTATCACGGTGTTCAGTATGATTATGTTGATAGATTGCTTAGACAGGTTTTTCTCCGACTTCTTGCTTTCTCTTCCGAAGCTGTAGTGGGTTTCCCAATACGGTGTGACGTGGGTGGAGAAGATATCCTTGATGTCTTCAATGCTTTCACATTCAATAAGTTGGCTGAAGCTTGCGTTGCGGTTGTAGTATAGGTTCGCAAGCTGTGAGATTCTTATGTGAGGGAAGTTCTGCGGTCTCAGCCGCAGGAAGTTCCATAAAGATGGACTGATGGCTTGCAGTCTGAACTTATGGGTCAGGTAGGCGTATTCCCCTTTCAGCTTCTTGTAGTAGGCGTCGTTGGTCGCTTCCGTGCGGTATTTCTCGTTAATGCTCTCGTCGGTCAGCAGTCCTGCCTGTCCGAGGAAGATAGCTTCAATCTGGAATATGTCGTCACGGTGGTGCGCAATACTTGGCAGCGACAGAATGTGTGCCCATGCTTCAAAGGCTTCGCTGTTCACGCCGAAGCCGAAGTTACGTGCCAGCGTTATGAAATAAGCGTCTTCCCATGAGCCGTTGCACGCCTTTAGTCTTTCCGTTATAGCCATAGTCTTGCCTTCAAGTCTTTCCGCCTGCAGCGCACTCATCCAGCTGTGCAGCACTATCTTTGAAAGATAAGGCACGATGCTATGGCAAGGAGGGTATTTGTCTTCCTGTAGTAGCATGGCATAGTTTTTGGAAACATGGTCGGGAATGTCCATCTGCATCTGTCGTACAATCTCCCCTTTGCTCGTTACGACGGGCATATCGTCTTTGCCCACAACATGAAGAATTACGTTATCGTAGTGAGAGTCCTTGTCGTGGCTATGAAGAAACCAGTCGGAAGCCTTGTCGTGTATCTCGATGTTTCCAACCCAAAGCATGCCGTCAATCTTAATCTTGGCATTGAAGAAGTCCGGTCCCGCATTACTGTTGTGTAGTCCCGGATCAATCACGTCAATCAGTTCCCCTTTATTTGTTCTCATCTCATGAAGTGGGTATATTCTATGTTTCCAGATATAGTGAAGAAGTAACTCCATGGTACCTATTTTAAATTAATAAATGTATACGGTATAGTCTCGACAGGGTTGAAAACTATGGTGCGAAGATACAAAAAAGAGTAGAAATATGCTCCAAAAAGAATGATAAAACAATCGGTGGAAGTATTTTTTTCAGTAGAAAATAAATTTAAATGTATAAAACACATCATATTCTGAAAATTATCATGTATCTTTGCGGACAATATTAGAATCAATAGCAATGACTTATTCAATTGAAAAAGTAACGACATTGATAGGGGCGCATAGGTTCGGAGAGAAGACTGCAAATATCGGTTTCCTGCTCACAGACAGCCGTTCCCTTTGTTTCCCAGAGGAAACATTATTCTTCGCATTGAAATCAGGACGTAATGACGGACATGGCTTTATTCCCGATTTGTACAGACGTGGAGTGAAGAACTTTGTAGTAGACACAGTTCCCTCAGACTATGCTACGGCATATCCCGATGCCAATTTCCTGAAGGTGCTAAGTCCGCTTGAGGCTTTACAACGACTTGCAGAACGTCATAGAGACGAATTCGATATTCCTATTGTAGGTATTACCGGAAGCAACGGCAAGACGATAGTAAAGGAATGGCTATTCCAGCTGCTTTCGCCCTCTTATACCGTTACCCGCAGTCCGAGAAGCTACAACTCGCAGATAGGAGTGCCGCTATCCGTATGGCTGCTTAGGGAGCAGAGCCAGATAGGTGTCTTTGAGGCAGGAATAAGCCAGCCGGGAGAGATGCTTGCCTTGCATGATATCATACAGCCGACGATAGGTGTTATCACCAATATAGGAACAGCCCATCAGGAGAATTTCAGAAGTGTGGAAGAGAAGGTTCGCGAGAAGCTGATACTCTTCCATGACGCAAATACTATTGTTTATCCTTATGACAACGAGACGATAAGGCAATGTGTTGCAGAGGGAGACTTCAAAGGCGAGCATATAGCATGGTCGGAGAAAGACGACAATGTACCCCTATATATAAATAAGGTGGAAAAAGGAGAGACGGAAACCGTTATATCCTTTATATATAAAAAAGGTAAGGAGCAGAAATATGTACTGCCGTTCATAGACGAGGCTTCGATAGAAAACTCCATCACTTGCGCCGCCGTTTGTCTGTCACTCGGACTGAGTGCTGAGGTCATGTCGGAGCGTATGGCAAAGATAGAGGCTGTGGCAATGCGTCTGGAAGTGAAAGTGGGGCAGCATGGATGCACACTTATCAACGATTCCTATAACTCGGATATAAACTCTCTCGATATAGCCCTTGACTTCATAAGCCGCAGACCAGACCATAAGGGGCGTCGCAGAACACTGATACTCAGCGATATCCTGCAAAGCGGAATAAAGAAGGAAGAACTGTATAAGGAGGTTTCGGAACTCTGTGTAGAAAGAGGAGTGGAGAAATTCATCGGTATCGGTACCGACCTTATGTCGCAGTCTGACAAGATAAATGTAGGGGAGAAGTATTTCTTCCAGGACTGCACTTCCTTCATCAACAGTCCTGTGTTCTCAACATTGCGAGACGAGGTGATACTCATAAAGGGAGCGCGTTGCTTCGGATTCGACAATATCAGCGACATGCTGGAGCAGAAAGTACATGAAACGATATTGGAGGTGAACCTTCGTGCTCTCGTAGACAACCTTAACTTCTACCGTTCGTTTATGAAGCCGGAAACAAAGCTTGTGTGTATGGTTAAGGCAAATGCCTATGGAAGCGGTGCTGTGGAAGTTGCCAAGACCTTGCAGGACCACAGAGTGAACTATCTTGCCGTTGCCGTTGCCGACGAAGGAGTGACCCTAAGAAAGAACGGCATAACAAGCAACATCATGATAATGAACCCGGAAATGACGGCCTTCAAGACCATGTTCGACTATGATCTTGAACCGGAAGTATACAGCTTCCGACTCTTGGACGCCTTGGTTAAGGCAGCAAGAAAGGAAGGCATTACAAACTATCCGGTACATATAAAGCTTGATACGGGAATGCACCGTTTGGGCTTCAACCCGAAGACCGACATGGAAGAGCTCATCAAGCGGCTGAAGTCGCAGAATGCAGTCATCCCCCGTTCGGTGTTCTCGCATTTCGTAGGCTCGGACAGCGATGACTTCGATAGCTTCTCGAAGATGCAGTTTGACCTGTTTGACGAGGCAAGCAAGAAGCTGCAGGCAGCTTTCCAGCACAAGATTCTGCGCCACATCGACAACTCTGCCGGTATAGAGCATTTCCCTGAAAGACAGCTTGATATGTGTCGTCTCGGACTCGGACTGTATGGTGTCGACAGCAGAGACAACCGTATTTTGAATAATGTATGTACGCTGAAGACAACGATACTGCAGCTTCGCGATGTGCCGAAGGAAGAAACTGTGGGCTATAGCCGTAAGGGACATCTGACACGCGACAGCAAGATAGCGGCAATACCTATAGGATATGCAGATGGTCTGAACCGTCATCTCGGACGTGGCAACTGCTATTGCCTCGTAAACGGACAAAAAGCACCTTATGTGGGAAATATCTGTATGGATGTAGCCATGATAGATGTGACAGACATAAAATGCAAAGAAGGTGACATGGTGGAGATTTTCGGCGACAATCTGCCGGTTACGGTGCTTTCGGATGTGCTCGACACCATACCTTATGAGGTGCTTACAAGCATAAGTGACAGGGTGAAGAGAGTATATTACCAAGACTGATAAAAAAGTTATATTTTAGTGAAAGTCTGTTGTATAATAGTCTTATACAGCAGACTTTCTGCTTTATAATTGTATTTTTCTAATTATAAATGTATGAAATACTGAAAAAAACATTATCTTTGCAAGCACAAAAAAAATTAATTATTAATCTTAAAATAAGAAATGGCTTCAATACAAACTACTAAAATGTCCAACTTCCGTTGGGTTATTTGTGCGTTGCTGTTTTTGGCAACAACGGTCAACTACATGGACCGTCAGGTTCTTTCTTTGACATGGAAAGATTTTATCGCTCCAGAATTCCACTGGACAGACGATGACTATGGTACGATTACCGGTTGGTTCTCAATCTTTTATGCTGTCTGCAATCTCTTTGCAGGTAAGTTTGTTGACTGGATGGGAACAAAGAAAGGTTATCTTATTGCCATCTTCGTATGGTCAACAGGTGCCGTGCTTCATGCCCTTTGCGGTGAGGCGGCAATGCTCATCGAGGGATATGACTCTATCGAGGCTCTGCGTATGGTAAAGGTTGGCTCCGAAGCAGCCGTGGCAATAGCAACAGTCAGTGTGTGGCTCTTCTTGTCATGCCGCTTGGTGCTTGCTGCCGGTGAGGCAGGAAACTTCCCAGCTGCGGTAAAGGTTACGGCAGAGTATTTCCCAAAGAAAGACCGTGCTTTCGCAACATCAATCTTCAACAGCGGTGCTTCTGTAGGTGCTCTTGCAGCTCCTGCAACTATTCCATTGCTTGCAAATGCATGGGGATGGGAGATGGCATTCGTCGTTATCGGTGTGCTTGGTTATGTATGGATGGGTCTGTGGATATGGCTGTATGACAAACCAAGAAGCAGCAAGTTCACCAACCAGGCTGAGCTTACATATATAGAGCAGGATGAGGAAGCAGAAAAGGCAGAAGCAAAAGAGGCTGCTCCTGCAACAGAAGAGAAGACAATCGGCTTCCTGAAGTGCTTCACATTCCCACAGACATGGTCGTTCATCGTAGGTAAGTTCATGACCGACGGTGTATGGTGGTTCTTCTTGTTCTGGGCACCGGCATACTTCTCTGATGTATATGGATATACTTCAGACAGTCCGATGGCTATCGCACTTATCTTCACATTGTATGCTATCGTTACGGTGTTGAGTATCGGTGGCGGTTATCTGCCTACTTATTTCGTTGACAAGAAAGGCATGAACCCATATATCGGCCGTATGCGTGCCATGTTGATATTCGCTTGTTTCCCATTGCTCGGACTTATTGCACAGCCAATGGGTGAGATCAGCGCATGGTGGGTGGCTGTCATCATCGGTCTGCTCGGCGCAGGACACCAGGCTTGGTCGGCAAACCTCTATTCCACAATCGGTGACATGTTCCCTAAGTCGACTATCGCTACAATCACCGGTATCGGTGCAATGGCAGGAGGTATCGGTTCGTTCCTTATCAACAAGGGTTCCGGTATGCTCTTCACGTATGCCGAGAATGCCGAGACATTCAGCTTCATGGGCTTCGACGGCAAGAAGGGTGGCTACATGATTGTGTTCTGCATCTGTGCCGTGGCTTATCTCATCGGCTGGATTATAATGAAGATTCTTGTGCCTAAGTACAAGCCAATCGTTGTAGACTAATATTCAATATTCTGGCAGCATATAACCGAATATGCTGCCTGTAAATAAAAAACAACTGCAAAATCCAGATAATCATAATCTTGATTTTGCAGTTGTTTTTTTTATTCTTTCTGATGATTGCTATTCCGAAATGGTAGCCAATATGCATGCTCCAATGACGAGAATGGCAGTTATAATCATAACGACGTAAAGAATTTTACCCATTTCCTTACGGCGTTTCATAGACATGAAACTGTTTCTCTTGAATATCTCTGAAGCATCAGGAGTATGGCTCTTGTGATGATGATGATGACTATGATGATATCTCAAGTCGTCATTGTTTTCTGTCTTATTATAGTCCATGCGACTGATAGATATTTAATTACCGGTTGTTGTTAAATGTTAATCGACTAAATATAATAATGCAAAGGTATAAAGAATATCTGAATCTGCAAATAAAAAGTGTATTTTTTGTAATATTAAATTCTTGTTTTGCATAAAAATCCATAACCGTATTTTAACGGGTAAAAAAGACCTAAAAAAGAAAGTTACCGAATTTCTATGAGAAAGTTACCGACTTTCTATAGGAAAGTTACTATGTTTGCAACCGCTAATGCGATAAAAGCAGTATGAAG
>URLQ01000076.1 GCA_900548745.1 uncultured Prevotella sp.
TGTAGGTGGAGCTGCGAACACCAAGAGTGCCGTTGATGACTTTGTCAAGTGAAAGCGCATAAAAAGCCTTGCTTGCGTAATAAATTCCTCCGAAAGGAGTGATCTTCTCAGATTTTATAATTACCTTTGCCATATATCAGATATTCTTTATTTGAGTTTTTAGCAGCAGTAAGGTAAGTGAATTTCCTGACATATGCAAGCATTGGGTAATTTATTGTCATCCGATGACTTGCTTTCTTGTAAAATTATAAGTCTGCTAATTTAAGGTAACTTGTTAATTCTTTACATTATATATAATTTTAAATAAAAGAGAATTTAAAATTTCAATATTGTTAATTGGAAGAACTGGAAGATCGTCTTCTGTCTTAAAGATTGAAAATCAGTAGTTTAGCTAATTTGTGGCAGGACAGAACCCCTAAAAAATAGGGAAAGACAGAGTGATATAGATTTCTTCTATTTGATGATAGAGCGGATGATTTGGTGGGGTGAAGTATGTTGGGTATCTTTGCATAAGATAAGCAGCACCTCAGCATAATATTCAAACAAGCTTGATATTCTGCATTCGGTTTGCATTATCTTTGCATAAGATAAGCTGCACCTCAGCATAATATTCAAGCAAGCTTGATATTCTGCATTCGGTTTGCATTATCTTTGCATAAGATTAAAGAAAGAATATGAAGACAGACGATTTGGCGGATGAGCCTAACGTTATTGTCGGAATTAGGTTTAACAATAATATTTTTAAAAACAAGGAGGCTATTATGAAAAAGTATGTTTGCGACGTATGTGGATATGTTTACGACCCGGCAGTAGGTGACCCTGACAACGGCATCGCTCCTGGCACAGCATTCGAGGATCTTCCGGCAGATTGGGTTTGTCCGCTCTGTGGAGTAGGCAAGGATGAATTCAGCGAGACTGAATAACTCTCCCACACATACATAAACCGGTCATCGGAACGCATGATATTAGTCACATGTTCTGATGACCGGTTTTTTTTTTGCATTTTATGATTCCTGATCAGGCTTTTGCGATATCTAACTATGTTTTTTGCTATGACTAATCAGGCTTTTTACGCTGCCTGAGTCACTTGGTTTAGTGGAAATATCAAGGGGGCTTGTCAGTTGAGCTTCGTCATGTGGTAGCCGAGGCGTTTCAGCTCCATCGACATGCCCATGAGATACATCTGGTGGAGGGCTGACACGTAGCCCTGGAAGGCATCGGGCGTGCCGGGTTCGAGATGCTGGTGGTAGAGTAGGTTGTAGGTGCGCGAGGCGCATTCGCCGACTATCTTGGTCGTCAGGGTGTGCTCCTCTGCTGTCAGCAGCAGCACGCTTTCGCAGATGTAGTCGTCCATGTGGTCGAAGTCGCGCTGGTCGCGCAGGTATTTGTAGAGGTCGCCCACTTTGCTGTATAGTTCCCAGTCTGTATCCCAGTATTTTGCTATCGCCATTCCGATGAACATCATCCATCCGAGCGATACGGTAGGGTAGGCGTTGAACTCCCTCATGCCGTCGGGCAGGTAGCTTTCGCCTATCTTCTGCCACAGTTCTTCGATGTCGGGAGCCTCTGGCAGCCGCTCGTCCACTTTGTCGATGGAGAGCAGATAGTTGTGGAGGTCGGTGCGGAACAGCTGTTCCAGATTCTGTATGTCTTTTTTCGGTTCCATATATATATGTTTGTTCTTTGTTTCCAATACAAAGGTAGTATTATATTTTCAAATATAGGCAATTATTCCGCCGATGTGCCTTTATTTCGGGATTTTTTATGTAAGTTTGCATTATAAATTTATATGCGAATGAAAACACTATTTATTACTACGGTCTTGGCTGCAACGGCCCTGACTGTGGACGGACAGACAATCAAGTATCCTCAGGCTCCTAAGGACGGAACCGTGGATGAGTATTTCGGAGTGAAGGTGGCTGACCCTTTCCGTCCGTTGGAGGACGACACGTGTGCTGCCACGGCGGCATGGGTAGAGGCAGAAAACAGAGTGACGAATGCTTATCTGGCGAAGATTCCGCAGCGCGACAAGTATCTCAGGCGACTGAAGCAAGTGGTGAACTACGAGAAGGTGTATACGCCGTTTGAGAAGAACGGCAAATGGTATGTATACAAGAACGACGGTATGCAGAACCAGGCCGTGCTCTACCAGATGGACCGTCTGGGCGGCGAACAGCGTGTGTTTCTCGATCCCAACAAGCTGAGCAACGACGGCACGGTGGCTCTGAAGAATATCTCTTTCTCCAACGACGGACGCTATTTTGCCTATGTCATATCCCGCAGCGGAAGCGACTGGGAGGAGATTTACGTGATGGACGCCAAAACGGGCAAGCTGCTCCCCGACCATATAGTATGGGCAAAGTTTACAGGTGCCGACTGGCTGGGCGACGGCTTCTACTATAGCGCTTATGACGCTCCGGAAAAGGGCAAGGAGACTTCTGCCAAGAACGAGGTGCAGAAGGTGTATTATCATAAGATGGGCACCCCGCAGAGCGAGGATGTGCTCTTCTATCAGAATCCTGCCAACCCGTTGCGCTTCTATAGCGTGAGCGTGAACAAGGAGGAGACGATGATGTTCCTCACGGAGGCTGGCATGGACCAGGGCTCAAACCTGTACGTAAGGGATTTGCGCGTGCCCGGTTCGCAGTTTATTCAGATGACGGGCGACTGCAGCAAGAACTATGCTCCTGCGCAGATTATCGGAAACAGGATTTATATGGTTACGAATGCCGGGGCGCCGAAATACCGCATGATGGTTGCCGACATCAACAAGCCGGGATATAACGACTGGAAGGAGCTCGTGGCAGAGACGGATGCCGTGCTGGAAGACGTGGTCTTTGTGGATGGCGACAAGATGGTGCTTCTCTATGCCAAGGACAACTGTTCCCGTGCGTACCTCTATAATATAAATGGTGAGAAAATCCGCGAGATAAAGCTTCCGGGAGTGGGCAGCGCCTCGTTCAGCGGAAAGAGGGAGCGCAAGGAGCTGTTCTTCAGCTACACCTCGTATACCGTGCCTACAACGATATACAGGTATGACCTTGATGAAGACAAGAGCATGGTGATGAGCAGTCCGAAGGTGGGCTTCAAGCTGGGTGACTACACCTCGGAGATGGTGTTCTGCACGAGTAAGGACGGCACCCGCATCCCTATGTTCCTGACCTACAAGAAGGGCATGAAGCTCAACGGCAAGAACCCTGTGCTGATGTATGGTTATGGCGGCTTCAACGTGAGCTATCCGCCTTCGTTCTCGGCTATGCGCATGCCGTTCCTGGAGAATGGCGGAGTATATGTCCACGTGGTGTTGCGTGGTGGCGGCGAGTATGGCGAGGAGTGGCATCTTGCCGGCACGAAGATGCGCAAGCAGAACGTGTTCGACGACTTCATCTCTGCCGGCGAATGGCTCATCAGCAACAAGTATACCGACAAGGAGCATCTTGCCATCATGGGCGGCAGCAACGGCGGTCTGCTCGTGGGAGCCTGCATGACGCAACGCCCGGACCTCTTCAAGGTGTGCATACCTGAAGTGGGAGTGATGGATATGCTGCGCTACCACAAGTTTACCATCGGCTGGAACTGGGCTCCCGACTATGGCACGAGTGCCGACAGCAAGGAGATGTTTGAATATCTGAAGGCTTATTCTCCGCTTCATGCCCTGAAGGAGGGCGTGGAATATCCTGCCACGATGGTTACTACGGCCGACCACGACGACCGTGTTGTTCCTGCCCATTCGTTCAAGTTTGCAGCCCGTCTGCAGGAGTGTCAGGCAGGCAAGGCTCCGGTGCTTATCCGCATCGACAGCAAGGCCGGACATGGCGGCGGCAAGCCTCTGTCGAAGGGGATGGAGGAGACAGCCGACATCTATGGCTTTATAATGTATAATATGGGAATGAAGATGAAGTAGGAAAAACGGTGATTTTACCGTAAATCCGTATATATCCTGAGAGGGGCAAGGCTTTTGCTTGATTATGGCAAAGGCTTCGCCCCTCTTCTGTTTCTGTAATATATTGTTGGTATTATACGATTAGTATCTTCTTAATTGACGGTATGTTATAGGATAGATATGGTCGAAGTCCGGCTCCCATTCCGTAGACTTCGTCCCTTCCGGTACGATGCGCATGCCATAGAAGCGTGTACCCGTCTTGCGGTATGATTTCATACGCTGGATGTAAGACGTATCGGGGTATGGGATAAGGAAGTCCGACACCCACAACACATCGGCGTTGACATATCTGTCGCCATTGTTGTCGAGCAGTTGGAACATCAGGTTCATCATGCAAACGGCATTCGTTCCGCCACCTATAAACGGCAGTTCGCCACGCTGGAACTCATATTCGTTCTCCTTCAGTCCGATAGACTCATACAGGTGTTTCTTCCGTCTTTGCATAAGGTCGATGGCACGCACGCTGACCGAGAAGTCAATCAGAAAGCAGTCGCGGTTGAGCCTTTCTGCCATCTCCTCAAGCAGCGAGAGCATAGACTTCACGATGCGTTGCGGCACTCCATACATGCTTGCCGATGTGTCTACGCATACAATCATCGGTCCCTTTCTCGATGCCGAATGGAAACTGAGATGTCGCGATGGCTTCGACATGTTGGACTTGTATCGGAAAATCTGCAGTCTGCGTCGCACGAACTTATAGAGGAACGTGTCTTCCAGCTCATCGTCCATATACAGAGCCGCCTCCGAGGGTAGCATGGCGTTTATGTCGTTGCCGACGGTAATGCCTTCTATGTCGCTTCCTGACGAATGTTCTATTTTCATTCCTCTGCCCGATGTTGCGGCAAGGCGGTCGTTTCCGCCATTGTCGGCAATGCGCCCCATCTTCTTCACAACCTCTTCAATCTGCGGATAGCGGTCTTGCAGCTTCACGAGCGTGAGGTTGCGTTCAAACTCCGTCTCCGTCCATCTGCCATCCGTCATCTGCCATGCCTGCACGGCCTTCTCTTGGCTGATGTTCTCCTTTTCTATATACTTGTGTGCGTTGTCGAGAAGCTTTGGCAGAGTGTTCTCCATATGGTTGCCGCCCGATATGATATGCTTTGCCGCCTCTTTCCGCTGCTGCTCGTCGGCAGCCTGGCTCCAGTCGGAAACCATCTTCTCCCAGTTCTCCTTGTTTTCCGACTTGCCTTCGCAGAAGCGTCGCTCATAGAATTCCCGGTCGAAGCCGTTGTCCTCATGTTTCTCTCCTATTTCGGCAAGTAGCGACTGCCATGCCTTTTGTTCCGTCCGCTTCTTTATGCTCCATTCCAACACCTCGCTCATCCGGTTTCGCTCAGTCCATTGGCGTTGTGACAGAAACTGCTGGTAATGTATGCAATCTACAACGAACCGTCCCACGGTAGAGAAGAATATCTTGCCGCACAGCTTGTCGCCCAAGACCATAGCCTTCGTCTTGGCATCGCTCATAAGTCTTACGAGATACTGCAGCATCGGGTCGGAATATTCCCTCCATGGCTCATCCTCCGCCCATGCCACCCCTTTGCCGGCAATCTCGCCCGTCTCCACAAATATCTCAAGCATCTTCAGATAGCGTGGCAGGTTCATCGTCTGGCTGCAGGCTGTATGATGTTGCCAATAGTCGTTGGCGTGTATAAGGTCAATCATAAAGCTTCTCTATGTCCTGACGGGTGAAGGCAATCTCCTTGCGTAGTGATGCAATATACGCCTTTATTTCATTGCGGTCAGCATCGTCGATGAAGATGTTTTCTGCTATGCCCTTCTCCATATCTGCTATGCTGTCGGCAAGCGTCTCTATCTCGGCAGAATAGTCTCTTCCGGAATCCAACACTTCGGCAAACGGCAGCTGCTGGCTGTCGCCCTCGGCAATCTGCTCCACTTCTATTCTCACTCCGTCTATATATACGTAGTTGTCATCGCGGGTCAGAGCCACGGGGCGGCTTCCGAGAGGTGCTGACGTGGAGCCGTCGTAGCTTCGGATAACGACTACCGATTGGTTCCGCCTGTCGTTATACAATACGCCCTGTTGTGCGCTGTTGCCATATTGCGGCAGCTGCTGGTAGTCTTGTGCGAAGATGAATGTGTTCTCGTTGCTGCATCCCAGCAGCTTATAGTAGAACTTATTATAGAGCTTCTTGTCGGCATCCCTCTTCAGCTGCCGGCTTGACACGCGCTTCTGTGCCGAGGCTGCGCGATGCAGGCGGATATCCTCTTTCAGGTCGTGCTGCATCCTGGAGAGCGTTTCCTTGGTTTGGGAGAAGAGCACTCCGATGATGATGTTGCGTATGTCGTCCCTCTCCTCCGGTTCCTGCCATAGACAGTTGTATATGGGCAGAAGGTCGGTAGGCACAGCTTCTTTCCTGTCGTGCATAAAGACAGAGGTGCGCAGCAGGCGTGTGATATTCTTCCATCGTCGGTCGCTTACGTATACGTTCCTTCTTTCGTTGGTTCCGCTTATAGCTACAGCCCTTATGGAGCGGCGAATCTGGTGGATGGCATCGAGCACGCTTTGTGGAATCCTCACCTTGTCAATCTCCTTTGACCACTCTTCGTATTCCTCATCTGAGATTTGTAGCTTTTCGTCAATCCTTATCTCCTCCTTGTCCGATTCCAGCAGCATGCGGTCAAAGTTAGAGTCCTTCTGTATGCTTTTGCATTCCAGTCGGATAATGAAGCGGTCCCACATAGCCTCCAGTCCCTCGCCCTGTGCCGGCAGTTCGTTGCTTGCTGCCACAAGGAGTTTCAGAGGCAGCCGCATCTCAGCGTTGCCGTTGCGGAAGAGTTTCTCGTTGATGACCGTCAGCAGCGTGTTCTGTATGGCTGGTCCCGCCTTCCATATCTCGTCGAGAAACACCACGTCGGCAGTAGGCAGATAGCCTTCGGTAGAGCGCACATAGACATCTGAGCTTTTCAGCCGGCTGATGCTTACCGGACCGAAAATCTCGTCGGGTGTGGAGAATCTCGACATAAGATATTCAAACGAAGCCGCCTTGCGAAAGGCCATCTTCAGTCTTCTCGCCACCATCGATTTTGCCACTCCCGGCGGTCCGAGCAGTATGATGCTTTCTCCGGCGAGAGCCGCCAGCAGCGACAGGCTGATTTCAGTTTCTTTCTCGTAAATGCCGCGGTTCATTTCCGCGAGTAGTGATAGTATTCTTTGTTTCATTTTTCTTGATGGTAAAAGGTTATCCCATCCATTGTTTCCTTTCCTCGGGTTCCATCTTTTCTATGGCATAGCGAAGGGTGGTGCGGGGCATAGTCTTGTGGTGAGCAGAAAGGAAATGGCGCAGCACCTCTATGTCCTTCTTTCCCACTTCGCGCAGCATCCAGCCTACGGCCTTGTGAATGAGGTCGTGGGGATGGTGGAGCAGCTTTCGGGCTATACGCAGTGTGTCGCTATATTGGCGCTCCTTTATCAGGGCGGCTGTAGAAACGATGGAAATGCGCTGTTCCCAAAGGTTGCGGCTTGAAGCCATGGTGTCGAGAATGTTTCGGTCGGGCATAGAGCCGTCGGGTAGCGGATGAAGCAGGAACGTGCCGAGGATATAGCTGCACGAGAGGTCAACCAGATCCCAGTTGTTTGCTTGTCTGGCATGCAGCAGATAGAAGTCGGCGATTTCCTTTCTGCGGTCGGGCTGTCCGATGCCTTTATGCTTGGGCAGAGCCGCTTTCATCTCTTCCACGAGCAGGAGAAATCCGCAGAGTCTCACCTCGTGCCATTCCGAATAGAGCAAGGCCTCAATCTCGCCGAGCGGCACCTGCAACCGTGCTTCCTTCACAACCATGCGTGTCTGCGGCACTTTCAACCCGAGAAACCTGTCTCCCTCGCCATACTGTCCCTTTCCTGTCTTGAAGAACCGCTGTAGAATCTGTCTCTGCTCTTCGTTCTCCATGCTGCACATAGTTTCGATGATATCCTTAGCTGTAGTCATTTCTTTTGTGAGTGGGCATTAATGTTTTTATGAACGTATTTTAGCATTCCACTTCAGCCAGGGCACCCGTCTCCGAGTCGATGATATATCCGTGCACGTTGATGTCTGTCGGCACGAGTGGATGGTGGGTGATTACGTCTACCGTGTTGCGCACGGAGTCCTCCGTGTCGTGGAATCCTTCGAGCCAATGGTCAAGGTCGATGCCGCACTTTGCCACGGTATCTATTACGTCCTGCTGTATGCCTCGTTCTATCATGGCCTGCTTCATCGCCTTGCCGTTCATGTGGCATGCACCGCAGTTTGAGTGGGCGATAACCATTATCTCCTCCACATGCAGCTCGTATATAGCCACGAGGATGCTTCTCATGGCGGAGTCGAACGGGCTGATGACCAGTCCTCCGGCATTCTTTATCAGTTTTGCGTCGCCGTTCCTTATTCCCAGGGCGGCAGGCAGCAGTTCCGTAAGTCTCGTGTCCATACACGATAGTATTGCAAGCTTCTTGTCGGGATATTTGCTCGTCAGGAATCTCTCGTAACCTTTCTTCTCCACGAACTCCCGGTTGTATTTCAGAATTTCCTCTATAATCATAGTTTTTTTAGGTGTTTTTTTATATGTGCAAAGATAGTGCAAATCGAACACAATACAAAACAAGCTTGCTTGATTTTGTATTGTTGAGATACAGCCAGTCTTAGGCTAAAGATAACATTTATGCGTATGGATGGAAAATATTTTCTTGCATAAGTATAATTCTTTCGATGTAATTTTGTAACTTTGCGATGGATTTCTTTTCTTACGGAGAGAAATATCCAGACATTGTGGTAAAAGCAAAGCATTCGCTATTATTTCGCGTTTAGCCAAGAGCGTCGGAAACTCTATATGGAATAACAAGCACGGAAATAATATGTGACAGGTGGCTCGTATAGTGACCTCTTGTTCCTCAAACAGCGATGCACACGCCATAGAGCGTGGTGCATTCTTAGAGGAACCCGGGGCTCCATCCGACGCCGCCCCGTGCTAAACGCGATAAGAGGCATCACGCTTTTTTTATGTCTTGTCGTATCTTGTTGCGTCTTAGCGGATTGATAGTTGGGTGCAAAAACAACTATCAATCAAAACTTATGGCAAATAGTACATTATCAGATGCTAAGACGGCAAAACAAGATGAATTTTATACCCAATTCTATGATATAGAGTCAGAGATGGAGGCATATCTTGATTATAATCCGGATGTGTTTCGTGGTAAAACGGTATTGCTTCCTTGTGACGATCCGGAATGGAGTAACTTCACGAAGTATTTTGCGCAGAACTTTGAGAGCCTCGGGCTGAAGAAACTTATTTCTACAAGCTATGCATTGGAAAGCAAAAGTTACAAGGCAGGTTTTCAGTTATCGCTTTTTGAAACGCAATCGCCAAAATTTGATAAGGACAAGACCAAGACACATGGAAAATTTTTTGTCCTTACTGATGATACAACAGGAGACGGCATAGTAAATATAGATGATTTGCAATGGGATTATCTTGATGGTGACGGGGATTTCAGAAGCGAAGAAGTGAAAAAGCTGAGGGATGAGGCTGATATAATTATTACGAATCCTCCGTTTTCGCTTTTCAGGGAATTCCTTGCATGGATAGTTGAAGCTAAAAAGCAATTCATTATTATTGGCAATATGAATGCAATTACATACAAAGAGGTTTTTCCCTTGATAAAGGACAATAGGATGTGGATAGGTAAAGGGTTCAGCGGTGGAAATGCTTTCTTTAGATCGCCAGAAAGTCGTGATTATGCCAACGGAGTATACAATAAAGACTCTGGTCTTGTAAAATTCCGTAATTGTTGCTGGTTTACCAATATAGATCATGGTCATAGACATGTTCCTTTAAAACTTATGACAAAGGCTGACAATATAAAGTATAGCAGACATAAGGAAATAAAGAGTGTTGGCTATAAACGTTACGACAACTATGATGCAATAGAAGTACCATTTACTGATGCTATTCCTAAAGATTGTAATGATATGATGGGTGTACCAATATCTTTTTTAGCTAAATATTGTCCTGAGCAATTTGAAATTGTTGGCATAACAAAAACCTGGTTTGGAATGGCAAATAAAACTTATCCAAAGCAAATACAAGTAAACAAAAATGGCACGAAGGCTGTTGTTACAAAACTAAATGATGGACCTGTTATAAAATTAGACAAACCTTTGGACGGGGACGTTTATTATATGGTTGATGGAGGCTGTTATATACAGACATATGCCCGTATCCTAATCCGCAAAAAACAATAACACTATGGAAGCAGAATTACAAACATATACTGTGAAGGAGCTGTGTGAAGGATTCACTTACAGCGACATCGACTGCAAAGGCTTGTATGGTTTGGCTGGCAAGCTGACGATACAGCCGGAATACCAGCGCAACTATCTGTATAGCGAGAATAACAGTAGGGCGGAGGCTGCGGTAATAAACTCCGTCTTGCATAAGTACCCGTTGGGACTGTTGTATTTCAACAAGCTGCCGGACGGACGGCTGGAGGTTCTCGACGGACAGCAGCGCATAACGAGTCTTGGCAGATATTTGATCGGCAAGTTCTCCATTATGAAAGGCGACATACCATATAAGTTTGATGCCCTTAATGAGGAAGACAAAGAGCTGATAGAAAATACAAAACTCCTGGCTTATATCTGCGAAGGTACGGAAGCGGAAATCAAGGAATGGTTTGAAATCATCAATATCGGCGGCATACGCCTCAACGACCAGGAGAAGCTGAATGCCGTCTATTCCGGACCGTTTGTCAGCGCAGCCCGCAAGGAATTCAGTAATAAGGAAGATGCCCGCGTGCAGAAATGGGGATGCTATATATCCGGTTCTGCCAACAGACAGGAGTTCCTGCAGGAAGCCCTAAACTGGGTGAGCCATGGAAATATCAAGGAATATATGCAGGAGCATCGCCGTGATGCTGATATCAACGAACTGAAGCTGTACTTCAATGATGTTATATCCTGGATTGAGCAGACCTTTGATGAAGTCTATCCTAAGATGAGAGGATTGAACTGGGGAGAATTGTACGAAAGATTCCATACTACGCCGTATAACCATGTTGAAGTGTCAGAGAAGGTAAAGGAACTGTATGACGACCCGTGTGTCGGCGACAAGAAGAATATCTTCGAGTATGTACTTGGCGGTTGCACGGACACAAGGCTTCTCAATGTTCGTGTCTTCGACGACAACATTAAGCGTAGGGTCTATAACCGGCAGACTGCCGAGGCCCGGGAAAAGCATATTAGTAACTGTCCCTTGTGTGCTATCGGTCATGACGCAAACAAAGAAAAGATCTGGAGACTTGCAGAAATGGATGCCGACCACGTTCAGGCATGGAGCAATGGAGGAGCTACAGATGAAAGCAACTGCCAAATGCTCTGCAGAACACATAACAGGGCAAAGGGAAACAAATAACCATATCAACTCCTCTTCCTCTTGTAGGGAGAGAGTTTTTTTAGATAAATATTTTTTTTATATTCTTACCCTTACACCCTTACTTTCCTGTCGAACAACCCCTTGCCTTGGTCGTCGAGTTCTATGGCTAAAGCTTGGACTATGGTCTTGTGCTTGTCGGCTTTGAAAGTAGGTTTATAGCTTTCTCTGTACCAAAGAAATATTGCCGGTTGAGTTTTCTGTATGTCAGTTGCCTTACGAGCTCGTCCATAGTTATGATTCCTTCAAGATATCGGTCAAGTTGGAATACTACGCCGTCGTCTGCTACCGGGCCAATGACAATGTCGTAGTTATGGTGGAAGGCATTTTTGTTGCTGTTTCTGTTTGATAAAATAAATTCAGCCCATTCTCTTGTTGGATTTTCAAACAGTAATACATTCAGGGTACCGTCTGTCAGGTGGTTCTCATTAAATAAGAAAGTCGTTACAGTCGGACTTCCGCTTCCTACAATACTTGTTCTCCTTTTTGCCATATCTACGGCTTGTTGGAATATGTCTGTGAGGTAGAATCCTTTACCGAAATCCTTGTTTGGTTTGCAAAAGCGGAAATCTATGTTCTCTATTTCGATATTCGAACCGTGATATAATTCAATCATGACAATCCTCCTCCGTTACGTTTACAGATTGTGGTCAAGTCGTCTACGGCATCATCGAACGAAAGCAGGTGTTCCGCTTCGTAATTGTCTTGAATAAAGTCGATGCCTTTATATCTTTTCAGATATGAGTAGGCTTGTTTGGAAGAAAGATTGAACTTCATTCCAAATTTGTCAATACAATATATTATATATGTAATTTTGTTGTCATTTCCCATAATCATCCAAGTTTCCCAAATCTTATTTCATTCTTCAAGAGTTCATAGTTGTATGCCGAACTTTGATAGTAAAGTCCTGTAGCTGTATCTATCAGCTTTTCGTATAGGCTTGAGTTGTAGATACAGTCGAGTGCTTCTTCGAGCGAATACTTGAAGTCTTGCATAAGATATGATGTAATATCTTTTATGCGGCAGTTTGTCATGAATCTGATCTGACCTTCTGTGAGCTTTGATTCTTCCATGTTTTTTGGCTTGTTACGTCGCAAATATACGAATAATCCGTTGAAGCGGCAAATAAAACGGATGTTTCTCTCGGATTTCATCCGTCCATCGGCTTTCTTGCCGATTATGGGTTCCCGCCTATCTCACCCACACAGCATAATCCTCCTTGCGCGGCTTCGCCTCTGCCGGCTCGTTCAGCGCATAGCCAAGGGCAACGTGACCGATGCCCTCGTAGTCGCCTTCTATTCCCCATTCCTTGAGCATCGCCTTGCCTTCGGCAGAAGAGAAAATCTCTTTTGCGCGATGAATCCAGCAGCAGCCAAGTCCGAGAGTATGGGCGGCGTTCATCAGATTGCCCATCACGAGAGAGCCGTCGTAAAGATATGTGGGGCGCTCCTTGTCGGCAAGCACGAGTAGGATGACGGGTGCTCCGTAGAATGGGTCGGAAGTGGTGCCCATTACTTCGGCGTTGAGTTTGGACAGACGGTCGCGCACGGCCTTGTTGGTAATTACCACTATTCGTGGCGACTGCATCCCCCTGCCGGTAGGAGCATACTCGCCGGCCGTTACAACCTCTTTGATAAGTTCATCACTTGGGATGCGTTCCGGGTCAAAGCTGCGCACACTACGGCGTGTCATAAGACATTTTATAGTTTCGTTTGTTGTCATAGTCATGATAATTTGTTTGTTGTCATTATGTTTCTTGTTACAAAGTTAAGTGTTGAGGCTGACATGAAGAAAACAAGTTAGTTAATGTTGGTTAATCAGATTTCTTCGGTTGTATTATGAAAAAGACAGGAGAAAGCATTTTCCTTTATGTTTCTCCTGTCTTTTTGCTTTATTGTCATTTTCTGTCTTATGCGTTCTTCCTCAACGGATTGAAGAGGTCGAATGATGCGTCCCAGTCTTTCCATACAGGTTCGCGTCCCAGTTCGCGCAGTCGCTTGTCGATGACCTTTGCCGTGCGTTCGTCGCTAACGCTGAACTGCTCAAGAGCCTGAGGATAAGTATGGTAGCCGCCGGGGTTCACCTTCGATTCGGCAGACATGGTGGTTACG
>URLQ01000077.1 GCA_900548745.1 uncultured Prevotella sp.
GGCGAATCGTCTGTCCGGCGGCATAGTCCGGGGTGCTATTCCTGCCGACCGTTTTGCAGCAAATACACAATGTTATAAAAAAAGAGTTGCATTGCTGCAACTCTCTCTCATTCTGTGGTGCCACCAGGAATCGTAATTTATTTCCAAATAGCTGAATATCATTACTTTCTAAAAGCAACTCAACCGTAATCTCCTCCGTTTGCTCCACCAGTGACTTGCGTTGTTCTGCGCAAGGTTGCGTGAAGGTTTCCAAGGGCAAAGGTAGTGAATTAGTTTGAACTATTGTCATTCTTGTTCTTTAATCTTTTGATTTCTTTATCAAAATCGCTTTCAAGCAGTTCCATTTCGCGTTTGCGATAAATGGCAAACTCCTTTTCTGCCTTCTCAATCGCTTGTTTATGCGAAATATTTCCCTTGCCAATCAAAACCTTACGCTTGTGTGCTATGATTTGGCTATCCAGTGCCTCTATCCAATCTTTCATTGTCATAGGATTCATTTCCAATGCTTGGAACTCGGCAAAGTCCAAGAAACCGGAAACAAGCAGATTCAGACGTTGGAGTTCAATCGCAGTCAGATAGTTCTTAGCGATCTTTACGTCATCTTTAGTTACATAGTTCCCCTTGAAGTTCGTCATGCCTACAAACGGCTTTTCATTGTCCACGCGATTGTATATCACTTCGGCAGCAGTATTCTCATGAACTGCATAATGCAGTTTGTTTTGTACGGTGGCAAAGAACATCTTTGTCATCTCATCGCGTGGATCATAATCCGTAGCCGTAGCATAAATATCGGTGACTTGCTGATAAAAATTGCGCTCGCTACTACGAATATCCCTAATGCGTTGCAGCAACTCACGGAAATAGCGGTTACCCCCTTGCTTTAAGCGTTCATCATCCATAGCAAACCCTTTCTGGATATACTCATGAAGTCGTTGTGTTGCCCAACGGCGGAAACGAGTAGCCACTTGCGACTGAACACGATAGCCCAAGGCAATAATCATGTCAAGGTTGTAGTGCTCTACTTCTCGTTCAACCTTACGAGAACCTTCTATTTGAACTGTTCGGAATTTCCGAACAGTTGCCTCCTTTGCTAGTTCTCCATCTTCAAATATATGCTTGATATGCTCACTTACATTCGATTTGCTTGTTTGGTATATCTCAACTAATTGTCCCTGAGTCAGCCACAAGTCTTCATCAGCAAAGCGCACAGACACACGAGTTATCTCGTTATCGTCCTGATAGAGTATTATTTGGTTTTCTTTGTTCATCATAATTAGTGATTATCTTTTTTCTTTGAATTTGAACGATAAAGCCTGTCGGTAATTACACCCCTAAATATATCCTCATTGAGAAACTCTAAAACACGGTTCAAATCTGCAACATTATTTGTCGGTAAAACCAATTCTTTATTTTCATTTATTTGTGCATTAACTCCGTATTTGTTTAATAGGCTAGTTTTTGTTCGAGGTGCTTTTCTCATAAAAGCTGAAATATTGTCTGTATTCGATAACAACTTTATAAGCCGACGCGTCTTTATATTTGCAATATGCTTTATACTTTCAGTATTTACATTAATTCCATCTATTTCTCCAAAGGATTCAATTTCAGCATTTGTAGCCTCGGTAACAAAATCTATTAGTGAGAATATTTGATTTGCGACTGTATAACTTTGAAAATACAGTTTCCCCTCCTCATATAGTGCATGAATCTTATCTTCAACAATAAAAGCAGAGTTATTCATTTTTGCAAATATATTTCCACATTCAAACTGCAAGACCATTTTTCGTTGTAACATGTTTCTCTTATTAAAGACCTGAAAATAGAATTTTCCGTCATCGTAATAAAAGATACTTTTAGGCATATCTTCATTTATATTGTATTCAGACATATCAGCCTGATTATATGGTATGCGAGCAAAATCTTCAGGTAAGTCATAATGTACATATGTTATATTCTCCCCGTTCCGGCTAATGATATTGCCATCGAAAACATCTTCTTCTATACCTTCTGGTTTAAATATAGCACCTCCATTTATAAATATATTTTTAATCTCTGTTACTATCTCTTCTTTAAGAGAAATGTGTTTTACTGTATTATCGGACATCAATGCATAAAATTGGCTCATGTTATTTCTCGTTAATTATTAAACCCATATAATCTGTCACTTCAATAAACTTTTTAATCTCATTCTTATTTCTGATACATTTTCCAGAAATTAGTATGTAGGTATTTTCTTCTGTATATACTTCATAATAACGATACCCCCATATTGAACAAAGTAAATTGTAGTTATTGTTATTGTAACTTGCAATCGCGATAAAGCAGCATTGAAGTATTATGCAAACAAATAATACCATAAAATCAAGTTTGTCGGCAAATATTGTTAACCAAGGGATTATAGATGAAATTATTTGCTCCGCACTGTTCAGAGATAAATTTGAATAAGATTTCACTTGAATGGTTTTTCCTTCCTTGTGTTTGTTGGATTTTCTATAAAGAAAAATTTTAATACCGATAAGGCATATCAACATAAATCCGAAACTAATATTGATGCCCCACCATTCAAAACTAGTAGGAAATATCTTATTTTCTAGCATATCATCCCATAGTTGAAAATAATTCGTGCTATCCTTAATAACACCTATTAATCCCAGTGACAAGAATGTTGGTGCTGTTACCGTGGCAGTGAACAAAAATTTAGAAATAAAACTTACCATCAGAAAATTATTTTAAAGATGAAAATAATTTATTTATCTCTTCTTCTGTCTCGAATATGGGGGTTGCGCCGTATTCGCCATTGAGGTAACTGTTTTGAAGCATTTTATCAAAACGCACATTATATAAATTATCCATTCGTCCAAATGAACTGATACCGTTATTGTCTTTTTTCATCAACCATATTTCATCTCTCCTGAATATCTTTTGATCCATTAAAGAGCTTTCATGAGTGGTAAAAATCAGTTGACTAGAAACATCTTTTGAATGCTTATAAAACAATAAAATTATTTGCTTAATAAGTGATGGA
The DNA here is from genome assembly GCA_900548745.1 of uncultured Prevotella sp. Lineage (GTDB taxonomy): Bacteria > Bacteroidota > Bacteroidia > Bacteroidales > Bacteroidaceae > Prevotella. Next base: position 3,026 of record URLQ01000077.1, read on the forward strand.
TGTAAGCTACGTTCCATTTCATCAACAATAAAGACTTTTCCTCCTTGAATCAAGTCCAAGATAAGTGGAATATAATCGAATAAACGTTTTGTACCATCACTCTCATCGCCAAGCGAAAAAAGTTCAATGTCAGCTTCATCCATTTTTTTATGCACAGTCATCAATTTCTTAGCCCTAATTTCACCATCAATCAAGTTAATTAAATACAGGTTATCGTCAAATCTTAATGCTCCAAATGCTTCATCAGTATTGGATTTTGATAAATCTGTTTTGATTGCACGTTGTAAATCGTGTGGAATTCCAAGTTTTTCAAATTGAACATCTATTAATTTCACACCATCAACGCCCGTATTGAAGTATCTTAATAGTGCCCCAAAACCACGTTTTAAGTCGTTATCATCAGCCGCTTTAAGTAATACACCTTGTTTGTATGGTGTGTCGGGAAATATAATTTTAAGGGAATTTACAAACCAGTCGATAACTGCATCTAAATCTTTTATATTTGATACATTTTCATGAATGTTACGACTCATAACTTCGTGGAGGAATAATTGCTTTTGTGGCGTTGCTTTTGCTAGAAAAGAAAGGAATTGTGATTCTTCTTCTTTGGGGTTAAGCTTAAGTAGATATGAAATTTCAAATTCAGACTTTTTTGTTTCTCTTTGAAAAATAACACAGTCGCTGTTTTTGTTTATTTGTTTAAGCCATTCTGAACTTATTTGTTCAGAATTGTAACTAAATCCGTATTCATATTTTTTGTTACCACATAGTATGTGATAAATAATAGTGGTATCTCTTTTTTTATTTTCGGAACTCAAGCGAAATGGGTAAAAATCTATCAAATCATCTGTTCTCGTGCCCCTTAGAACAAGCCTTTTCCCTAACTCAATCGCTTTTACGAAATTGCTCTTTCCACCTGCATTCGCTCCAAACATTGCAGCAGACTTTAATACCCATTGTCCTTTAATGGGTTCCGTTTTATGTTCCTTTTTCAAAGTGCCTTTATTAGGTAGAAGAGAGAAGGTTTCCCTGTTCCTAAAAGAGAGAAAGTTCTCAACTATAAATTGCTGTAACATATACTATCTCATTGATTATATAATAAATCGGTGCAAATTTAGAGATTTTTTCTCAGCAAAACAAATGTATATGCCAATAAATGCCAAATATCTATATTGTAAATGTGAATTTTTCACATGTTGTTTGTTTGTAAGAGAAAAAGTCCATATCTTTGCTGTGTGAATTCGAAATTAAGACCCTGGCGAAGGACCAGAGAATTCGCGCTAATTGATATGTATAGAATATTTATATCACACTCGTGGGCATATTCTTCAGATTATGACAAAATTGAATCATTCTTGCGTTAGGAAGGTATCGTCTTTTACAACCATTCAGTTCCTAAAAATGATCCTATTCACACAAATGGCACAGACAAACAATTATCTGATGCAATAGAGGCAAAGGTAAAGGGGTGCAGTTGCATTATCATTCTTGCAGGAGTTTATGCCACTTATAGCAAATGGATTAATAAAGAGATTGAAATGGCAAAGAAGTACAACAAACCTATCATTGCTGTTCAGCCATGGGGAGCAGAACGCACATCCTCTATCGTAAAAAATGCAGCAGATGTTATCGTTGGCTGGAATGCAAAATCTGTTGCCAATGCTGTCCGTAACTACGCCATTTATCAATCACTATAACTATTTGTTACATGAAAAAGGCATTGTTGATTGGGATTAATGATTATCCCGAAGGAAATGAATTGACAGGGTGTATTGAGGACATCAATAGCGTTAAAGCTGCAATTGAACGACATGGTGACGGATCTCCTAACTTTGGCGTAAAAATGATGCCAAATGTACAGACTTCAGGAGAAGTGATGGATGCTATTCGTAAACTTTTTGCAGGAAATGATGATACTGCTCTCTTTTATTTTTCTGGGCATGGCTATATGAATAGCACTGGTGCAGAAATTGTTATGCCTCAAGATATAGCTACCCCTGGTCAATATTATACGGGGATACAGATGTCAACAATAATGAGTATTGTTAACACTTCCAAGGTTCGCAACAAGATTATCATTTTGGATTGTTGTCACTCAGGCAATATCGGGAAATACGAACTTCAGGATGTAGGTAGCATTTTAAATACAGGAGTTTCAGTCTTAACAGCTTGTCGTGAAGACGAAGTTGCTATGGAAGCTGGTGGTCATGGTCTTTTTACAGAATTATTATGTACTGCGCTAAATGGCGGAGCATCGGATTATTGCGGTAACATTACTATTGGCGGTGTATATGCATATATCGATCGCTCTTTTGGACCTTGGGATCAAAGACCTGTATTCAAGACTAATGTTACGGAATTTGCTCCATTACGTACAGTTACGCCACAGGTATCATTGTCAATTATTCGCGAATTAACAAACCTGTTTACAAATCCCAATAACGATTTAGCTCTAGACCCATCTTTTGAGGATACGAACGACCCATCTGTAAATCATGAATATATTCTCCCTTATGCAGATGCGAACAACGTTAGAAAATTCAAATTACTTCAAAAGTTGCAGAGTATAGGGTTTGTAAAACCTATAAATGAGGAGTTCATAGTACCGGATGTCAGTTGACAGAGTTGGGAAAGTATTATTGGCGATTAGTAAATGAAGGAAGAATCTAATATGAAGTATTTTAGCGAGGCGTATTTTCGTAACATAGCATATAGCACTCCCCTTTACGAGCAACGTACATATAGCGATAATCTTCAAGGAGCATCTCTATATAAACAGTTTGATATATTCCTTTCATACAATATTTCTGATTTGAATGTTGTAAAAGGTATATATTACACTTTGTCGAAAATGGGGTTACAAGTATATCTTGACTGCATTGTTGATGTTGACTTGAAAAGGAATGAAACAAATAAAGATACAGCAAAAAGGTTGCAGAAAAGATTAATGAGCAGTAAATCTTTAATTTATGCTCAATCACCAGAAGCTGGAAGAAGTAATTGGATGCCATGGGAATTAGGTGTCGTGGATGGACATACTGGTAAATGTATGATCATGCCTGTTACAAAAGATGCGCAACATGCAAGTCCTCAACGGGAGTATTTACTTCTCTATCCATATATTATGCCTTATGGTATTGAAGGACAGATGAGAGTCTTCACAGAGTCATATCCTTATAGTGGAGAAGATCTTAGTTCATATATACGGAAATAACTCATAATATTAAGCAGTGCATTCTCGGCTGCATAATTCGAGATTGACCTAAAAAGAAGATTATGGCAACAAATCCACCGTCAGGAGACGGACATCGCAATGGTGCAGTAAGAAATCGTTCACAGGTTTATAATCCCAAAACTGAACAATGGGTAAAAAGGGATAAAGATACTGGGCGTTTTATGGATGTCAAACAAGATGGTACACCGTTTAAAGGTGTGCGAAAAGAAAAGTGAGTTAAAACGAGGGCAAGAGTATAACTTGCCCTCGTTTATGCTTACATCGGTTTTATCATTGATTCAATAAATGAGATTTCTTCGTCTGTAAGATTGTATTTGACATACAGTTGTTTGTCAATTTGAACAGATGAAAGCGACCAATCAATATCGCTTTCCTTCGAGAAGTCCTGCGTCGGGACAAAACGGAATGTTTTGGCCGTAGCATCTTGACTTGACTTCGCTTGACAGTGCATGAACCTCGCAAAGCGAGATTTGAGATATAGGCAAATATTTACGCACTCATCATACGAAACATTGGAATCTGCGAATATGCAAAGGTAAGATTCTGTACAAATTTCGTTAGGCTTTCCAACAAACGCATTAAGATTGTCATCATTAGCCTCTGTGCCAATGTTGTTTGCTCGAGGAATGATTACTTTGAATCTATCAATCCAGTTAGTGTGCAAAGGAACAAGATTACGTTCCACATACCCTTTTTTGAGACCTTTACCAATACAGACAACAGGAGTTGTCAGCCCATCAGATGTTTCATGAAAATTGGGATCGCTCACGAAATAACCACGCAAGCCAAATGGTCTCAATGGTGATACAAATGATTGGATGTATTCACTACTCTGTTCCGTTACTTTGGTGATGATTGAAATACTTCTACCATCTCGGATAAAAATATCAGAGGTATTCTGAGCAAGGCTTCTTTGAGAAGCATATACGCCAGTTTCTGTATGAGAAATTATGGTAGGTGCGGTTTTTATGTTATCATATTTTGCGTCCATTAGGAAATAGCATAATCCACCTTTGATCCCACATTACTGAAAAGGTCTGATGCTTTCGGATAATCGTGCAAGCTGCGAATAGTTTTGTCTGATAGCATATCTGCACGAAAGTCATCAAGCCCTCGTCCTCCTGCATACCAACGAGCAGGCATAATCATTGAAATAAAATTGGGTTGAACTTTTTTAGCTATAGAAACAAAATACTGATAAACTGGCACAGAACTTGCTTGTGCGTCTCCATCCATAACTTGATACGGTGGATTTCCCACTATCGCATTGAATTTCATATTCTTTATTCCTGTTCTTTCTGAAACGAATTTATCAACCTGCTTGATAAAGTGTTCAGGTTTGTTTTTAATTTGATTGATTAAATCCTCAAAGTATCTGGTGTTTACCTTAGCCTTGCGGAAGCCTATCAAGGTTCGTTTGGTGATGCTCTTTGCCATGGGAGTTTTGCAGATGACAAAGATGTTTTCTGCGACAACCTTGTCCCAGATTTGTTGTTCGTCTTCGATACTTGACACCGAAAATAAAGAGTTCTTTACTCGTGTACGGTAAATGCTGTATGCCATATAGAGGGGATATAATCCCGATTTTGAGTTGATTTCAAGAATACGAGAATCCTCGGCAAATACATTGGCGGTCACTTCACCCTTGTCAATGAAACGAGGTTCGGACAGTGTGGTTTCATACCCTTGTTCAAAGAAGTTATATCCACCCAAACAGTCGCCAAGGTGCATATTCACCACACGCCAAGGAGTAAGCACCGTTTCCTTATCCGGATTACGGAATGTACTGAAAATATCCGTTATGCGCTCGATGCGTTCCTCCACGCTGAGTTTGTCGGCAGCACGAGCCATAGCCCGGATACGCTTTCCGGCTGCACAGAATATCTCCGGGTCATAGTATTTCTTGATGTTGTTGAATTTCTGTTTGGTAACACCCTTAGGCATAAATTCTTCCCACGATTGAGGGTCGATGAGCGAAGCGAAGTTGTCAATGGTGATTTCTTGAGACTCGTCTTTCAACTCTGCTCCATAAATCAGCAAAGGCATACGGATGGATATACCCCGAAGAATGGAAATAGCGGCTTCCCGATTGTTCTTTTTCTTCTTCAGTTCTTCCAGTCGTTGTTTCTCCTCCTCTGTCAAAGGCTGTTTGTCCTTACCTTTCTTCTTGGATTTCTTTTCAAGACTTTCAAGTTCCTCGTATTGCTCATCAGTCAGCCCCTGATTGTTGATGTCCACTTGATTCGTCTTGGGCATGGCTTTTGTCTGACCGATAATCTTTTTGAGGTCATCGAACTCTTGCAACTCCAAATCATTGAGTTTCATTAACTCATCATTATACAGACTTCTGTCCTCAAAGCCATTGCGCACGACACGTTCCACATAGACCTTTTTGAGTTGTTCCAACATCCTTGGCACATCAAACTGATTCATCTTGGAACCCTCGATGGATATTATCGGGCAGAAATTCAGGAACTCGCCCATAATCTTACGGTCGTTGCCACTGGTCTTTCCTGTCTTGGATGAAATCTTGGCTGTTTCTGCTATCACTTTCAATGTTCTGTCCGGTGCGAAGTCAAAGACATAGCATTGCTCTTTAACCTTTCCGTTGATAGCGGCAGGAGTCTGCACACGGAAGATAGTCTGCATATAACTGGAGGCAGCCGTGTTATACGAGCCTGACAGCATAAACACAGCTGTCCAAGCCTTCACACTGACACCCGTTGTCAGTCTGCCACAAGACAAGGTAATGGTACGTGTGGCATCAGGGTCTTTGCCAATGGCTTCTTCTACCGCCACAAGTGCATCCTTGCTTTCTTCATCCTCATCTCCATTGCCTGCAACATTCACAACCTTGAAATGTTGGAATACCGAATGTGTCTGCAACATGGCACTCATCGCCCGTGCCTCCTTCACTCCAGGCAGCATCCACAGGGTATGACGGAATATATTGCGGTATTCCTCATTGGCAAACGGATAGCAACTCTCCCGGTCCTCTTTGGTTATAAGATTCAAGAAAGCACTTACATCCTTGTCATGAACGAAAGTTCCATTGTCATTTACACGGAAGAACTCACGGAAGTTGAATGCCACATCTTCGTCCACGAACTCATTGAGTAATCGTCCGAGGTCATAGGTGTAAATGTTCATGGTTGGCAGTGATGCGTATGGATTCGGGTCGCCAAAGTGCAGCTCATCCCAAGACGCTTTGGCACGCTGTTCCATTACATAGTCCCAAGTATATATCTCATCCTCCTTGAAATCGTCCAACAAATTGAATGGAGTGCCGGAAAGACGCAGAATCTTGGTCTTGTCCTTCGTAAGTTCCTGCATTACAGCCTTACCCAAATCTGTCTGTGTGCCTTCGTGCGCCTCGTCCACGATGATACAGTCCCATGCGGTGGCGAACACTTCATTGTTCTTATCAAAGTTGCCGCCTACAAGTTCAGAACCACGCAAGTCTTGCATGGAAGCAAAGTAAACATATTTGCATTGTCCTTGTTTTGCTCTTGTTTCCAGCGAAGTATGACTATCACCGTTATTCTTTGAGCCGTATGCAAAATCCCGCCTATCATAGAATATCTTGCCAAAGTCCTCAAACCAACCGCTATCAACTACCGGACGGTGGGTGAGAATCAAGGTTCGGCTGAAATCCATATCTTTTACCTCCTGTAATGCGGACAGCGTCTTACCAAATCGCATCTTGGCGTTCCACAGCATCTGGTTTCCTTTCTTGAACTGCTTTTTAGTCTTTTCAATAGCTTCACGCTGTTCCGGTCGGAATACAATAGGACTTTTGTCGTGTGAAACCTCAGCAGAAGATAATGATTCACGCCCCTCTTTTACGGCGATTATTGCCCGTTTAACTGTTTCAAGATCGGTAATAAACCACTCGTTGGCTTTGTTCTCGGTATCAAATATCTTTTTCTTGATACCTGAACGCTCCAGCACGCTATGCACTTCCTTGTCATTGAAAGAACACAAACCATACTTGCTGTTGTATATCGTAAGTTCCGTATATAAGAGGTCGTATGCTATACCTGCCGTTTGCGTATATTGATTGATACGTTTCTTGGCAGACTCGTTGAGAGCCTTGCTGTTGGGAGCAAGACCGAAAACATTGTCATTGTCACAAGTGGCTTCGCCCACTTTCAGACATCCCTTGTGCGCAGCATCGTTGATACGGAACACATATATCAGTTTTAACTTTAGTGAAGATGTGAATTTCATACCGCACTATTTTATTAGGTCTATAAATCGGATTCGTTTTCCCTTTTTGCCTGTTGCCTTGTCGGTAGCATGCCAATCCTTGATTTGGCAATAGACCCCATTGTGCCTGCGGATGTCATCTTTCAGACATCCTTCACATTGGGTGACCACTTCGGTAGTCCCGAACAAGTCGGCTACAACTTCCCTACGTTCTCCGCAACTATTTGGAATGACACCTCTTAATCCGTCCATCTGCCATACGTTCCACGAAATGATGTAAGCGATGTAGTTGATAGATTTCAGTAAAGGGCATTTGCCAAATTTCTGTTGAAAATACTCCACAAAAGAGACAAGCATAGATTCTCGGGCAATGAGTAGATTGTCTCCCTGCCACTCGTAACCGTAGGTACTTTTATAGGCTTCTTGTGCCCACTCAAGCCATTCGCCCGAAGTGGATGTGTTCTCGCTTACCACCCTTAGTTTGCGGTCAAGCAAACCGATACGCTGTTCCAAAGGGATAGTCTCTCCTGTCGTGGTATCATAGCGGCTAATCAGATATGGGGCTTCTCCGCAAGTGATTTCCAGTCGGATATCACGCACATAATCCTTCCAACTTTTGCCCTCCGGGAATATGATACAGCCTTCCGTTGTTTTCCATTTATGATGTCCCTGTTCGTCTGCATATTCGGTATTGAAAACATCCTTTCGTCCGAACCATGCTTCATCAATCAGGTTGTTCTGTGCATTGCATATCCATGATGGAGTGAAGACCTCAGCCATATCACGGGAACGGGTTGATTGGGTATCACGGCTTTTGAGGACACGAGGCATGATGATATGTCCGTTATCTCCTGTTATAAGGTGTGGGAGGATAGGGGAATTGTATTGGTATTCTTTGCCAAGATGTTCATAATCTGAAGTAGCCCAGAAGATATTGCGTTGCATTTCGTCCCTGCTCGTGGTGTGGTCTTTGAGCAAGGTGTTCAGCAATTCTGGTGAAAACTGGAATATGCTATCTTCCAATATATCAACTTCGACAGGCATTTTATATCAAGTTTACGCCCGTCTCTTCTTATGGAAATAAGGGAAAAAGGTTCTTCTCTTGGTAAGCGTTGGACGGATTCGCTAAACATTCATGGTTTCACAGCAAATCCAGTATTCTTTTATTGGCTTTATCTACTACTGTAGTATCCAGCGATGCAAGATAAATCTGTGTAGTGTTCTCAGAATCATGTCCCATTCCCTCGCTTATGACAGAAATGGGCACATTACGGCTCTTGGCGATACTTGCCCACGAGTGCCGACCGACATACATAGTTAATGGTATTGGCAAATCCAACTGCTTTCCAATTTTCTTCAACAGATGGTTCACACGGTGAAGTTCGTTGGCGTATTGCTTCCGATAATCTTCGTCCCGTTTTGTAATGATGGGCAAGAGGTATTCCGTTTCGTTTACTGGATATTTGTCAAGAATCTCTTGCATACACTTTTCCCATCTGATGAACAACTGCTGTCCTGTCTTACGTCTGCGATAGGAAAGAGTACCATTCTGCAAGTCCTTCTTTCTCAGATAAGCCATGTCGATGAACGACATTCCCCTTGTGTAGAAACAGAACAGGAACATATCACGGGCATAATCAAGATTGGGCTTCAATGACAAGTCCAGTCCTTTGATACGTCTGATGTCATTGAGCGACAAGGCTCGCTTCATTGTTTTCTCCACTCCCGTGTAAACGGACTTGAACGGATGTCGTTGCTCGGTCAGTCCATCTTCCACCGCACGGTTATAGACGGCTTTTAGAATACGCATATAGAAGGATATAGTATTGGGCGTATTTCCCCTTCCTTTCAAATAAGCCTCGTACTCTGCCAACAAATCCGCATTAAGCTGGTCAAACAAGACATCCTTGCCATTTATAAAACCGTTAAAACTTCTGAGTGCAGCTGTATAAGTCTCTGAGGTGCGTATTTTGCCCAAGCGTTTCAGTCTCGCTATCTGTTGGCTGATGTAAGCGTTGAATGACAATTCTTGCCTGTTTTCATGAAAGCGCATGACTACATCATCCGTTACGAATGTGCCGGATTGAAATAACTTGTGTATGATTTTGTTCAGCCTGTCCTTGTCCCACTTGATGCGTGAACCGATTGAAAGCAGGTAGTTGTTCCTCTCTTGTCCTGTCAATAGATGATGCAAGACAACCGTTTCGGAATGGCTGTCCCATTCCGAAACAAAAAGTTTATACTCGGTGTTTATCTGTCTGACCACACGGTTGTGAATGACCTGATAGTAGAGTGTGCCCTCCTTACCGTTTACGGTAGATGGACGGAACTTGACCTTTACTGATGCCATATCAGTCGGATTTTGATTGCTCCCACTTAGCGTACATCTCCCTTGAAAGTTCCACAATCTCCCTGCTCAACTTCACAAGATCAATGGTACAACTCTCCAGTTTGTAAAGCAACGCCATCGCCTTCTTCTCCGAAAAATGGCAGCGTAGCTCTTTGACTACCTGATTGTAGTTCGTACCAATGGCACGGAACTGGGCGTGAAAGTCCGACAGTTTAGTCGTGTAGTCCACCATCGTCTTGTCCACCTTCAGTACCTTGAACTTCTGCCCGAAGAAGTGTGCCTTGAGAAAGACGGCTTTAGCGTACACCTCTGATTCCTCGTACATCGTGAGAAACTTGTTCCATTCCTCATCATCGAAGCGCACCATCACACAGTGTGTCTTCGGGTTCAACTTGGGATTT
>URLQ01000078.1 GCA_900548745.1 uncultured Prevotella sp.
GCAACTCCTGTCACTGAGACTACCTACACTGCCAACTACACGGCAGACAAGAATGACGTCTACAAGGTGGCTGCTGTATACAACATTGGCGAAAGCCATGCCACAACAGCAAACTGGGACAGCGGAGCCGGCATCTCTGAGATGAATACAGCTGCAACAAACGCTTCTACCGAAGTCTATGACCTCTCTGGAAGAAAGGTTTCAAATGAGAAACTTGCGCGTGGCGGCATATATATTATCAGAAACGGAAAGCAGACTCGCAAAGTTTATATGAAAGATTAATGTTTAGCAAGTTTCCAACTTGCCAAACTGTTGACAAGTTGACAAATTGACGAGTAGACGAGTTGACAAGGAGATTTGCCTTCCTTGATAAGGAATGTTCGCAAATCTTAAACAAGTAAAGCATATTTCCTTGTTTACTTGTCTGCTCGTCTACATGTCTACTGACACATGAGTTAAATAAAATGGAGCCATCCGAAATATTCTCCTTTATATAAAGATAATCATTGTCCAGATGAAATAGTGGATGTGGAAGTCTTTGTATCTTTTGATGACGCCCATTAAAATATACACGAAATACCTATATTTTCTCAATGAAAGTAGCCCTAAGTAATATGGTCTCAACTTTTTCTATAAAACAGGAGTATAATTCGCTTTTTTTATGTAAGTTTGCAAGGTTTAATCACACCTTTGTAAAAGAACAAATTTAAATATATAATTATGAGACACGTTACAGAAACAATTAAGTATATCGGCTGCGACGACGCTGATATCCAACTCTTTGAATCGCAGTACAATGTGCCGGAAGGTATGTGCTATAACTCTTTCGTTATCCTTGATGAGAAAGTTGCCATCATGGATACTTCCGACAAACGCACGTTGGAGCAGTGGAAGAAGAACCTCACAGAGGCTCTCGGCAACCGCAAACCGGATTATCTCATCGTACAGCATCTTGAACCGGACCACGCAAGCGGCATCGGTGATGTGCTGGCTATGTATCCTGATATACAGGTTGTTTGCTCTGCAAAGGCAAAGACCATGATTCCGCTATACTTCCCTGACAGCGACCTCGCTGACCGCGTTATTGCAGTAAAGGAGGGAAATACACTGGAACTCGGAGAGCACACGCTGACATTCGTGATGGCTCCTATGGTTCACTGGCCTGAGGTTATGGTGACATACGATGCGAAAGACAAGGTATTGTTCTCTGCCGACGGTTTCGGAAAGTTCGGTGTCATGGATGCCGATGCCGACGACTGGGCTTGCGAGGCTCGCCGCTACTACTTCAACATCTGTGGCAAATACGGCACTCCGGTCTCTACCCTTCTGAAGAAGGCTGCCAAACTGGATATCGAGCAGATACTACCTCTCCACGGTCCGTTCCTCAGTGGCGAGAAGATGGCTGAGGCACTTCGCCTTTATGGTATATGGAGCAGCTACGGCGTTGAGTCAGAGGGCGTATTCATTGCTCACGCATCCATCCACGGCTGCACCAAGCATGCCGCAGAGAAACTTGCAGACATCCTTCGCAAGAAAGGATGCAAGAAGGTGTCCATTACCGACCTTTGCCGCGAGGATATCCACGAGGCTGTTGAGGATGCCTTCAAGTATGGCAAGGTGGTGTTTGCCGCCTCAAGCTACGATGCAGGCTTGTTCACTCCGATGTATAACTTCCTCCATCTCCTTCAGGCAAAGACATGGCAGAAGCGTGATGCTGCTATCATAGAGAATGGCTCGTGGGCACCAAGCGCAGCAAAGGTCATGACAAAGATGCTTCTCGATATGAAGAACATCAATATCAAGGGCAACACGGTAACTCTCCGCGGCGTTATGAAGGATAGCGATATTCCTGCTCTTGAGGCTCTTGCAGATGAAATACTTGCGTAAGATATTCTTGTTCTATTATGAAGGTTTTAAGGGGATGACGCTTGGCAAAACGCTTTGGATTATCATCCTCATAAAGCTCTTCATAATATTTGCCGTTCTGCGTCTGTTCTTCTTTAAACCTGCACTTACAGGAACTGACGAGCAGAAAGCTGATAAAGTTAGAGAAAATCTGATAACAACGAAACCTTAAAAACACTAAACGCATATGGATCTTATCAACGTAGTAGAATGGTCAAGGGCGCAGTTTGCCCTTACCGCATGTTACCATTGGTTGTTTGTGCCACTGACATTAGGCTTGGGTATTATCGTTTCCGTTATGGAGACGGTATATTACCGTACCCGCAAACAGGAGTGGCTTAATCTGACAAAGTTCTGGATGAAGCTGTTTGGCATAAACTTCGCTATCGGCGTTGCAACAGGCATTATTCTGGAGTTTGAGTTCGGTACTAACTTTTCCAACTACTCCTGGTTTGTCGGCGACATCTTCGGTGCTCCTCTTGCCATTGAGGGTATCTTTGCCTTCTTCTGCGAGAGCACATTCTTTGCAGTAATGTTCTTCGGCTGGAAGAAGTTCTCTGCCGGCCAGCATCTTGCAGCCACATGGCTTACTGCCTTTGGCGCAAGTCTGAGCGCATGGTGGATTCTTGTTGCCAACTCATGGATGCAGTATCCTGTGGGCATGGAGTTTTCCGCCGACCAGATGCGTAACGTTATGGTAAGCTTCCAGGACGTAGCCCTCTCACCGGTGGCAGTAAACAAGTTCTTCCATGCCGTAACCAGCGGATGGTGTCTTGCCGGTGCTTTCGTTGTCGGCATAAGCGGATGGTTCCTGATTAAGAAGCGTGATGTGGACTTTGCCGTCAAGTCAATAAAGGTTGGCGGTACAGTAGGTCTTGTTGGTATACTATTATGCATGTACTCCGGCGACGGCAGTGCCGTTGAAGTAACCAAGGTACAACCCATGAAGCTTGCCGCCATGGAGGGTCTGTATGAGGGTCGGGAAGGTACACCGCTTGTAGGCTTTGGCGTGTTGAACCCCGACAAGCAATGGAACGACAATGAGGATGCCTTGCTGTTTGATATTTCCATACCAAAGGGACTGAGCGTTCTTGGACGTCACGACACTGATGCCTTTATCCCCGGCATCAAGGATATCATAGAGGGAAAGGATATAGTGGACGGACGGTTGGTGAATACCGTTCCGTATGCCGAGCGTATAAAGCGCGGCAAAGCGGCACAGAAGGCTTTGGCTGCATATAATGAGGCTAAGAAGAGCGGATGCTGCCGGAATGGCAAAGGCAGAAAAGGAGCTGAAGCCAAACTATAAATATTTTGGCTATGGCTACTTCAATAATGTGAAGGAAGCTATTCCGAACGTACCACTGGTGTTCTATCCATTCCATATCATGGTAACTGTCGGCGGATGGCTGCTTATATTCCTTCTCGCCGCTGTGCTTATAGCATTCAAGAAACGTGAGTGGCTGAGCATCAAGTGGAAGAACATAAGCCTCTTCCCTACCCTCGCTCTGCTCACAATCCCATTGACTTACATCTGCTCACAGTGTGGATGGATTGTTGCTGAGCTTGGTCGTCAGCCATGGGCTATACAGGATATAATGCCTGTACAGGCAGCTGTTTCAAGTCTGTCGGTAGGTCAGATTGTCACCACGTTTATCATCTTTGGCATCTTGTTCACGGTTCTTCTCTGCGCTGAGATAAGTATCATGGTAAGACAGATAAAGAAAGGTCCGGAAGCTTAAATAACAGGAAAATGGAAAAAATAAATATATATACTATGGATTATCAGTTTTTTCAAGAATATTGGTGGCTTCTGATTTCTGTTTTGGGAGCACTATTGGTCTTTATGCTCTTTGTGCAGGGCGGACAGTCTATGATACTGCAGATGAAGGAGAACCAGCGCGAGGATATGATTTACAGCATTGCCCACCGCTGGGAACTTACCTTCACCGTACTTGTCACCTTTGGCGGGGCGTTCTTTGCTTCATTTCCTCTCTTCTATTCTACCTCCTTCGGAGGTGCCTACTGGATATGGATGCTTATCCTCTTCGGGTTTGTCGTACAGGCAGTAAGCTTCAAATACCGCCTTGAGGAAGGCAACATCCTTGGACGCAAGACGTATGACATATTCCTTTTCCTTAATGGCGTTCTTGCGCCGGTGCTCTTGGGCGGAGCTGTCAGCACGTTCTTCTTCGGCAGCGACTTTACTGTTGAAAAGACTAACCTCACGGATGCTTCTGCTCCTGTAATCTCGCAATGGGGAGACTGGCACGGACTTGAAGTTCTTCTGGACTGGCGTGTAGTGATATTCGGCATAATGGTTTTGTTCCTTACACGTGTGTTGGCAAACCTATGGTTCCTCAATCAGGTGAAAGACAAGCAGACTGACGAGTGGAACCGCAAGCAGCTGATGATAAATGCACCGGTCTTCGTGGTTCTCTTCCTTGCGGTTGTCGCCGTCTTGCTTACGGCAAGCGGCTATGAAACAACAGGGCTTCATGAGTTCCAGCAGGTGGACTATAAATATCTTAACAACTTCCTCTCCATACCCGTATCCCTTGTATGCTTCCTCGTGGGAACCCTCCTGGTGCTTTATGCCATCTTTGCAGCTCTTGTAAAGAAAAGCCGCAGCGGAATATGGTTTGCAGGCATCGGTACGGTACTTGTAGTACTTTCCCTCTTCTGGGTGGCAGGCTACAACAACACTCCTTACTACCCCTCTTATGCCAATATAGAGTCATCGCTGACCATATACAACTCCTCATCATCAGAGTTTACACTAAAGACAATGAGTATTGTCAGTCTTGCCATCCCTTTCGTGTTGGCATACATCTCATGGGTATGGTATAAGCTTACCAAGTAATGACAGGGGGCGTTATCTGTATCATCTGCTTTAGACAAAGCATATTACAATTACGGCAATGTCGCAAATCATATTATCATGGTTTGCGACATTGTTTATTTTTGTGTATACAGAAGTACGATAGGAAAACTATAGGTTTGTTTGGAAGTTATGCAGGAATAATGTATCTTTGCAAAACGATTACGCAAAATGCGTAACGCAAAGTGCGTAATAATAATACATGATTGAATATGAGCAAGATAGACAACCCTTTCTTATTGTACGGATATGAAGGTCCGGAGTATTTCTGCGACAGGAAAGAGGAAACGGAAGAGATGGTTTCCTCGCTGCGCAACGGCTGTAACATTACGCTTATGAGTCCGAGAAGATACGGCAAGACAGGATTAATCCGGCACGTGTTCCACAAAATCAAGGAACAGGACCCCGATGCCGTATGCTTCTACATCGATATCTACGCCACAAACTCCCTGTACGACTTCGTGCAGACCTTCGCCAAAGCCGTTGTGGGGAAACTCGACACAGCGCTGCAAAAGGCAGAAAACATCATCACAAAGATATTCAAAAGCAGTCAGATAACCATGTCGACAGACTTTATGACCGGTCTGCCACAACTATCACTTAACTTCGCACCACAGTACACAGAATCAACACTCAACGAGATATTCACATACATATCACAGTCGCAATGTAATTGCTACATCGCCTTCGATGAGTTCCAACAGGTGATGGAATACCCAGAGAAAAACGTAGAGGCGCTGCTGCGCACACATATACAGAAAATGAACAATGCCCGCTTCGTGTTCTCTGGAAGCAGATTGCATATGATAATGGAAATGTTCAACTCACCGAAGCATCCGTTCTACAGGAGCACAGAAAAGCTGAACCTCGGCACACTCGACGAAGCAATATACTACTCTTTTGCCAAAGAGAAGCTGAAGAAAAAGGATGTGTCGCTGCCATACGATGCTTTCCACGAACTATACAGCATGGTGGACGGCGTGACATGGTACATACAAGCCGTATTGAACCGCCTCTACCGCTTAACAGACAAGACGGTAACGGTAAAGGACATGAATGAAGTCATAATCAAGATAATACTCTCGGAAGAGGAAGACTACAAGCGGCTCTTCCATCTGCTCACCGCCAACCAGGCGAACCTGCTGCTGGCAATAGCAAGAGAAGGCTCTGTGGCAGAGCCAATGTCGGGACTATTCTTGCGCAAACACCAGCTAAAGTCTACAAGCAGCGTACAGCGTGCGCTGAAATACCTTGCCGACGAAGAGTACATATATCTATCGGAGAGAGGATACATCATATACGACCGCTTCTTCGGAATATGGCTGAAAGAACTGTAAAGCCAAGCGCCAGCCTGTCGGCAAGTTTGCTAAAAGCAGGTTAAAAACTTGCGCAACTACATTAAAATGAGTAATTTCGCAGGCTGAAACTATATGTTCGTATCTCTGCCATAATCGGAGATTGCATATTAACGATGATCTTGAAACAATAAAAGAATAATATAAACACTAAGACATGGCACTAAAATG
The DNA here is from genome assembly GCA_900548745.1 of uncultured Prevotella sp. Taxonomy (GTDB): domain Bacteria; phylum Bacteroidota; class Bacteroidia; order Bacteroidales; family Bacteroidaceae; genus Prevotella. The sequence continues at coordinate 6,313 of URLQ01000078.1, forward strand.
TGGTATCGTGGGACTCCCTAACGTGGGAAAATCCACTCTTTTCAATTGCCTTTCAAGCGCAAAGGCACAGGCAGCAAACTTCCCATTCTGCACTATAGAACCTAACGTGGGCGTCATTACCGTACCTGACGACCGACTGACTAAACTCGCAGAGATTGTTCATCCAGGACGTATCGTGCCGGCAACATGCGAGATTGTAGACATTGCAGGACTCGTAAAGGGTGCCAGCAAGGGTGAAGGACTGGGCAACAAATTCCTCGGAAACATACGTGAGACGGATGCTATAATACATGTATTGCGCTGCTTCGATGACGACAACATCACTCATGTTGACGGAACTATCGATCCGGTACGCGATAAGGAAATCATAGACACCGAGCTGCAACTGAAAGACCTTGAGACTATCGAGGGACGTCTCAGCAAGCAGCAGAAGGTAGCACAGGCAGGAAACAAGGACGCCAAGATAGAAGTCGCCGTGCTGGAAGCATATAAGGAAGTGCTGGAGCAGGGAAAGAACGCACGCACCGTGGAGTTTGACTCCAAAGAGGAGCAGGAGGCTGCACGCAACCTCTTCCTGCTGACCGCAAAGCCTGTACTCTATGTCTGCAACGTTGATGAGACTTCGGCAAAGACAGGCAACGAATACTCAAAGCGCATCGAGGAGATTGCAAAAGAGGAAGGCGCAGAAACTCTCGTCATTGCAGGAAAGACAGAGGAAGACATTGCCGGTCTGGAGACTTACGAGGACAAGAAGATGTTTCTCGACGAACTGGGACTGGAGGAAAGCGGCGTGAACCGTCTTATCAAGAAAGCCTACTCTCTGCTTAACCTTGAGACATTCATCACCGCAGGCGAAATGGAAGTAAAGGCATGGACCTACCACAAAGGATGGAAGGCACCACAATGTGCCGGCGTAATCCACACAGACTTCGAGAAAGGATTCATCCGCGCAGAGGTCATAAAATACGAAGACTATATCCAGTATGGCTCCGAGGCTGCTGTACGCGAGGCTGGAAAGCTCGGCATCGAAGGAAAAGAATATGTTGTGCAGGACGGCGACATCATGCACTTCCGCTTTAACGTTTAATCCGCCCCTACCCTCCCCAATGGAAGAAAAGGCTAATAAAAACACAATACAAGATGTTGTATATAGACTGGAACCCAAGCATTGAGGCTTTCCATATAGGCGGTTTCGCCATGCGCTGGTATGCGCTGTGCTGGCTGATAGGACTGCTGTCGGCATACTTTATCGTAAGGCAGTTGTATAAAGAGCAGAAGATAAAGAGCGAACTCTTTGAGCCCCTGTTCATATATTGCTTCGTGGGAATACTCATCGGAGCAAGACTCGGACATTGCCTCTTCTATGAGCCTGACTATTTCCTCTCCTCGGGAAAACATATCGTGGAGATGCTTCTGCCAATACGCTTTCTCGAATACGGAGGATGGAAATTCACAGGCTATGCAGGACTGGCAAGCCACGGCGGAACATTAGGACTGATGATTGCACTATGGCTCTATGTAAGGCGCAGCAAGCTACCTATATGGCAGGTGCTCGACAACATAGCTATCGCCACACCCGTAACGGCATGCTTCATACGCCTCGGCAACCTTATGAATTCCGAGATAATAGGCAAGGTGACCGATGTGCCGTGGGCTTTTGTCTTCGAGCAGGTTGACATGCAGCCACGCCATCCGGGCCAGCTCTACGAGGCTATAGCATACGCCATACTCTTCTTCATCGGCTGGTATATATACAGAAAGAAGCCTCAAAAGGTAGGCACCGGATTCTTCTTCGGCCTCTGCCTTACATACATCTTCACCGCACGCTTCTTCATAGAGTATACAAAGGAGGTGCAGGAAGCATTCGAGGTCTCTCTCCCACTCGACATGGGACAGATTCTATCCATACCGTTCATCATCATCGGAATACTCTGCATGAAGGGCGGAAAGTGGATGAAATGGTCGAAATAATACTGATCATATAATATAACAAGTGCATATCAGGCATGGAAGAGAACCACTCTCCTACCCTGATATGCACTTATTTTTTAAAGAAACAATATATTATAAAATATGAAAGCCAATAAATAAAATTGAAATACAGCTTTTATTTTATAAAACAAAACCTTTATTTTATTACGTACAACCTTTATTTTATAAAATAAAAGCCATATTTTAGTTTTTGCCGGCTATTTAAGAATAAAAGAACTACAGATTTCTTTATATTTATAAACAACATTTCTCCTTTTCTATTTTGCCATTTCCCACGAATAGAGTAAATTTGCAAATTGCCTGAGTATGCTGACTGCGGTAGCCATGCATATTGCATGGCTCCGCAACAGAATACTTTAAGGCTTTATTTGAACAATAATCAGACTATAGTTTCATTAAATATATGGCAAAAAAGGAAAAGGGACTCACACCGATGATGCAGCAGTTCTTCTCGCTGAAGGCTAAACATCCAGACGCTCTGCTGCTCTTCCGCTGTGGCGACTTCTACGAGACTTACTGTGACGACGCCGTGGATGCAAGCCGCATACTCGGAATAACGCTGACAAAAAGAAACAACTCGGGAAGCAGTCCGTCTACCGAAATGGCAGGATTCCCTCATCATGCCCTCGACACTTATCTGCCTAAACTAATCAGAGCGGGTAGGAGAGTGGCTATATGCGACCAGCTGGAAGACCCGAAACTGACGAAAAAACTCGTGAAACGAGGCATTACAGAACTCGTCACACCGGGCGTTGCCATGACTGACAACGTGCTGAACTACAAGGAAAACAACTTCCTCGCAGCCGTGCACTTCGGCAAAGGCTCCTGCGGAGTGGCGTTCCTGGACATTTCAACAGGAGAATTCCTCACCACAGAAGGTCCCTACGACTACATTCAGAAGCTGATTGCCAACTTCCAGCCTAAGGAGGTACTCTTTGAAAGAGGCAGGAAAGCGGACTTCGAGAGATTCTTCGGCACAAAACATTGTGTGTTCGAGCTCGACGAATGGGTGTTCAACGAGCAGACTGCAAGACAGAAACTGCAGAAGCATTTCAGCGTAAAGAACCTGAAAGGATTCGGCATAGACCACCTGAAAAACGGCATCGTGGCAAGCGGAGCCGTACTGCAATATCTTGAAATTACGCAACATACACATATCAGCCATATCACTTCGCTATCGAGAATAGACGAAGAGAGGTTTGTAAGACTCGACAACTTCACCATCCGCTCACTTGAACTCACATCGTCGATGCAGGACGGAGGAAGCGCCCTGATAGACGTGCTCGACCGCACGGCATCGCCTATGGGAGCAAGAATGCTGAACAGATGGGTTAGATTCCCTCTGCGCAACGCCGCCGACATAGACAAAAGGCTCGACGTAGTGGAGGAGTTCTTCAAGGATACCATGCTCCGCCAGACCATCGACGAGAACATCTGTGGAGTGGGAGACCTGGAGCGCATAACGGCAAAGGTGGCTACAGGAAGGGTGACACCAAGGGAAATGGTGCAGCTGAAGAACGCTCTGCTCGCCATGAAACCTATCAAGGAAGTGTGCGCAGCATCAAGCAACGCCACGCTATCCCTGATGGCTGAGAAGATTGACGACTGCAAGGAACTCAGCGACCGCATAGAAATGGAGATAGAACCGGACCCGCCACAACTCGTAAACAAGGGACACGTGATAAGAAACGGAGTGGACGAGGAGCTGGACCGCACACGAGACATTGCATACAACGGCAAGGACTACCTGCTGAAAATACAGGAACGCGAAACGCAAAAGACTGGAATAAGCAGCTTGAAGATCGGCTACAACAACGTGTTCGGATACTATCTTGAAGTGCGCAACATACATAAAGACAAGGTGCCGGAAACATGGATAAGGAAACAGACTCTTGCCAATGCGGAACGCTACATCACACAGGAGCTGAAACAATACGAGGAGCAGATTCTCGGAGCGGAGGACAGGATACTGCAACTGGAGACACGCCTGTACGGAGAACTCGTACAATCATCGCAACACTATATACATACAATACAGAAAGATGCACATATCATAGCGCAACTCGACTGCCTGCTGTCTTTCGCCAAGACCGCCGAGGAGCACCGCTACGTAAGGCCGCAGGTCCTGCAAGACGATATAGTGATAGACATCAGGCAAGGCAGACACCCTGTAATAGAAACACAGATGCCGGTAGGGGAGAGCTATGTGCCAAACGACATATATCTCGACGACAAGAAGCAACAGATAATGATCATCACCGGACCGAACATGGCAGGAAAGTCGGCATTGCTAAGACAAACGGCACTCATCACGCTGATGGCACAGATAGGAAGCTATGTGCCGGCAGAAAGCGCAAAGATAGGAATAGTGGACAAGATATTCACCCGTGTGGGAGCAAGCGACAACATCTCTATGGGAGAATCCACATTCATGGTGGAGATGACGGAGGCTGCCAACATACTGAACAACGTGACGCCACGCAGCCTGGTACTCTTTGACGAGCTCGGAAGAGGAACAAGCACATACGACGGAATATCCATAGCATGGGCTATCGTGGAATATCTGCACGAACAGCCACGTGCCGCCGCACGCACTCTCTTTGCCACACACTACCATGAGCTGAACGAAATGGAAAAGAACTTCACGAGGATAAAGAACTATAACGTAAGCGTGAAGGAAATGAACGGCAAGGTTATCTTCCTGCGCCGCCTTGAAAGAGGAGGGTCGGAACATTCCTTCGGTATTCATGTGGCACAGATTGCCGGCATGCCCAAAAGCATCATAAACCGCGCCAACACCATACTGAAGCAGCTTGAGGCTGACAACAGCGGGGTGGGGGCTGCAGGGAAAGCTGCCGTAGAGAACATTTCCGCACCTGCGGAAGGTTCGCAGCTGAGCTTCTTCCAGCTGGACGACCCGGTACTATGCCAGGTAAGGGACGAGATCCTCGGACTCGACATAAATAATCTCACGCCTATGGAGGCACTTAACAAACTCAATGATATAAAGACTATTGTAGGAGGAAAATGATAAACGAAACAGTAATACGCCACGTTGCAGAAAAGGATGCCGCGACGATAACAAGAATATACAACCACTACATAACGGATACTACTACCAGCTTCGAGATGAAAGCTCTGTCAGAGGATGAAATGCTGGGCAGGATAAAGGATATATCATCTCACTACCCGTATTTCGTGGCGGAACAGAAGGGTAGGGTAGTAGGCTACTGCTACGTGCATCAATGGAAAGACCGTGCTGCATACTGCAACACACTTGAAGTAACCATATATCTCGACCCTGAGCATAAGGGCTGCGGAACAGGCTCCCTGCTGATGAAGCACCTCATAGAGGCTTGCAGAAAACTCGACGGATGCAAGAACCTGATAGCCTGCATAACGGAAGAGAATGCGGAAAGCATTGCCTTCCACAAGCGAATGGGCTTCGAAAAAGTGTCACACTTCAAGAAAGTGGGGTATAAATTAGGCAGATGGCTTGATATCGTAGACATGGAAATGATGCTGTGAGTTAGGGTTTTATACAAAAAAGCAGAATATTTCACCTATTTATATTATCTTTGCAAAGGAAAACAATAAAAACACTATATAACAATGGAGTATAACTTCAACGAAATTGAACAGAAATGGCAGCGCCAGTGGGTGGAAGACAAGACCTACAAGGTGGCTGAAGACAAGGAGAAAAAGAAATTCTACGTGCTCAACATGTTCCCTTACCCTTCTGGTGCGGGACTGCATGTGGGGCATCCGCTTGGATATATTGCATCTGACATTTATGCCAGATACAAAAGGCTCAACGGCTTCAACGTGCTCAACCCTATGGGTTACGATGCCTACGGACTGCCTGCCGAGCAATATGCCATACAGACAGGACAGCATCCTGCTATAACAACTGAGGTCAACATCAAGAGATACCGCGAACAGCTGGATAAGATAGGATTCTCGTTCGACTGGGACCGTGAGGTGAGAACCTGCGACCCTAAATACTACAAATGGACACAATGGGCTTTCCAGAAGATGTTCAACTCCTTCTATTGCCTGAAATGCCAGAAGGCTATGCCTATAGAAGAACTCGTGAAGATGTTTGAAGAGAAGGGCAGCGCTGCGGCAGAGAATGTAGCAAAGAGCGAAGAGCTGTCTTTCACCGCTGAGGAATGGAAAGCCATGAGCGATAAAGAACAGCAGCAGGTGCTGATGAACTATCGCATAGCTTATATCGGCGAGACAATGGTAAACTGGTGTGCCGGACTGGGCACCGTGCTTGCAAACGACGAGGTAGTAGACGGAGTGAGCGAGCGTGGCGGTTATCCTGTGGTACAGAAGAAGATGCGCCAGTGGTGTCTGCGTGTCAGCGCATACTCACAGCGTCTGCTCGACGGACTGAACACCGTTGACTGGAGCGACAGCATCAAGGAGACACAGAAGAACTGGATAGGTCGTTCTGAGGGAACAGAGATGCAGTTCAAGGTGGCTGGTCAGGATTGGGACTTTACTATCTTCACCACACGTGCCGACACTATATTCGGAGTTACATTCATGGTACTTGCACCGGAGAGCGAACTCGTAGAGAAACTTACTACAGCGGAGCAGAAAGCTGAAGTAGAGGAATATCTTGCTTACGTGAAGAAACGTACGGAGCTTGACCGTATGGCAAACCATAAGGTAACCGGCGTGTTCTCTGGTTCTTATGCCGTAAACCCATTCACAGGAGAGAATATACCTATCTGGATTTCAGAATACGTTCTTGCCGGCTATGGCACAGGAGCCATCATGGCTGTTCCTGCCCATGACTCACGCGACTATGCCTTTGCCAAACATTTC
>URLQ01000079.1 GCA_900548745.1 uncultured Prevotella sp.
TCCATATCCCTCTTTTATGCACCAAACACGCACGTTGTAATTGTATAAAAATACAACTTTATGTTGCGCTTTCAATGCCATAAAGGTTCATAGGAATACCCCAGTTCGGGATAAAGGTTTCTTATCCCGAACTGAGGTAGAGAATAACACCACGATAGAAATTCGGGAAAAATTCGGGAAAACATTCAAAAATCACTATAAAAAATTAAAATATAAGCCTTATTTATATAAATAAGGTCTTTATTTTATTACGTAAAGCCTATATTTTATAAAACAAAGCCTGTATTTATATTTTTCCTTGCTCTTTCCGATTATTATCATCACGCATATTGTATACTTTTCACATAATCATGACATTTACAGACAATAAAAACGAAAACTTTTTTGTATTCTCTGCGATTTACATTACCTTTGCATATGGTATGGCAAATCTGCCGGAGCAAAGTCGGCTAAAGTGTAGCGACTGACATTCATGACAATATAAACAAAACAATATAACATTTCAGATTATGACAAATACTGAAGAACTAAAGAATGAAGAGAAGAAAAGCCTTAGCTTCGTAGAACAATTAGTGGAAAAGGATCTCGAAGAAGGCAAGAACGCCAAAAGAATACAAACCAGATTCCCACCTGAGCCTAACGGATATCTGCATATCGGACATGCCAAAGCTATTTGCATGGACTTCGGAGTGGCTGAAAAATATAATGGTGTCTGCAACCTGCGATTCGACGACACCAACCCAAGCAAGGAGGACACGGAGTATGTAGACTCTATCCTGAACGACATCAAATGGCTCGGATTCAAGTGGGGAAACGTGTACTACGCTTCCGACTACTTCCAGAAGCTATGGGACTTCGCCGTATGGATGATTGAAAACGGAAAGGCTTACGTCGACGAGCAGACAAGCGAACAGATTGCCGAGCAGAAAGGCACGCCGACACAGGCTGGAGTGGAGTCGCCTTACAGAAACAGACCCGTGGAGGAAAGCCTGGAACTGTTCAGGAAAATGAACACACCTGAGGCTGAAGAGGGTTCGATGGTATTGAGAGCAAAGCTCGATATGGCCAACCCGAACATGCACTTCCGCGACCCTATCATGTACAGAATAATACATACGCCACACCATCGAACGGGAACAAAATGGCACGCATACCCGATGTACGACTTCGCACACGGACAGAGCGACTACTTTGAAGGCGTCACACACTCTATCTGTACCCTGGAATTCGTGCCCCATCGTCCGCTCTACGACAAGTTCATCGACGAACTTAAGGTCTACGAGGGAGAGGAAGATAACATCCATGACTTCCGCCCAAGACAGATAGAGTTCAACAGACTCAACCTTACCTACACGGTAATGAGCAAGAGAAAACTGCATGCGCTGGTTGACGAGCATCTTGTTGACGGATGGGACGACCCACGTATGCCTACCCTCTGCGGTATGCGCAGAAGAGGATACTCGCCGGAAAGCATACGCAAATTCATAGACAGCATAGGATATACCAAGTTTGACGCCCTCAACGACATGGCGCTCCTCGAAGCTGCCGTGCGCGAAGACCTCAACGCCAAGGCTATCCGCGTTTCTGCCGTGGTGAATCCCGTGAAGCTCGTAATAACAAACTATCCTGACGGAATGACCGAAGAGATGGAAGCCATCAACAATCCGGAAAACGAGGCGGACGGCACACACAACATCACATTCAGCAAGAACCTATGGATAGAACGCGAAGACTTCATGGAAGACGCGCCTAAGAAGTTCTTCCGTATGACTCCAGGGAAAGAAGTGAGACTGAAAAACGCATACATCGTGAAATGTACAGGATGCACGAAAGACGCAGACGGAAACATCACCGAGATACAGGCGGAATACGACCCTACAAGCAAGAGCGGAATGGAAGGAGCCAACCGCAAGGTGAAGGGCACCCTGCATTGGGTTAGCGTAGACCATTGCAAGAAGGCTGAAGTAAGGGAGTACGACAGACTCTTCAGCATAGAAAACCCTTCTGCCGACGAGCGCGACTTCAGAGAACTCATCAACCCGGACTCGCTCCACGTGAGGAAAAACTGCTACGTGGAGAATTTCGCGGCAACTAAAGTGGCAGGGGAATACCTGCAATTCCAGAGAATCGGTTACTTTATGGCTGACAAGAACTCTACGCCGGACAACCTGGTGTTCAACAAGACTGTCGGACTTAAAGATACCTGGGCCAAGATGACAGACAAGAAATAAATGACGAATAATTCAAACAACGATTATTTTAAATCAGAAGAATTCATAAACAACCTCCGGCTATATGAGGACTCCCAGAAAGCCGGAGGCGGTTGTATACTCAGCTCCGACGAACTTGCCGACATAGCCGAATACTATTTCGAAAAGGGAGCGGCACAAAAGGCAAGGGGCGTGGCTGAGTATGCAATTTCCTTGTACCCCGACGCAACAAGTCCCCTCGTATTCCTCGCACGATTCTACATCAACGTAAAGAGGGACTACAAGACAGCATATAAATACATCAGCCGTATTACCGACACTTCCGCACTCGAATATTACACGATACTCATAGAGTATTACCTCGCTACAGGCGAATATGACAAGGCAAGGCAGACTTTCATCAAAGCGGAAGACAACATAGACCAGGAAGACTCCCTCTATCTTATTCTCGATACGGCATATCTGCTCTACGACTACGGACAGACTGACGAGGCGGACAAGCTGAAAGAAAGGATTGAAGACAAAGAGTCGGAAGACTATCTGAAGATGACGGCTCGCTCCCTTAGCGAAAGAGGCGACAACGACGGAGCGATAGAGATGCTTGAAAAGGTGATAGACAAGGACCCGTTCAACGTGGACAACTGGATTCTCATCTCAAGTCTGCAGCTTATGGCTGACAAATATTCCGATTCTGCTACAAGCGCGGAATACGCTATCGCCATAGACGACAAGCAGGCTGACGCCTACATGAATCTTGGCAACTCCTTCTTCAAGATGTGCAACTACACGAAGGCTCTCGACGCATACGACAAATACTCAAAGCTTTCTGACAACGAACTGGGCGACATACTCAGGGCACGTTGCTATTTCTGCATGCAGGATACGGCAAAGGCATACCAGCTGCTGATGGTTGCCAAAGGCAAATGTACGGACAACAAGAACAATCTTATTGACATATACAAAGACCTGGCTATAGTATGCGGATGGAGCAGCAAACCGGAAACGGCATTTGAATACATCAACTTGCTGAAGAAAGAGAAATACAAGGATGCCGAACTCAATCTCATAGAAGGAAGCATCCTGCTCGGAATGAAAAAGCTTGAGCAGGCAAACGACGTGTTCACCATCGGATATGAGCTGTCGACAAACAAGCAGGAGTATCTGTTCCAGGTTGCCGTATCGTTCTACGAACATAGTTATGACAAGGCGGCTTATCTCCTGTTCAAGGAAATCTTCACAAGAGACCCTAAAAGAATACGCGGACTCGCCTATCTCGCCGTAACATGCAACTACCTTGGCTTTGAAGACGAATTCCTGAAATACCTTACCATCGCCGTAGAAAAGAACCCCGACGAGGCGAAAGCCGTACTTGGCGAAATGTTTCCAAACTCCATGCAACCATACGACTATCCGGAATACGCCAGACGAACATTAGGGAAGAAATAAGGCATACCCACAACCATTCTCGTGTGGATATGCCTTGTTTGTCTTCCTTGAAAAAGAAATGCCTCCTTGAAAAAGAAGTGCTTTCGTGATGACGAAGAGATGCTTACTTCTCAAGAATCTTCGTTATCTCCTCAAATTCCTTACCCATGTTAAGGTTCAGATAGATATTATAAAGACCTGCCGCCCATTTGTCCTTATGGTCAGGGCCAAGCGCCCTGTACTTTTCCATATACGGCTTCGCCAAGGAATAATACTTCCTTCCCATCGCCTTACCTTTCTTTCCTCCTGTCTTCTCCGCTTCAAAAGCGAGATTCAGATAAGCCACTCCCGCATTATAATAAACATCCGGAATGGAATCTTTAATGGAAATGATGCTATCGCATATAGCGACACAATCTTTATACTTGCCCGTATTCAGCAGGATATTACTCTTGCCATACAGAAAGAGGATGTTTGTCGGCTCTACCTTCAACGCCTGATTAACGACGAGGAGCGAAGAATCCGCCATATTCGCATTATTATAGTAGTCAACAAGACGCGTGAAGAAATACTCCGACTTGGGATATTCATGGAAGCCGGTCCTCAAGACATCGCAATATCTGTCATTTTCCTTTCTCTCATTATATATGTTGGCGAGAAATTGCAAGGTCTTCTCCCTACCCGGCTTATATTGCAAGGCAATATCCGAATACTTAAGAGTCTTCCCATTATCGGCAAGCTTCGCCCCACAGTATGTAGCAAGATATGCCGCCGAAAGAGCCTGCTTGGTCGTATAGTCATATTTGTAACTTGAAAACAAAGGCTGTTTCACACATTCGAGATATGTGTCAAGTATGGAATAAGCAGACCCGTAGTTCTGCTTGGAAACGAAATACACGCCTCCGTTATACAGATTGCGCCTCAGCCCGTCAAGGTATTCCGAATTCCGCTTTCTGTATTTCAGCTTCACCCTGCCTTTATCGTCAGGCATAGCGTCTACGCTATCCATCCCTTCGTATACAAGAAACATACGCTGGCATGTAAGAAACAACGCCGCCGTATCAGACTTCTGCTTCAGATAGAGCTTCTCGTTGCCTTGCTCATACTGCATGCGCACGGCATCTGCCAGCATATTCCACACCTTTATGTTGCAGACATTATTCGAGTCAGCAAGCAGTTTACGCATCAAAGTCTCCGCCTTGTCAAAGTCTTTACCACTCTTCAGATACGTCTTTGCCTGTGCCAGCTCCTTCTTCTGAGCCAGCGATGAGATACAGACAGAAATAGAAACCAAGAAAAACAAGAACAATCTTTTCATTATACCTATTATGCTACATTCAATAAAGACGCAGATACTCCGCCTACGACAAATAAAAAACAAAGAAACGAATCAAGGTCATGGCAATACACCTTATTATATATATGCCATGACCCTGAGATTATAAATCATTCAATTAGTTACCCAAATCAGCCTTTGCAGCAACCGTCTTAGGATCTTCCTCACCAAGAGTACGATACAGACAGTTGTAGAGGTTGTATGCCCAGGTGTTCTTGAACTGCTTCTGAGTGTCAAGATTCTTAGCCTTCTGGAAATACTCGATAGCCTGGTCGTATACGCCGATGATTACCTTTTCTGCTGCTGCAGGAATACGGCCTTTAGTCTTTGTATACACAACATTTGCCTTATCCTGCGCAAGCTGCATGTAGCAAGTACCAACGGTTGCTACTACAGGGATATAGTTAGGAGCGGATGTCGGCATAACCTCGCTTGCCTTCTTGAAGTCGGCGATAGCATTCTCCCACTTGCTGTCTGCCATATAAGCCTGACCTCTCATGATAAGAGCAGAATAGTCATTAGCATCAGCAGCAAGAGCCTTGTCTACGAGAGCGTTGAACTCGGAAGTCTTCTTCTGTCCGAGATAAAGACTTGCCAAAGAGCTGAACACGTCTTTGTTTGTAGGATACTTGCTGTAAAGCTCCTCCAGCTTCTTTGCTACGGCAAGAGAATCAGCCTGTGTCTTCATATTGGTCTGCATAGAGCTGAGCTTCAGAGCCATGGCGTCCTTGGCGTATGCTGTATCCGTGATGGCGATGTCGGCATACTTGTCAGCAGCTGCAAAGTTCTTTGCAAAATATGCAGAAAGAGCTGCGAAATAAGAAATCTGAGTATAATACTGGTCTGCCTTCTGCTCCGGATTGAAGAGCTTTGAATTGTTCGTATCTACATAAAGACCGAAAGCCGTAGCCGCTCCGCTATAGTCCTTTGCATCATAGAACGCCTGTCCTGCATTCACGAGGTTAGCGCGTGCTGTACCAAGACGCTCAGCATTAGACTTTGCGAACTTAGGCTTTACCTTTCCCTTAGCGTTTGGCATGTTGTCATACTTGTCGCATTCGATGGCGGCATTAAGTGCTACTTCAGCAGCCTTATACATGCCTTCCTTGTCGTAAGCGGCATTTTCCTTCTTCACTTGGTTTGAGAGTTCCACCTGCGCCTCCTTGTTGTATTTGGCGAGAGCCAGGTCCACAACCTTGTTGTAAGCCTTTGCCTTTTCCTCATTCGAGAGTGAACCCTCTCCTGACTTGATGAGATTAAGAGCCTCATTGTAGTCGTTGGCACCCATGATAGTCTTTATATCCTGGGCATACACAGATGCACTACTAAGTGCAACAAGTGCCAAAACTGTTAGTTTTTTCATATTCTATTATTTATTTAAGTAAGTTATCAATTATTCTTCCGTATTATTCTCCGATGAATCATCATCCATAACGTCCGTATCATCCACGTCGGCATCAACTACGTCTGCATCCTCCGACGGAAGGGCAGTATTGCTCTTCTGTATCTCCTCGCTTGTTGAAGCGAAGTCCTTGCGGCTTTCCTCTTCGGCTATGCTTTCAAGCTCCGAGCTCATCACCTTGCATACGCTTGCTATGACATCGTTCTTCTTTGCGAGGTTGATAAGGCGTACGCCCTGTGTGGCACGTCCCATCACTCTGCATTCCTGTACGGACAGACGTATTACCACGCCACTCTTGTTGATAATCATCAGGTCGTTATCGTCGGTCACAACCTTTATGGCAACGAGTCTTCCGGTCTTCTCGGTAATGCCTAAAGTCTTCACGCCCTTACCGCCACGGTTTGTCACGCGATAGTCTTCAACCAGGCTTCTCTTGCCATATCCCTTCTCGCTGACCACCATTATGGTTTCCTCTTCAGGGCGGTTGATTACCACCATTCCGATTACTTCGTCATCCCCGCCGTCAAGTCTCATGCCTCGAACACCAGTAGACACACGTCCCATAGCACGCACGGTATTTTCGTTGAAACGTACGGCACGTCCGTTACGGTTGGCCAACACGAGTTCGTTGTGTCCGTTGGTAAGTCTCACGCCTACCACCTCGTCGCCTTCCTGTATGTTTATGGCGTTCACGCCATTTGCACGCGGACGGCTGTAAGCCTCCAGTAGAGTTTTCTTTATTATACCATTCTTCGTAGCGAACACGACGTAATGGCTATTGATGAACACCTGGTCGTCGAGGCCTCTCAAGCGCAGGAATGCGTTCACGCTATCATCGCTCTCAATATTGAGAAGGTTCTGTATAGCTCTACCCTTGCTGTTCTTGTTTCCTTCCGGAATCTCGAAGCACTTGAGCCAGTAGCAACGTCCCTTCTTCGTGAAGAACATCATCGTGTTGTGCATCGTTGCAGGATAGATATACTCCGTGAAGTCCTGCTCGCGGCTATGTGCGCCCTTGCTTCCCACTCCGCCTCTTGCCTGCTCGCGGAATTCACTTAGCGGCGTTCTCTTGATGTATCCGAGATGGCTGATGGTAATCACGACAGGATCGTTTGGATAGAAGTCTTCTGGATTGAACTCCTCGCTTGAGTATTTGATTTCCGTACGGCGCTCGTCGCCATACTTGTCCTTTACCTCCTGCAGTTCTTCCTTCATGACCTTCTTGCACAATTCCGGATCGTCGAGAATCTGCTGCAAGTATGCAATCTGTCTCTCCAGTTCCTCGTATTCTGAATGCAACTGCTCAAGACGAAGTCCCGTCAGCTGGCTCAGACGCATGTCCACGATAGCCTTCGACTGCAGCTCGTCAAGATTAAAACGTTGTTCCAGATTGCGCTGAGCGTCAGAAGGAGTCTTCGAGGCTCTTATTATATGTACGACCTCATCGATATTGTCGCAGGCTATTATCAGGCCCTCAAGGATATGAGCCCTCTCCTGCGCCTTTTTAAGGTCAAACTTCGTACGGCGTATCGTCACGTCATGACGATGCTCAACGAAGTATTTCACACATTCCTTTAATGTAAGCAAGCGTGGCCTTCCTTTAACCAGGGCGATGCAATTCACAGAGAATGAGCTTTGTAGCGCCGTCATCTTGAACAGTTTGTTCAGGATAACATTAGCATTTGCATCCTTCTTCACGTCGATTACGATACGCATACCCTGTCTGCCCGACTCGTCGTTGGCATTACTGATACCGTCGAGCTTTCCTTCCTTCACGAGGTCTGCAATATATGTAATGAGCTGTGCCTTGTTTACGCCATAAGGAATTTCCGTAACGACGATCTTGTCGTGAGAGTCACCGCTTTCTATTTCCGCCTTTGCTCTCATCACGATGCGTCCTCTACCCGTCTCGTAGGCATCCTTCACGCCCTGTATTCCATATATATAAGCACCTGTAGGGAAATCCGGAGCCTTGATATACTGCATGAGTCCTTCGGTATCGATGTCGTTGTTGTCGATATAAGCGCAGCATCCGTCAATCACCTCTCCGAGGTTGTGTGTAGGTATATTCGTCGCCATACCCACGGCGATACCGTTTCCACCGTTCACGAGCAGGTTAGGAATCTTTGTCGGCATGACGGTAGGTTCAACGAGCGAGTCGTCGAAGTTGTTCATCATGTCAACCGTATCTTTGTTGAGGTCGTCCATAATGTGCTCTCCCATCTTGGAGAGTCTGCATTCCGTATATCGCATGGCGGCAGCAGAGTCGCCGTCCACGCTACCGAAGTTACCCTGTCCGTCAACAAGCGTATAACGCATATTCCAATCCTGTGCCATTCTCACGAGCGCTCCGTATACCGAGCTGTCGCCGTGCGGGTGATACTTTCCGAGCACCTCACCTACTACGCGGGCACATTTCTTGTATGGTTTGTCACTTGTGTTTCCGATACCCATCATACCATAGAGAATTCTTCTATGCACGGGCTTGAAGCCGTCTCTCACATCTGGCAGGGCACGAGCCACAATAACCGACATGGAATAGTCGATGTACGAAGACTTCATCTCTTCCTCAATATTGATTTTGAGAATTCTGTCCTGGTCAATTGTGTTATTACTGTCCATTAATTTTTATAAGTTAATTTTCTTGAATTTCCAATCTAAGGGCATTTGCGCGCGTTCTGAGCGCATTTGCCAATTTGGGTGCTAAGGTACAACAAATAATCCAACTATGCTAATTTTTACTTTCAAAATACGGTCTTGAGCCTTAAAATAAGCTAACAAAATACTGGAAACAAACGGAAAACGCCTTTTTCCGATGTCTGCCCACATCGAATAATGACGCGATTTGTTGGCTATTCTGATTTTTCATGATACTTTTGCATACGGATTACTACAAAACATAATCCGGAATTACGATAGAGCATAACATTTTTCATTTACTCATTAACAGAAAACAAGAAATTTATGAAGAGCATTTTGATAAAAGACACCACGATTTCCGAAAGGATAGACATCGTAAGAGAATCGCTTGACTACGGCGGAGGAGAATGTGAAGGCATCGACATGGAAGACATGTACGACGACTACATTTACGGCAGAAAGGAACTCGCGGAAATAAACCTGGAGTTCAGCAGGAAGAACGGCGGATTCGTGACTGCCGGAGAGATGAGAGACCCCGTCAAGTGCATGAGATAAGACAAAAGGCAACGCAACAAGACGATATGCAACAGCCACCTCTACCCGCCTACGAGATTGCCGGCAGACTGAACGACGCCATTTCGACACACCCGACAACCATCGTCACGGCTCCGCCGGGAGCCGGAAAATCTACCGTCCTGCCGCTTACCATCCTTGAAAGCATGAAAGCCAAAGGCGGCGGAAAGATTATCATGCTCGAACCGCGCAGGCTTGCCGCCATACAGATTGCCGCACGCATGGCTGCCACGATAGGAGAACCCGTAGGAAAGACCGTAGGATACAGAGTGAGATTCGACACGAAAGTGTCTGAAACGACACGAATAGAAGTTCTCACGGAGGGCATCATGACGCGTATGCTCATCGACGACCCCACGCTGGACGGAACCGACGTCGTCATCTTCGACGAGTTTCACGAGCGGAGCCTCAACTCCGACACGGCATTCGCCCTTACAAGACAGACGCAGCAGATTATAAGAGACGACCTGAGAATTGTCGTCATGTCGGCAACCATCGACTCTTCCGCCATCTGCCACACCCTGCACGCCCCTCTCGTGGAAAGCAAGGGGCGCATGCATCCCGTAGAAGTGGAATACGCCACGCCGGAGACGGAAATATGCCGATACTCCACGCAGGACATCGCACAAGCCGTGGCGGCAGCCATAACAAGGATGCACGACAAGCATCCTGACGACATCCTCGCCTTCTTGCCCGGACAGGCGGAAATAAGAAGATGTGCCGAACTGCTCGGCTCTTCGCTCTCCCCCACTACCGTCGCCCCTCTCTACGGCAACCTTACGCCCCGGGAACAGCAGCTGGCAATAGCCGCATCGGAGGAAGGCGAAAGGAAAGTGGTGCTTGCCACGCCGATTGCCGAGACTTCCATCACAATAGAAGGCGTAAGAATCGTCGTTGACTCCGGACTATGCCGCAAGCCCATCTTCGACCCCCGAACAGGACTAAGCCACCTGGAAACCGTGCGCATAAGCCTCGACATGGCGGAGCAACGCAAAGGACGTGCCGGACGCGTAGCCCCGGGACGATGCCTCAGACTATGGAGCAGACAATCGGAACACCTCATGCTGCCCCAACGCGAGGCGGAGATAATATCTGCCGACTTCTCCCAGACGGCACTCTCCATCGCAGCCTTCGGAGAGACCGACGCTGAGAGTCTGCCATGGCTCACCATGCCGCCACACGCCAACGTCGTGAAAGCCGGTCTGCTGCTCCGCAAGCTCGGAGCACTCGACGACGACGGCAGGACCACACCTCTGGGAAGGCGCATGGCAACCCTGCCCTGTCATCCGCGAATAGCAAGAATGATTCTCTCCGCACAAAGCGACCGCATGCGTTGCCTCGCCGCCGACATAGCGGCCCTGCTCGAAGACAAAGACCCCATGGCGAACGCCTCCGACACGGACATCTCGCTTCGCATACACGCCCTGCGCAGGGCACGCACGGCTGGCAGAACGGGCAAGTGGCAGAGGATGGCGCAGATAGCCAAAGAAAACAGAAAGATGGCTGACGCGCCCAGGGAGGACAACGACGACATTTCGCCCGAAGAAGCCGCCACGCTAATAGCATGCGCCTACCCCGAACACATAGCCGCAGCCATAGACAACATCGGCACCTACAGACTGGCAAGCGGAGACAACATACGCACAAGCCCCGACGACTCCGCCAGCGGACACCAATGGCTTGCCATAGCCTCGCTATACTCACAGCCCGGCAAGCCCGGCACGGCGTTCCTTACCGCCCCGCTCGACATCACGTCGGTCGAAAACTGCGGAATAATTTCCGAACACGACAACATCTCGTGGGACAGCAAGAGCCTTTCGCTCATCATGCGCCACGAACGACGCATAGGCAGACTGCTCCTCAGCAGTAAAGACCTGCCAAACGCCGACCGCGAGACCATTAGGCTCATCATCTGCGAAGCCGTGAAGAAAGACGGGCTGAGCATGTTCGCATGGAACGACAAAGAGCTCCTGCAACTACAGCAACGGGTAGCCTCCGTATGCCGATGGCACCCGGAACTCCATATGCCTGACATCTCCACGGAGCATCTCCTGCAGAACGCCCACACATGGCTTCCACCATATCTCGAACAGGACGGCAGGATGCTGACCTCCTCGCAGATGCTGAAGAAGCTGGACCTAAAGGAGATAATATGGAGCACCATACCATACGACCTGCAGACGGCAACCGACAGGATAGCGCCCACCCACATACAGGTTCCAACCGGAAGCCGCATACGCCTCGACTATCGTCCCGGCTCCGACATGCCCGTACTAAGCGTGCGTCTGCAGCTTCGGAATGACCGACACGCCATGTGTGGACGACGGCAAGCGTCCCGTGCTGATGGAGCTTCTCTCGCCCGGCTTCAAGCCCGTGCAGCTGACCAAAGACCTGCGCAGCTTCTGGCAGTCGGCATACTTTGAAGTCCGCAAGGAGATGCGCAGACGCTATCCCAAACACTTCTGGCCGGAAAACCCCATCGATGCGGAAGCCGTGAGAGGAACGAAGAGGAAGCCGTGAGAGGAATGAAGAGGATGATATAAAACTGGAGGGAATATTCTCGCCAAATTCCGTAATGCACGTGGAATTTTGTCTTGTAAAAAGAATAGGACTTTTAAGTAATAAGAATACGACTAATGAGCCAAAAACCTATAGGATAATCATTCCAATCTTGCGTGTTTTAGATTCTATCTAGCGTGTTTTCTTTTGACCTCTTACGACTTTACTTTTTTCCACGATATTTGCCATCATTCCGCTTGTTTCCTTCCCTCAGAGGTCGGGATACATAAATTCTGCTCCACTTGCGTGTTTTCCAAGGATAAAGAAAAGTATGGGGACAATGGGCTGTTGCATGGTTTTTGAGATTTGCGAGAGCAAAAGTACCACTTTTCGGGGCTGCTACCGAGTTTTAGCATCTTCGGAATGGTGGTTTTACTGATGTTGACCTTCTTGTCGCCCTTGCCTGTTTTGGTGCAACTTACTGACTGTAAGCCCCTTAGAGGGAAGGTGACACGTTCCCGTTCCAGTTGTTCCAGTTATTCCAATTAATTTTTTGCGTCTCATTTTCTTCCTTTATTATATATATATTATATATAATTAATTAATAATCAATTAGTTATATAGTATATTATATAGTATATAAAAAGGGGTTCGCATGTGAAAATGGTATTTGGAATAATTGGAACAACTGGAACTGGAACGCTCTGCCCACCTGTCAGCTTCTTCTCTCCGAGGCCAGTGATGAAGCATCATGTCGATGAGGTTGTGACTTCTTCATGATCAAAAATTTTATGTCCGTTTATTCCATTGCGCTTAATTTTTTTACCATATCCTTATTACATCACTCAAGCTATATACTACGTAACGAAACAGCAAATAAAAGTTTTTTCCTTTGTTCTGTCAGAAACCAACAAAAAAAATAGAGAGACACTTACTCACGTAAACATCTCTCTTATCACGTCTTTCAAAAAATTTTTAAATCGTTGTGACTCCTGCAGGATTCAAACCTGCAACCTTCTGATCCGTAGTCAGATGCTC
>URLQ01000080.1 GCA_900548745.1 uncultured Prevotella sp.
CTTGTTTTTTAGCTTGATCTAAATACATTGTTTTGATTTTATTAAATTGTTATTAATGCTTAAAGCGGCTGCAAAGGTACGAATAATATTTTGCTTGCAAAGAATATTGCGATATTAATCGTCGGTTTTTAATATTCTTTTACAATATTCCGCTATCATTACTTGAAAAAACTCTAAATATCAGTTGCTTTTCTTGTTTGTGAAATCAAAGCGTGAATCTGTATCCTGCGCTGAAAGAGAATACGCAGTTCTTGCCGTCAAGACCGTATTTGTTGACTTTTGTAAGTCCTATATTATAGCGGGCATCAAGGATGACATTCATATATTCATAGGAAATGCCGACAGGTATGGAGAAGTCGAATTTCCTTATGTCCATGTCGCCTTTTGATTTCTCTACACTCTCGGTAGATGCCTTTCCGTCTTCACTACGTACGAATGTGGCGGTAGTCATCTCTGCTGTGGCTTTCGTGTTGAAGCCAAACTGCGCACCAACCTTAAAGGCTAAGTTCTTGGCTCCATAGACACTTAGCATGATAGGAACATTGATGTAGTCGTATCTGTTTCTGAGGTCACGCATCTCGCTCCAGTTCTTTGTGCTGAGGTCATGTGCCTCACAGTAATCATCATATTTCTCTCCTTGTTGAGAATAGAAGGCTCCTGCGGAAACGGCAAGGATATCAGTCAGCTGGTATTCAAAATCAGCACCAATCATCATGCCTGTCAGATATTTCGGCGAGAGGGAGAAGTTTTCTTCAATTAAAATGTCGTCGCTGCTAACCTTGGCGAGCGTCACTCCGACTCTCGGGATGATGGAGAAAGAGCCAGCTTTTGGCTGGGCAACAGCAAAGGAACAGATTGCCGTGAGAGCAAAAAACACTAAAAATAATCTTTTCATAAACATCTTTTTTATCTTATAAACGTTAATGTTTGTCGTTTTATTGCATGTTTTTATGTTAATATTATGTTGTGATAGTAAATAAATCAGAGAGTTACACTTGTTATATAAATTAAAAGTACTAACTTTGCACCCATATTTTTTAAGGTAAATTATGCAAGATATTAGAAACATTGCGATTATTGCCCACGTAGACCATGGTAAGACCACATTGGTGGACAAGATGATGTTGGCTGGAAACCTCTTCCGTGACGGAAAGGATTTAAGCGGCCAGGTGTTGGATAACAATGATTTGGAACGTGAGCGTGGTATCACCATTCTTTCAAAGAACGTTTCGATAAACTGGAAAGGTACTAAAATCAATATTATAGACACTCCGGGACACTCTGACTTCGGAGGTGAGGTGGAGCGTGTGCTCAATATGGCAGACGGATGCCTGTTGCTCGTCGATGCCTTTGAGGGTCCTATGCCGCAGACACGTTTCGTGTTGCAGAAGGCTTTGCAGATAGGATTGAAGCCTATCGTTGTTGTAAACAAGGTAGACAAGCCAAACTGCCGTCCGGAGGAAGTGTATGAAATGGTGTTCGACCTGATGTTCTCTCTCAACGCTACAGAAGACCAGCTTGACTTCCCTGTCGTTTACGGTAGTGCCAAGAATGGTTGGATGAGTGAGGACTTCAACAAGCCGACAGACAATATCGATTATCTCCTTGACAAGATTGTTGAGGTTATCCCAGCACCGAAAGTGCTTGAGGGTACTCCGCAGATGCTTATTACCAGTCTGGATTATTCAAGCTATACTGGACGTATCGCCGTAGGACGTGTACACCGCGGAACATTGAAAGACGGAATGAACGTTACAATTGCTCATCGCGACGGCTCTATGGAGAAGACAAAGATCAAGGAGCTTGATACTTTCGAGGGTATGGGCCACAGCAAGACCGAGGAGGTGAAGAGTGGAGATATATGTGCAGTAATCGGTTTGGAGAATTTCGAAATCGGTGATACTATCTGTGATTTCGAGAATCCGGAGCCACTGCCGCCAATCGCTATCGATGAGCCTACGATGAGTATGCTCTTCACTATCAACGATTCTCCGTTCTTTGGGCGCGAAGGTAAATTCGTTACCAGCCGTCATATCAGCGACCGTTTGAAGAAAGAGCTTGAAAAGAACCTTGCCCTGCGTGTTGCTCCATTCGAAGACTCTACTGATAAATGGATTGTCAGCGGACGTGGTGTGCTTCATCTGTCTGTGCTGATAGAGACAATGCGCCGTGAGGGTTATGAGCTTCAGGTCGGTCAGCCACAGGTTATCTATAAGGAGATAGATGGCGTGAAGTGTGAGCCTATCGAGGAGCTGACAATCAATGTGCCGGAGGAATTCGCAAGTAAGATGATTGATATGGTGACACGCCGTAAGGGCGAGATGACTTCCATGCAGAACCTTGGCGACCGTGTGGACATTGAGTTCGATATTCCTTCAAGAGGAATCATCGGACTGCGTACCAACGTGCTTACTGCTTCTCAGGGTGAGGCCATCATGGCACACCGCTACAAGGAGTATCAGCCTTTTAAGGGTGAGATAAGCCGTCGTATGAACGGAAGTATGATAGCAATGGAAACTGGTACCGCCTATGCTTACTCTATCGACAAGCTGCAAGACCGTGGTAAGTTCTTCATCGATCCGGGTGAAGAGGTTTATGGCGGAGAGGTTGTTGGAGAGCATGTGCATGACAACGACCTTGTGGTAAACGTTACCAAGGCAAAGCAGTTGACAAACACCCGTGCCAGTGGTTCTGATGATAAGGCACGCATCGTGCCGCGTACTGTACTCTCACTTGAGGAGGCTCTTGAGTACATCAAGGAAGATGAGCTTGTGGAGGTTACTCCAAAGAGTATGCGTATGCGCAAGATTGTGCTCGACCACTTGGAGCGCAAGCGTGCTAACAAAGACTAATCGATTCTGATAATATGGTATAATGGTGTGGGGGATAAGTTTCTTGTCTCCCACATTTTTGTTCTTATTTGTATATGAAAGACATAAACAGACAAATCCTGCGTATTGCCGTGCCGGCGATAGTGAGTAATATAACGGTGCCGTTGCTCGGTCTCGTTGATGTTGCGATAG
The DNA here is from genome assembly GCA_900548745.1 of uncultured Prevotella sp. Lineage (GTDB taxonomy): Bacteria > Bacteroidota > Bacteroidia > Bacteroidales > Bacteroidaceae > Prevotella. The sequence goes on from URLQ01000080.1 coordinate 3,024, forward strand.
TAGGGCATCTCGGCTCTGCAGCTTATATCGGCGCGATAGCTGTAGGGGGAATGGTGTTCAACGTGATGTACTGGCTGTTCGGATTCCTGCGTATGGGTACGAGCGGCATGACGTCGCAGGCTTTGGGACAGAGAAACTTTACAGAAGTTGTCCGTCTCCTTATAAGGTCGCTCGGAGTAGGTCTGTCGGTGGCGTTGCTGTTGATATTGTTGCAGGTGCCGCTACGGGAGCTTGCTCTATATATAATGGAACCGACAGCAAGCGTAAGACGTTATGCAGAAATGTATTTCGACATTCTTATATGGGGAGCACCGGCAATGCTCGGGTTATATGGCTTTACGGGGTGGTTTATTGGTATGCAGAATTCCCGTTTGCCGATGTATATCGCCGTTATGCAGAATGTGGTGAATATAGCGGCAAGTCTGTGTCTTGTCTTTGGCTTGGGAATGAAGGTGGAGGGAGTGGCGCTCGGCACTCTCATTGCTCAGTATGCAGGACTCCTTATGGCAGGCTTGATGTGGCTTGCCGGATACAGACGGTTGTGGAAATATTTCTGTGGGGCAGGATTGTTTGGATGGAACTCCATGAAGCGTTTCCTTGAAGTGAACCGTGACATATTCCTCCGTACGTTATGTCTTATCTGCGTTATGCTGTTCTTCACGTCAGCCGGTTCATGGCAGGGTGAGACGGTGCTTGCCGTTAATACCCTGCTGATGCAGTTCTATATGATATTCTCTTATTTTATGGATGGCTTTGCATACGCCGGCGAGGCAATAAGCGGTAAATACTATGGTGCCGGCAATAGGGTAGGGCTCAAGGATGCCGTGAGGAACCTCTTCGGTTGGGGAGTGGCGATGATGATACTTTTCACCTTATTATATATAATAGGTGGCGATGCGTTTCTGTCGTTGCTTACCGATGATAAGGATGTTGTTGCGGCAGCCCGTGAATACTCCTGTTGGGCTTCATTGATGCCGTTTGTCGGTATGGCGGCATTCATCTGGGACGGTGTGTTTATCGGCTGTACCAAGACCCGTGGCATGCTGCTGTCGATGTTCCTTTCTGCAGCAACGTTCTTCGGAGTCTATTATACCCTGCGCACCCCGTTTGCCAATCACGGTCTGTGGATAGCATTCCTTGCTTATATGGCAATGAGAGGCTTGGCGCAGACGGTGATATGGAAAAAGAAGATGCGCAGAGGGTGTTAGTTCTGTGGATATACAAGATTCTCCTCCTTTATGTTGCAGAGAGTGTTGAGATATCTCTTTGCCTCCCAACGTGCCATTGGCAGGTCATGAAGGAGCCAGTTGCCACAGTCCTTCGGTGCTGCACCGGGAATGTCGCCTTCGAAGTCGGCAACGAACTGGAACGTACGCTTCATCAGTTCTACGATATCCTTTGACTCAAAGTTACCTCTCACCAAGAGGTAGTTGCCGGTGAGACATCCCATAGGTCCCCAATATACGATGCGGTCTTTCCATTCCTCATCGTTGCGCAGATAGGTGGCGGCAAGATGTTCAATGGTATGCAAAGCCCCCGGATGCAAAACAGGCTCTCGGTTAGGGGCTTTCATGCGTATGTCGAAGGTCGTTATCGTGTCGTTACCCACGGAATCCTTGCGTGAGACATAAATGCCGGGAAGAAGCTCCTCGTGGTTTATAGTGAAACTTGGTATCTTTTTCATTGTTGTTGATGTTTAAATGGATTCAAGAAATTTCTTTGTTACGTTAAAGGAACCATCGGCAAGTCTTGCCCAGAAGTTGTAATACTGAGCAGCCTTGTTGTCTTTCAACGGTATGTCGCTGATGATACGGAAGCTGACAAATGGCACGTGGTATATATGGCAGGTTTGTGCAATGGAACAGCTCTCCATGTCGACAGCTTTTGCGGCAGGGAAATTGTTCAGTATGCCTTGCATCTTGTCCTTGTTGTCTACGAACCATTCTCCACTTACGATAAGTCCGGCGTGTACAGGAATGTCTGTGTTGAGGTTCAATGCTTTCTCTATCAGCTCTTTGGGAGCTTCAAACTTAGCAGGCATTCCAATAATCTGTCCAAACTCACACTCTTCTCCACAGTAAGCGTCATGGTAGCGGTATTCCGTGCCGACCACAACATCCGTTACGTTCATCTCCGTGTCTACACCGCCGGCAACGCCAGTGGATATGATAAGGTCCGGGCTGAAGCGGTCTATCATCTCTACCGCTCCAATAGTAGAGTTTACCTTTCCCATGCCGCATTTCTGTATCACGATTTCTTTTTCTCCGATGTTACCTGTAACGAAGTCTTTGTGGTGATAGCGTTCCACGGTAGCATCAGAGAGTAGTGATTTCAGTTGCACGAACTCCTTGTCCATAGCAACAATGATTCCAATCTTCATAAATGTAATATTCGTTTTGGGTGCAAAATTATATAAAAATGCCGAGATATTGAAGGTAATGGCGAAAAAACAGTTTGTTATGGCCGTTCCGTAATAGTTTGTTTATTATGGCTGAGTAGATGTGTTGAGTAAGGAAAATGGTTTTTAGACTTATGTGATAATAGTCTTTTTCGTTTTACTTCTTTTCTATTTCATTACTTTTGTCTAATTTTGCAAGCAAATGATTATAAACGGAAAATAAAAACAGTTATAGCTATAATGAAAAATTGGAAACGTTATCTGCCAGACGTGCTGGTGGTGCTGCTTTTTGCAGTGATTTCTTTCGCTTATTTCTTTCCTGCCGACATCGACGGCAAAGTGCTTTATCGTCATGATTCCTCTGCCGGGCGTGGTATGGGACGTGAGGCATCGGAGTATTATGAGCATACCGGGGAGGTGACTCGCTGGACGAATTCCGTGTTCTGCGGAATGCCGACATACCAGATTACTCCCGGCTACAAGAGTCTTGATGCCCTTACCGATGTGGTAAACATCTATCATCTCGGACTGCCGGAGAATGTATGGTTCCTTTTTGTATACCTTCTCGGCTTCTATATCATGCTGCGTGCTTTTGACTTCAAGTCATATCTTGCAGCCCTTGGTTCCGTAATATGGGCGTTCTCAAGTTATTTCCTTATAATCATCGCTGCCGGCCATCTTTGGAAAGTGATGGCACTCGCTTATCTGCCGCCAATGATAGGAGGTATAGTGCTTGCTTACAGGGGAAAATACCTGTGGGGACTTTTCGTTACAGCTTTGTTCACGGCATTTGAGATATATGCAAACCATGTGCAGATGACATATTACTATCTGTTTATTGTCTTCTTCATGGTCATAGCATATCTTGTTGATGCTATCCGCAAAAAGCAGATTGCCAATTTCCTTAAGGCTACAGGTATATGTGCCGTAGGTGCCTTGATAGGAGTATGCCTTAACTTGAGCAACCTTTATCATACTTGGGAATACAGTAAGGAGTCGATGCGTGGCAAGAGTGAACTCGTGAAGAAGAACTCCGGCAACCAGACAGACAGTGGTCTGGAGCGTGACTACATAACCCAGTGGAGCTACGGCATAGATGAGACATGGACGCTGCTCGTGCCGAACACAAAGGGTGGAGCAACCGTTCCTCTCACTCAGAGCGAGACGGCAATGAAGAAAGCCGACAACCAGTTCCTGGATGTATACCAGCAGCTGTATCAGTATTGGGGCGACCAGCCAATGACGAGCGGTCCGGTATATGTCGGAGCCTTCGTCCTCATGCTGTTCTTCTTGGGAGCCTTCATCGTAAAAGGCCCTATCAAGTGGGCGCTGCTTGCTGCAACATACCTGTCTGTAATGTTGTCGTGGGGACATAACTTTATGGGACTCACCGACTTCTTTATCGATTATGTGCCGATGTATGCCAAGTTCCGAACCGTGGCGTCAATCCTCGTCATAGCGGAGTTCACCATACCATTGCTTGCCATGCTCGGACTAAAGGAGATAATAGACAATCCGAAGATGCTTGAAGAGACGGAAGAGAAGACATCCAAGATATGTAACTTCTTCTTCATCTCTGTGCTTTCCTTCTTTGTAAGAAAGAAGAGAGACTATATCATGATCAGCTTCCTGATGACAGCTGGTGTGGCATTGCTCTTTGCCATAATGCCAACGGTGTTCTTCAGCGACTTCATCTCATATAACGAGATGCAGGCATTAAGCCAGATACCGGCGGAATATCTCAATCCTCTGCTTGCTAACCTCCGTCAGATGCGTGAGGCTGTGTTTACGGCAGACTGCTGGCGCTCGTTCTTCATCATAGTGCTTGGCACCTTGTTCCTCGTGCTTTTCATCATGCGCAAGCTCAATGCCAAGGCAATGGTGGGATTGGTTTGTGCGCTCTGCTTCATAGATATGTGGCAGGTGGACAAACGCTATCTTAACAATGACATGTTTGTGGAGAAGAGTGCCCGTGAGACTCCTATACCGATGACGGAGACCGACAAGCTCATACTCCGCGACAAGACGGAGTGTGGAAACTACAGAGTGTTGAACTTCTCTCCGGGAGCATTCTCGGCAAACGAGACATCGTTCTATCATAAGAGCCTTGGAGGTTACCATCCGGCAAAGCTGCGTCGTTATCAGGAGATGATAGAGCGCTACATCCAGCCAGAGATGGGCAAGGCTATGTCTGCTGTAGCTGATGCGGGTGGAGATATGACGAAGGTCAATGGCGACAGCATCTTCCCTGTAATCAGTATGCTGAATGCTAAATACTTCATCCTGCCTCTCCAGGGCGGACAGACCGTGCCTATCATGAACCCGTATGCCTTCGGCAATGCATGGTTCGTAGACAAGCTGACATTTACAAACAATGCCAACGAAGAGATAGACAAGGTCGGACGGATAGATTTGCGCCATGAGGCAGTTGCCGACAAGAAGTTCGAGTCGCAGCTTGGCAAGGCTGTCGCTCAAGATGGCAACTCCCTTGTTTCCATAACATCGTATAAGCCAAACGAACTCTCGTATGATGTAAAGTCCGACAAGGGTGGAGTGGTAGTGTTCTCGGAGATATACTATCCGGGATGGACAGCTACCGTTGACGGCAAGTCGGTAGAGATGGGACGTGTGAACTATATCCTTCGTGCCATAAACGTTCCTGCCGGAAACCATAAGGTAGTACTCACGTTCCGTCCGACGACAGTCAAGGTGACGGAGACCATAGCTTATGTAGGTTATGCACTTCTCGTGCTCATACTGTTGCTTCTGGTATACCGTGAGTATAAAAAGAAAAAAGAAGATAAATCACAAGACTAATATAAATCATGAAGAAACTATTATCGCTTCCACCAAATCTGGTGGGTTGCTTTCACGATATAACGGGTTATGACAAAAAGGAATGGTTCTGCTCAAACGACCCGATAGGTAAGAAACTCGGTTCCGGAGGAGGTACGACATGGCTGTTGCAGCAGGCATGTAGGGAAGATGCAAAAGCTGGTGGCAATACAGACTTCGACCAATGGCTTGCATCCGACAAACGCCTTATACTGCATGCCGGCGGACAAAGCCGTCGCTTGCCGGCTTATGCTCCGTCGGGAAAGATACTGACCCCGATACCGGTGTTCCGTTGGGAACGTGGACAACGCTTGTCGCAGGATTTGCTTTCGCTGCAGATTCCGCTATACAAGCAGATTATGGATGCCGCACCGGACAGGTTGCACACGATGATTGTGAGTGGTGATGTATATATCCGTGCCACACAGCCGCTTGGAGAAGTGCCCGATGCCGATGTCGTATGCTACGGACTATGGCTCGGTGCAGAGATAGCCAAAGACCACGGAGTATTTGTCTCTCATCGCGAAACTCCAAACGTTATGGAGTGTATGCTTCAGAAACCGTCGGTAAAAAAACTTGGCGAGCTGCTTAATACCCATCTGTATCTTACGGATATCGGTATATGGCTGCTAAGCGACAAGGCGGTGAAACTGCTGATGAAGAAGTCGCTTAACGAAGATGGCTCGCTGAAAAACTATGATATGTACTCTGAGTTCGGATGCGCCCTCGGCACCAATCCTACTGTAAAGGATGCTGAACTCGCAGAGCTTACCGTGGCGGTATTGCCTCTGCCTGGAGGAGAGTTCTATCATTATGGTACGAGCCAGGAGATTATATCATCCACACTTGCAATACAGAATCTCGTAAACGATCAGCGCGAGATTATGCATCATTCGCTGAAACCTCATCCGTCGATGTTTGTGCAGAATGCTGAAATCAACATCACGTTTACTGACAACAATCAGAATATATGGATTGAGAATAGCTGCGTGGGAGAGAAATGGAACGTGACCCGCAACAATATCGTTACCGGCGTTCCTCAAAACGACTGGCAGATATCATTGATGGAAGGTCAGTGTGTGGATATTGTACCTGTAGGAGAAAGCGAATTAGTGGTTCGTCCATATGGATATGATGATAAGTTCCGCGGTCCTCTCTCTGACGACACCTTATTATATATGGAACGTCCGTTTAAGGAATGGGCTGCCGCCTGTGGCATCGACATAGAAGTAATCGACGGTAAAGAGGACTTGCAGTCCGCCAGAATCTTCCCTGTATGCCAGACTGTCGATGAGGCTGGACTTCTTCTTCGCTGGATGCTGAACGGAGACCAGGCTGTGTCTGATGAGGACTTCTGTAAGGCAAAGGCACTGTGGAAAGAATGCAGAAAGCTTAGTGCCGATGATATTTCGGCAGAGGCAGACCTCGTCCGCCTGTCGATGCAGCGCAATGAATACCGTGCTAAGAACTGGAGTGCCATAGCAAAGAACTGGCATCATAGCGTGTTCTATCAGGTAGACCTGTGTGATGCAGCCAAGGAATTCTCGTTGTATGACATCCCCACACCGTCTCCGATAGGTGATGAAGCACCGTTGCTGACACGTATCCACGACAATATGTTCCGCTCCGAACTTGCCCGTTTGCGTTCCGACAGCGAAGAGGCGGCACGATCGGAAGAGAAGGCTTTTGCCCTGCTCCGTCAGGGACTGATAGCACCGCAGGCTGCCGTAAAGCAGCATCCGCAGATGTCGGTATATGCCGACCAGATAGTGTGGGCACGCAGTCCGGTGCGTATTGATATAGCTGGCGGATGGACCGACACTCCGCCATACTGTCTTATGGAAGGCGGAAAGGTTATAAACCTTGCGATAGAACTTAACGGTCAGCCGCCGTTGCAGACATATGTCCGTCCGTGTAAAGAGCCGCATGTGATACTCCGTAGTATCGACCTCGGAGCCTCGGAAGTGATAAACACTTATGAGGAACTTGCCGACTTCCGTCATGTAGGCAGTCCGTTCTCCATACCTAAGGCAGCTCTTGCTCTCGCAGGCTTCCTGCCGGCATATGCCGTAGAGCAGCATGCCACGCTGAAGGAACAGCTTGAGGCTTTCGGCTGCGGTATAGAACTGACATTGCTGTCGGCTATTCCGGCAGGTAGCGGACTCGGCACGAGCAGCGTTCTTGCAGCCACCGTGCTTGGTGCGCTGAATGACTTCTGCGGCTTGTCGTGGGACAAGAGTGAGATAGGACGACGTACCTCGGCATTGGAGCAGATGCTGACTACAGGTGGAGGATGGCAGGACCAGTTTGGCGGAGTGCTTGAAGGAGTGAAGATGCTTCAGACCGAAAGAGGCTTCGACCAGAACCCTACCGTGCGTTGGTTGCCGGGCGATCTCTTTACAAGAAACGAATACAAAGCCTGCCACCTGTTGTACTATACAAGTATTACTCGTACGGCAAAGACTATCCTTGCGGAGATTGTTCGACGTATGTTCCTTAACCATAGCGGCGAGCTTTCGATGCTCCGCGATATGAAATGCCATACCGAAGATATGTATGATGCCATACAGCGTGCAGACTTCCAGCGTATGGGACATCTCATCCGTAAGACCTGGGCGCAGAACCAGGCTATGGACAGCGGTACTAATCCAGATGGCGTGCGTCAGCTTACCGACCTCGTTGACGACCTTTGCCTTGGATATAAGCTGCCGGGTGCCGGTGGTGGAGGCTATCTCTATATGGTGGCAAAGGATCCGGAGGCTGCGGTACGCATCCGTCAGATACTCGAAACGCATCGTCCGAATGCCAATGCCCGCTTCGTTGACATGACTCTTAGTCAGACGGGTCTGCAGGTGAGCAGAAGCTAAACTCATAGTTCGTTAGATTTATTATGAAGTTCAGAACAGAAGTGAACATAGATAAACCGACATTCAGCATACGTCCTCTTGAACGTATGCTGTTTGTCGGTTCTTGTTTTGCCGACAACATAGGCAGACGCTTTCTGGAGGATAAGTTCCGCGCCGTGGTGAATCCCTATGGCGTAATGTATAATCCCGTAAGTGTGCTCCATACCGTCAAGCGCTTTGTAGAAGACTCCCGCCAGTCTTCTGATGTTGGTGCTTCTCCCTTTGATGGAAGTGAGAGATGGGTCTGCGTATTCACCCTCGGCACGAACCATGTCTATCGCTTGAAGGAGACTGGCGAGATTGTTGATAACTGCCGGAAACGTCCACAGCGGTTGTTTCAGGAGGAGGAACTTACGATAGACCAATGCTGTGAGGCTCTTTCGGAAGCCGTTGGCATATTGGAGAAAATAAATCCGGAGGTGAAGGTGATAGTAACGGTCAGTCCTATACGCTATGCCAAATACGGCTTCCACGGCAGCCAGCTGTCGAAGGCTACGTTGCTGCTTGCTGCCGACAAACTGTGCAGGGAGCACGACAACTGCACTTATTTCCCGGCATACGAGATTGTAAACGACGAACTTCGCGACTATCGCTTCTATAAGGAAGACATGCTCCACCCCTCAGAACAGGCGGTAAGCTATATCTGGGAACGCTTCTCGGAACTTTATTTCAGTAAGGAGACATCATCATTCCTCGAAAAATGGCGTCCTATAAAGGATGCTCTTGGTCATAAGCCCTTTAACCCCGATGCTGAAGAATACAAGCTCTTCATGCTGCGTACCATGGAAAGAATTAAGGAACTGCAACGTCTTTATCCCGAACTCGATGTGTAAGCTATAGCAAGTCTATAATATAATAAGGTATATTAGATATATTAGGTGCATTCCCCAATATATTATAGTTCTTTCCAAAATATATTAAGGTTCATTCCAAAATATATTAAGGTACATTCTCAAATAGATAAAAGTATATTCAAAAAGATATTAATCACATTCAAAACTTAAAATATAGCCTTTATTTTAATAAATATAGGTTTTATTTATTAAAATAAAGGCTTTGTTTTATCAAATAAAGTCTGTATTCTTGTTTTTCTTATAGGGTAAGAATATTTTTCTTAGTAATTTATCATAGAAAAAGTTTGTTGTTTTGAAAAAACTTTATACCTTTGCACCCGCAATTAAGGCATGATGCTTGTTGCAACGGGGTGTAGCGCAGTTGGTAGCGTTCCTGGTTTGGGACCAGGCTGTCGCAGGTTCGAGTCCTGTCACCCCGACAAAAAGAGAATGATTTCGGTCATTCTCTTTTTTTTAGCTATGCTCGGATGAGCATTTTCTATTCTCCTGCGTCTCTGCATGCTTGGCCGTTGATGTCGAAATTAAATCCGGTATCTTGATGGCATCTTGTAATCTGTTCACAGAAACTCATTCCTCTACATTCTAACTCTTGCTGCATGAGCAAAGTGCCAATACTGCAGCTAATAATAGGATAGGTAGTTTTTTCATAATTCCAGTTAAATATTATGTTATACTTGTTTTTTGTTGTTTCCCATTATCGCTTTCAAATTTACGGGTATAATTTCGATATTGCTAGTTCATGATGGTTCATAATGAAAAAAGTGTAGGATACGAGTTGAAATATTCATAAATTTGCTTACCTTTACACTGTGAAAAACTGTTTAAGCAAGGGAATGATATTTTTTTCCCTGCTTACGAGTATGAGGTTTATATTAATAATAATAAATGATAATAGTGAAATACATTAATATTTCTACGTTGAAACAAATTGTCGTGTTGGCTTGTGCTGTTGCATTATGCGCTTGTTCTTCAGAGAATGAAAGCGGCGGCGAT
>URLQ01000081.1 GCA_900548745.1 uncultured Prevotella sp.
AACGATAAATATTTTCCAATTATTTGGAATGCAACATAGAAGTTACGTAATTTCTATAAGAAAGTTACCGACTTTCTAAAAGAAGATTCCGTAAGCTTATGTATAAATATACATCAGCTTTGGACAAATTCGACGAACATAGAAAAAGTCATGAACCGCAGAAACGATTCATGACTTCTATTTTTTAACCAAGAGAAATACTCTTAACCAATCAATTCCTTTGTCAAAATGCTCTCAAGAAGCTCACCTGAGACACGAAGTCTGAACTCACCCTTGATAGCAACGGATATACCTCCCGTTTCTTCCGATACGATGATTGCCACGGCATCGCTGTCCTGCGAAATGCCAAGAGCGGCACGATGGCGCAAACCCAACTCCTTCGGTATGTCGATGCTATGGCTGACAGGAAGGATACAGCCCGCAGCAAGTATACGACGCTTGGCAACAACCATCGCACCATCATGAAGAGGAGAATTCTTGAAGAAGATGTTTTCAATAAGTCTCTGGTTGATGTTTGCATCAATGCGGTCGCCGGTTTCAATGATGTCATCAAGAGAAACCATACGCTCTATGACTATCAGTGCGCCCACTTTACCACGGCTCATGTTGATACATGCCATCACGATAGGCATTATTGCCGTCTTGTCCATATTCTTCTTCCCTTTGCTGCCATTGGAGAAAAGTCTCATGAGCCCCCTCATGCGCTGGTGTGCTCCGAGCGAATAAAGGAACTTTCGTATCTCCTCCTGGAAGATTATGATGAGAGCCAATACACCCACACTCACCAACTTGTCCATGATGCTGCCAAGGAGACGCATTTCAAGCACCTGACTCACAAAGAGCCAGATTATGACGAACACGATAATACCTATAAAAACATTCAGCGAGCGTGACTCTTTCATGAGGCGATACACGTAGTATAGCATCAGTGCCACACACACTATGTCAATAATGTCTTTTATTCCGAATACAAACATTTCTTTTACTTAAAATTTTATTCTCCGACTGTAGCCTTTACAATCTTCACCGTCTCAACACATTCCTTCACGTCATGCACCCTCAATATGGAAGCGCCCTTCAGGAGCGACATGGTGTTTATTACCGTTGTTCCATTCAATGCCTCCGCAGGCGAAGAGCCGAGGAGCTTGAAAATCATGGATTTACGCGACGCACCTACAAGAATCGGAAGATTAAAAGCCTTCAGCTGTTCCATATTGTCGAGCAAGGTATAGTTCTGCTCCAGCGTCTTTCCAAAGCCGAAGCCCAGATCAAGGATAATGTCTTTCGCTCCGAGGTCGCGAAGCAGCTGCACCTCACGTGCGAAATTCAACATTATATCTTTCATATCTCCATGGGTGGACATAAGGATGTATGGCACTCCAAGCTTTGCTACCATGCGGAAGATTGCTGGATACTTGCTGTCTTCATGCTCCATTTCGCCATTGGGATTGGTGGCGTCAGCACCGCCGAAGGCACCATTGATGTTCCCTTCAGACACATCATTGATTATTGCTGCGCCAAACTCCTCGACTGCCATCTTTGCGACCTCCGGACGGAAGGTGTCTATGCTGAGCAACGCTTCCGGCTGCACTTCCCTCACTATCTGCAGGGCTCTTCTCATCCTCTCCATCTCCTCGTCAGCCGTCACTTGGGCAGCTCCCGGACGTGTAGAGAAAGCTCCGATGTCTATCATGGAACCACCTTCACGGATAATCTGCTCAGCACGGTCGGCAATTTCCTTTTCCGACTGTTTCCTGCTTCCTGCATAGAATGAGTCAGGAGTAACATTCAGTATACCCATCACCTGCGGTTCCGACAGGTCTATAAGTCTGCCATTGGCATTTATTGTATAATCAAGTAGATTCTTCATTGTCATAAAAATAAGGTTATAAGGAGTATCACTCCACATCAAACTCTCTGCTCACGAAACCTTTGTATGTGTTCACGCCGATTTCCACCTTGTCTCCTGCCGCCAATTCGAACGGCAGTCTGTACATCGGTATGCTTATATACACCTGAGTGGAATAATACTCTGGAACTTTGTTCTGGTCATGAAGGAGTTTCAGCCTGTATAGCTTCGCCCCACTTTGCAGTTCTACCGTTTCATAGTGAAGCATACCAAGCGACTGTGTGCCAATCTTTCCGTCCTTACTGCCTATCTTGATATAGAGGCTCAAGTTAATATAGCGTCTGTTTGCACTCATCCATGCCGCTTCAAAAGTCACGGGATCTTCAGGATAAGTCACCGTTGATGCTGCCGCCTTGGACTTACCCAGCACCTTAGGCACCAACACCTGCTTAACGGCTATTGCTTTTGTCGTGGTCTTGTCTTCCACCTTATTATAATATAGCAACGCTCTATATACGGAGTCCTTGGTCTTTATCCAGTCAGCCTTAACCTTTGGCTGGAAGATGATTTCCGTTCCATCATCTGTTGTGGCAGAAGACAAGAGAGCCTCATTGTCGGTCTTTGCCTCAACAAAATCGGCACACATATAAGAAAGACTGCCATCGCCTGTGTCATACGATTCCGATGTACATGCCCAACAAAGCATGGACAGCAACATCATCAGACCAAAGGCGGAGACAGTCTTACGCTTCAACATATCTTTCATTTTTAGTTGCCTGTAACAGCCATGAAGTTTCTTGCAGGGTTTGCATACATAGTGAGCATACGCTCAAGCAGGAACGGCTCGTCCTTGCCCGGGATATCTATCTTTGCAAGTTGTTTCTTCAGATATTCATCAAAGACGGCAATATCCTGTTCCGTATACTTGTCTGCATGCTCTTTAGTACCATCGAGCCTGTCAAGAGCTATATAGTTGGACGGATATAGACGATAGTTGCGGAAAATCTCCCTGTCTATATGCTCCGCAATGACATCGAAGACCTTTGCCTTTGGAATGTCGGAAGACAGATTCTTCAGGAAATCATCGATACATGGAGCACAATGATAGTGTACACGTCCCTTGTATCCCATTATTCCCGTCTGCATACTTACCACATCATCATGAGCCGACTTCTTCCATCCTTCCACATCGCGTTTGAGCTGAAACTCGGCAGCCTTCAGGAAATCACACGGGTCATATTCGTACGAAATGGTGAGCGGCACTATATGTAACTGCATAAGACGCTCTACGGGAGAGCCTTCACCACCCATCGCCATCATCTTGAGAATAGACGGCTGGGTGCGGTCATTGGAATCCTTTGCCCTACCCTCTCGTTGTGCTATCCATATATTGTCGTTTTTCTCTTTGATGACAAAGTGCATGTATTCCGCCATTTTCTTGCTTGCCAAGAGCATCTCTCTCGGGGCAAGCGAACGCTGCACAATGAACGACTTGTTAAGTCTTACCAGATCCTTTACCCATGGCAACGACAGCAGGTTGTCTCCAATCGCTATCTCACATGTGGTCTTGAAACCAGCATCATACAACAATACATCGAGCAAAGCCGAATCGAGCACGATGTCACGATGATTGCTTACAAAGGTATAACGCTTTGTCACATCAACATCGGTCGTGTCCATATCCCATCCCTTACTTGCCTTTGCCATGAGGTTCTTAAGAAAGCCATAGCAGAAAGCAAGCTGGAATTCAAGATTTGTCTTGCACTGCATCATCTTTGCCCCGATAGCCTCTGCTGGCACTCCTGGGTAAAGATAAGCCAATACTTGTCTGAACTGTTCGTTGTCGAGCAATCTCTTGTACACATCCTGCAGCTCATCAGGTTCGAAGGGGCGGATGTCGTCGTAGACAGATGGTATGTTCATATAAGGTGGTATTTAAAGATTAACGGAACTGGTTTTCCACTATGTCAGTAAGAACATCAGTCATGTTCAGTCCGGCAGCCTTCACCTGCTGAGGAATGAAGCTTGTGGCAGTCATGCCAGGAGTAGTGTTTATCTCTATCATGTTCACCTTGTCCACTTCCTCTCCGTTGCTTCCCTTTCCACGGCTGATGATATAGTCGATGCGGATAATGCCGTTGCAATGCAGGATATCGTAGATCTGGCTTGTTATCTCCTTCACACGTGCTGTTGTCTCCTCGCTCAAGCGTGCGGGTGTTATCTCTGTTACCTTACCGTTGTATTTGGCATCGTAGTCGAAGAACTCGTTCTGTGTGACTACTTCCGTTGCCGGGAAGACAACGCTCTTTTCACGTGTCTTGTAACATCCGATGGATATCTCCGTTCCTTCGATGAATTTCTCCACCATCACATCATCGCTTTCCATTATTGCCTTGCGGATAGCAGGAGCCAATTGGTCTTTGTTTTTCACCTTGGAAACTCCGAAGCTGCTTCCGTCAGCTGCCGGCTTAACGAAACATGGCATACCGATTTTCTCCTCTATCTCATCGTCGCTCACAAGTGTCTCATAGCCTTTACGTATAAGCAGACTGTCTGCCACGCTCACGCCATAGCCTCTGAGATACTGGTTCAGTACGAACTTGTCGAATGTCATTGCCTCCACCAGCACTCCGCTTGTAGAGTAAGGCAGATGAATAAGTTCGAAATAGCCCTGCAGTATTCCGTTCTCTCCCGGGGTACCGTGTATGGTTATATAGGCATAATCAAACTGCACGAGTTTGCCGTCTTCCATAAACGAGAAGTCGTTACGGTCTATTGGTGCGAGAGTACCGTCGTGCAGTTCCACGTGCCAGTCGTAACCCTTCATGTCTACGATATAAACATTGTAACGCTCTTTGTCAAAGAAAGAATAGAGTCCCTGTGCCGAGCGCAAAGACACATCGTGCTCTGATGAGTCACCACCACATACGATGGCTATTGTTCTTTTCAGATTTTTCATAATAGTATATTTTTTATTTGTTGTTCAATATGTTAAGTAACTACCGTTACATTTCTTCGTCATTGCTCTGTCTTCTGCGCCATTTCTCCAGCAGCTGTTCCATATCATCAGGCAATGTTGAAGTGAAATCCATCTGCTTTCCCGTCTTTGGATGGACGAAACCGAGGGTCTTGGCATGAAGAGCCTGCCTTGGACATATCTTGAAGCAGTTGCGTATAAACTGCTGATAGCTTCCACAACGCTCGCCTCTGAGTATTTCGTTGCCGCCATAGCGCTCATCACAGAAGAGCGGATGTCCGATATGCTTCATATGAGCACGTATCTGATGTGTGCGTCCTGTTTCAAGTATACACTCCACAAGCGTCACATAGCCGAAACGCTCCAGCACACGATAGTGGGTAACTGCCGTTTTCCCTATTCCCGAATCCGGAGGAAAGACTGCCATACGGAGTCGGTCTTTCGAATCCCGTCCTATATTTCCTTCTATGCGTCCCTCGTCTTCTTGGAAGTTTCCCCATACAAGGGCATTATAACTGCGGTGTGTTGTCTTGTTGAAGAACTGCACTCCCAGTTTTGTCTTTGCCAATGGTGTCTTTGCCACCACAAGCAGCCCACTGGTGTCTTTGTCTATACGGTGTACGAGTCCTACTTCCGGATCATTGGGATCATAGTCCGGTACATCTTTAAGATGCCAAGCCACAGCGTTTACCAATGTGCCATGATAGTTGCCGCATCCCGGATGCACCACCATCCCTGCCGGTTTATTTATAATCATCAGTTCGGAGTCTTCGTAGACGATGTCAAGCGGAATATCTTCAGGCTCTATGCTACTGTCGTACTGCGGACGGTCGAGCATAAGGGTTATTACATCGAGGGGACGCACCTTATAGTTGCTCTTTACCGGTTTCTCGTTTACATGTACAAAGCCCGAATCGGCAGCTCTCTGTATACGGTTTCTGCTTGTGTGCTGAAGTTTCTCCGTCATGAACTTGTCAATGCGCAGCGGCACCTGTCCTTTGTCTACGACTATGCGCAGATGTTCATAGAGCTGTCCGTTTTCGTCTTCCGTGAGCTCTTCTTCTGTATTTTGTATTATATCTTCTGTCATTCTTTTTCCTGTGGATTTATTCCGGTCCGGTTACGACTTCAAATTCATCGTGTCCTCCACTGCCTTCTATCACACCTTGGTTGTGGTGTTGGCTTGTGGCGTTTACTGAGTCATTGTCGTTTCCGGGATATTCCGGATCCATATACGTAATGTCTTCATCCATGTTCATCACTCCGTCGCCGACTTGTATTGTAAGTACATCGTCCACAGACACGCGTTGTCCGTTATGAAGGTTCTGACCACGGCATGTTATTCCGTACACCCAGTCTTTTTCTCCCGACACATACTGCGGCGGTCCCACCTTGAAGCCCATGGCAATAAGGTTAGCTCTTGCCTCTCTGTAGGAATTGTTGTCGATAAGGTCGGGCAGTGTAAGCATCGGAGAATGGTCTGAGTTTATTACTACATAAATCACTCTGCCCCTTTTCACTTTCGTACCTGGTGCAATAACCTGGTCAAGGATGCAATCGGGTGGCAGAGAACGCACATAGCCCGTATCGGAGACCTCGATTTCAAGTCCTCGGTTTGAGAGCAACTGCTCTGCATCAGTGAACAGCTTGTGTTTGATGTTTGGCACCTCTATTTCCTCACCGTGGTGTGTGTACAGGTCGAGTCCGAACCTCACTCCGAGGCACAACAGCACGACAACAAGGAGCATTGCTCCGAGGTTTGCCCAGAGTTTAGCGCTCATTATCTTTTTGAAGAATTCGTTTGCCGTCATTGATGTTTATGCTTTTCTTTATTCTTTATTAGGGTACAAATTTAGATATTTTTCCGGAATTATAGGCTTATTGGAGGAAAAAGTTTATATATAAGGTGAAATTATGGAGCAAACGGGAAGATGAAAACATACAGTCAAACTGCCAGCAAAGAGCAAACCTCCGTTTACTTGTCCATGAGTCTGCTCGTCTGTCCGTTTACTTGTCCTCCCCATAAAACCGAAAAACCGCAAGACTCAGCTTTCAGGTCTTGCGGTTTTTCGGTTAATCATTATATTTTTACTTCAGAATAACTTTCTTTCCGTTGTACAGATAGATATTGCCCTTTACCGGAGCAATAACCTTTACACCCTGAAGAGTGTACCATGCACCGTCAGCTGTAGTCTCTGCATTTACGCTACTTATGGCCGTTGCGATGTAAGCCTCTTCGGCAGCCTTCAGTTCTTCGGTTGCCTTATTGAGCTCTGCATTGAACTCTGAGGTGTCGTATACGCCCTGAGCCTTGTCGATAGCCGCCTTGAGAGCCTTTGCAGCCTCATCAGTCTCTACGTCGGCATTGCCTAACAACGTTGTTGCCTTCTGTATTTCTGCAAGAAGCAATGCCTTGGCGTCTGTCACATCCTCTGCCACGAATTCCACGAGCCAACGTGGGTCTCCGGTCTTCATCTTAGCCTGCTTTGTAGAAGCGCCAAGGGTGAAGTCTGCATTTGCAGCATTGGCAAACATCGGATCCATCTCGATGATTGTACCGCTTACGTCATAGCCTTCTGCATTTTCAAATGTAACAGTCTCGGTATTGTCCTCAGCAAGAGTCTTGGTCATGTAGGTGTTGTTGTTGAACGTAACCATGTCATCAGCATAAGTGCCTGCCTGGCGTCCTCCAAGAATACGTCGTGCAATCTGTCCTGAACCACAGTTGCTGAAGATGTTGTCCGTTACGATGAACGAAGAACACTTCTGTCCTGCAAATCCTCCGTAGTTAGCCCACTGTCCCTTTACGGCAACATTATGGAAGGTGTTGTTTTGGAAGATAACATAGTTGAATAAGTATCCTGCACGTGTAGCACGTCCGCTATTGTTATACTGTACGAAGTATTTAGCGTCGCTTGCACCTGTATTCCAGAATGTAGAGTTGCTTACAGAGAGTGTGTTTGCAAAGCCGCCCTTGAAGTAAACCACAGCATTGCCATTGACGCCAGTTGCCTCATCGCTTGCGAGATTTACCTTACAGTTGTCGATTGTGAGGTTTTCAACACAGTATTTTACATTGTTGTCGTAAACGAGCTGAGCTTTCACTCCGTTGATGTTCAGGTTGCTAAGACTTACATAGCCCTTGATGTGGTAGTAGTCGTTGCCCTCCTCCTTGAGGTTTTCTGATGGAGTGGCGCTAAGCTGGATGAATGCTCCGGCATTTGCGCTTGCATCTATCGTTGCAGGTGTCTCCTTCACACCGGCGATATTGAGAGGTGCAGCCACCTCTATCGGTGCAGTAACGGTGTAAGTGGCATTGTCTTCAAGTGTGATAGATACAGACTTGAGGTTATCTATGTCTGCAAGACCGTTTGCAAGAGCCTCGTTGATGTTTCCTCCACCATTAAGTGAAAGGTTGAGTTCCATCGGACGAGCCTGCGACTTGTCGTATTCCACGAGCCAGCATGGGTCGCCAATCTTGTATTTTGCCTGCTGTGAACCGGCAAATACCGTGAAGTCGCCATTTGCTGCATCAGAGAACTCAGGATCTGTATTTCGAGATGTCGCAGTCTGGTCTGAGCCTTGCTTTGAAGCATCTGTCCATCCTGTCTGTTCTGCTCCGCCAGCGAAATATGTATTGTTAGCATATTCTACAGTCGGATTGTTTGAGTTCTGACCACCGAGCCATCCGCGGACCTCATTACCAGTCTGTGTTGATTCGGCGATGATTGAGTTCTTCAGAATGAACTGCAGAGACTTCTGTCCCTTGCCTTGCAGGTTGTTGAACTGCTTGTCTACTGCAACCTTATATAATGTACTGTTCGTTATTGATGTAACTTCCTGGTATGTAGCCTGGTCACCATCAAGGTCTTTCACTCTACCTTTAGTCTGCAGCAGATAGCCCTTATGACCATCCTTCGACCATAAGGTTGAGTTGGCAATGCTCAGACTTGCAGGATAGCCCTTGAAGTCGAACACTGCAGAAGAACCGACAAGCTCTACATCCACGTTGTCTATGTTGACATTGTCTACGAGAGACTTCTGAGCATCATTCACAAGAGACTTTGCAAGACCCTTTATCTTAAGGTTCTGCATCATGACAGTAGCTACGCTCTTGTAGTTTGCGTTTTCTGTTCCGTCAGCATTCAATGCAAGGATTTCACATCCGTCAAGCTTGACAAACGGTTCTGCAAGAGCAGAAGCGTCTATTGTTGCCGGTGCTGTCGCATCTCCTGTCAGAACAAAGTCGCCACCCGATACGATAGGCTCTGTCACGGTATACTCTCCACCTGCTGCGAGATTGATGTAAACACCGCCAACTTTGTCGCCAGAAGCCTCAACGTCTGCTCTCTCCGCCTTGATGATGTCAGAGAGGTTTGCACCTGTCTCTACGTTGTCGATTGAAATATTCTGCGTCTGAGGAATTCGTGTTACGGAGATTGGCCAGAACTGAACGTTGTCGTTGTACACGCCAATTGCTCCTACTACGTCAAAGACGTCGTAAGGTGCCGCCTGTTCAAGATTCTTGCTGAACTGGTCGTAACCTTTTATTATAGTGCCGTCTTCTGTCTCAAACTCATAGTTTGCCTTTGCTTTGCCTGATGCTTCTGCCGTGATGTAGTAGTGTACGTTTTTCAACACACCTACCTTATTCATATTTGCAGCCACAATGTCTGCCGGAACAAATTCATCAAAAGTAATCTCGTCTTTCACGCCTTCCACTGCGGTAAGGGCGGACGATGGTACAGCCTCGAAGAGCTTGTTGAAGTAAGAAACGGAGCCTGTCCAGTTAGCAGCAATATGCTGTCCCGGCTCAAGTGTTGCGGCACCGGAAGCTCCATATATGAGAGAGCTGCCTGTAGCATCCTTTATATATAGGTATCTGCTGTCTGGAATTGCGACAACCGTAGTCTCTCCGCCCAAAGCAAAGAGTGCCTTGTCAGGGAGAGCATTCAGAGTGGCAATATCTGCTACAACAGGTATTGCCTCGAAAGTTTTCGTCACGACGGAACTCTTGTCCGCACCTTTTATTGCAATAGCCTTGACTGTTGTCGTAGCGTTGAGGGTAAACGGCTCAGCGTATGCCGTGCTTGTTGCTGTAGGGTCGATGCCGTCAAGAGTATAATAGATCTTTGCATCTTGTGTTTCACATGCAAGAGTAACGGTTGTTGTTCCCAAGAACGGCGTTGTGCCGGAAATAGTAGGTGCCAACACTTTCGGTGCCTCACCTTCCACAATCGTCACACTTGTGATGTAAGCACGCTTAGGTGTAGAAATAGCCACAGATGTCATTGCTGAGCCGTTGCACACCAAAGAGTATTCTGCCACTTCATTTCCTTCAAGCGTGAAGTCTGTTCCGGCAACGTTAATTGTCGCTTCACTGTCTTTAAACTTCAGCGCCGTAAACTTTATCGCTGTCGGTCTTATCTCCGATGCGAAGTTAAGGGTGAAGCTTCCTTTCTTACTGCTGGAACCCAGCTTCAGGCCTCGTCCTGCTCTGGCAAGATAAACATTGTTGATGTCTGACACGCCAGACAGATACTCGCTACCCGTCTTTACGATTTCCGCCATCGTTGTCAACTTTATATTGGAATCAGATGTTCCAGTATTTTCGTTGAACGTAATGACCTTGTCTGCCGAAATTCCCATCACGAAGCAAAACAGGAATGTCCAGATTAGTAAAAGTTTTTTTTCCATAGAAATTAGTGTTTTAAATTAAGTTATTATTATTGTCTTGTTTTGATAGCTTGAAGATTACATTTCACAGTCTTTTGTTTTAGTTTACCCTGATTATATGCCGGGTGAGCTTTGCATGGGCAAAGATATGAAAAATATCAATAGGTTGTACATCATATACTAAAAAAACTTGGTTTATACGACATTTTCGAGTGACAATTCAGGAAACACGAAATTGCACGTTTCCTGACTTCGTCAATGCGCCACCCAAATTAAAATTGGTCTTTTGATAGGTCGAAAAGTGACATGATAGTACGGTGCTTATCGGTTAGGAACAATGTTTTTGTGAAGAACAACCCATTCTCTGGCATCCGTATCTTTATTGTTGTGATTGTTTTGGCGATATCAAGCACATTGTCAACACTCATTCCTATTTTGTTGATTGCTATAAGTCTCTCTAATTCCTTATATACTTTATAGGCGATGAAGCAGATGCAAATGTGTGCTTCTATCCTTCTTTCTGTAAAATGGAACATCGGACGCATCTCCAAAGTTCCTTTTGAGATACGGAAGGCACGTTCTACCACCCATAGCCCGTGGTATTGGTCTATTACACGTTCTGCATCAAGGTCAGTATTGGTGAGATACCCTTTCAATCCATCCCATTTGCAGTCTTCGGCAATCTTCTCCTCGCTTATGCTTACATCAATATCCTTGCTGATCTCAAGGAACTTGTTGTAACCTCTGCGGTTTATCTGCTGCTTGGTGACGTGTCCGCTCTTGTAGGCTTTCCTCAGCCGTGCGATGCCTCGGGTGCGGTTGTAGGCATCCTTTTTTGCCCGCTTTTCGGAATAGCTGACGATAAGACGTTCGCCATTGGGTTGCCTGAGTTCATGGCTGACATTGTCCGCTTTGTCCAATGAGAGGATCCATTGCTTGACATCGCTACTTTTGTTTTTTATACGTGCACCTAAGATGTACTTGTATCCGGCTTGTTGTAACAGTTTCATGTTATTCTTGTTCATCAAGCCAGAATCGGCAACGACCACAAAATCATCTCCAAGCGTGAAGCGCTGTTTGAAGTCGTCTATCATCGGTATCATGGTAAAACCCTCGTATTGACTGCCGTTGAACAAGGAATATGATAGTGGATAGCCACCTTCGGAAACCAGCAAGCCGAGTACGACCTGCGACTCAGCTGTCTTGCCGTCTTTCGAGAAGCCTGGCTCACGCAGCACATCTGTCTGTGCGGTTTCAAAGTACAGTGTCGTCACATCGTAAAACATCAGTCCTATTTTTCCGCCGAATATCTTACGCGTATGTTCCACACTAATCTGTTGAGCCTGCTCCATCTGCGTATTGTAGAGCTTGTCCATGTAACGATAGATGTGATTGAGATCAACGTCCTCGTCATAGTAAGACTTCAGGTAGTCAACCGTTGCCAGCTTACTCTTCGGTTGCGACACTCTTGCTATCACAAGATGGCGTAGAATCTCATCCGGTATGCAGTTGAAGCCAATGCTGTCGTAAACTTGGCCAAGTAGCAGTTGTGTGCCATTGATTAATATGTTGTCTATGTTGTTGAGGAGACGCTTGGTGTCCTCTACTTCCTTTCCGCGACGGTCGTCAAAGTCTAATTCCTGCTGACCTCCAAAAGAGCGGATCCATGCAGCTGCTTTATTACACAGTGATTCTATATCTTCCTCTGACGATGAAGATCCAAAGGACTTTATCTCCTTATATTTGCCGCTGGCTTTGCTGACAACAACTACGCTTGTGGTACCAGATCTGTTATGTTTCTTGCGTACATACATGAAACAAAGGTACACATTTTTTACTTGCGCCACCCAAAGCCACCCATAAATTTGACGTAACTCATTGATTTTCAATCTGCGCTATGTGGTGGCGCAGAAAAGTGATGAAGTCAGGATATGAAAAATATCAATAGGTTGTACATCATATACTAAAAAAACTTGGTTTATACGACATTTTCGAGTGACAATTCAGGAAACACGAAATTGCACGTTTTTTTGAAAGCCGGTAACTTCTCATAGAAATTCTGTCAACTTTCTTTTTTTAACTTGATTTTTGTAGTATAGTCAAAGCCTGTCTTTCCAGTACTCTTACGCAAGTACTGGAGTACTCTTACGCAAGTACTGGAGTAATCTCCCGTAAGTACCGGATCTAATTTACTAACCTGAGTTCGGGATAAGCGACAGTCGTTTTTCTTGCTATGCCAGATTTCCGACAGGTGCATATTACATTTGCCCTCCAAACAATATGGATGGCAAAATGCAGAATTGT
>URLQ01000082.1 GCA_900548745.1 uncultured Prevotella sp.
ACAATTCTGCATTTTGCCATCCATATTGTTTGGAGGGCAAATGTAATATGCACCTGTCGGAAATCTGGCATAGCAAGAAAAACGACTGTCGCTTATCCCGAACTCAGGTTAATAGTCTTTATCATTTTCACCAGCGTTAGTGTTTTTTGTACGATGAACCTTTGTCTTGCAAATCTTGCCATCGGTCAAATTTTCGACAAAGTCCATTTCTTTACGTTCTCGCACATAAGTGACTTTTTCACCTGTCAACTTATCATCGAAGCAGATACTCTCAACATTAGAATTTATACTTAAAACGAAAGGCACCATGTCTGGCGCATCCTTGAATGCGCTCTCAGCATTCAATTGTGCTTGTTTGCCTTCATGCTGGTAACTGAACTGAGTATGTTCAAATGGCTTCTCTGTAGTTTGTGAGAAGTCCTTCCCCCAGTTCTGAGTTTCATTCCATTGAGCTTTCAGTTTTTCTCGCATAACTTCCTTGTCTGTAGCAGATCTGTCAATTTCGAAATCAGATATTTTGTAGTACCGAGGAAATTGTTCAGAAGTAAGAAGTGGTGCAGTCAGCTTGAATTTCAAGCCAAACAGATGAGTTGTCAAGAATCCTGTTCCATACTGACCTACCTGCACATTGTTGCTGCTAACCTTGGAACTTGTTTGCATAATTAATGCCTCTATAGTCTTATGGGTAAATGGTATGCCATCGTGAATAAAATCTAAAGAATTATCATTGCGAGTAAAAACAATCTTAACCCTTTTTCCATCACACACAACATCACGTGCATTCTGCACCAACTCCCAAATGGCACGGACAGGACGGATACCGCCATTGTTGCCTATACCTGTTATAATATCACGTGCAGGTTTGCCCCACGTTGTTTCATCATGCGCTTCTTCTTGTGATTTTTGAACCGATGCGAGATACTCTTCTTGTGTCATAATTATTTTGTTTTTGTTCCATCAAATGGAATATTGTTGCAGGTTTACTTGTTGAAAGATTATTACAAGAAACTATTGAAAGTTAGTAAAATTTAATTCTTGTCTCCAAACAACAGCTTCAACTGTTTGTCAAAGTCACTCATAATCTCACGGTCTTGAATGACACGGAACTTGTCATATTCTGTGAGTGCCTTTTCTACAGCTTGTTCGTGAGTCACACGGCCAGCATCTGGAAGCAAAGGACGGTTATTCAAGTCCATATAGCGCTGTAGGAGAGCCGACCAGTCTGCCATTGTCATCAAGATATGGTCTTCTGCGCGTTGCTCTGCAATGTCTATAAAGGCATTGCTCAATCTGTTCAACGAATCAACTTCCTTTTCACTGAGATAGTTCTTGGCCACTGTAACATCCGATTTGATGACTCTACCGTCTGGCGCATTCTTCCAGCTGGTCAATCCCATGTGAGGGCGTTCCGCATCAGCACGGTCATAGATAATCTCGGCAGCGGTCTGTTTTGTTACGGCATAATGCATTATATTCTGTACTGTTTTGAAGAACAACTGCGTTTCCTCAGAATCCTTATCATAGTCAGAACTACACTCGCTATATATATCCGTAATCTTCTGATAATAACGTCGCTCGCTGATACGAATCTCACGGATGCGGTCAAGCAAATCATCGAAGTAGTCTGCCCCGAATACGTTCTTTCCCTTCAGGCGCTCATCATCCAACACAAAGCCTTTGGTAAGGTATTCTTTCAAGACTTGTGTTGCCCAGATACGGAACTGAGTAGCCTCGTAGCTATTCACACGATAACCTACGGCAATGACCACATCGAGGTTATACATCATCACCTCACCAGACCATTTGTCCGAAGGTAACAATTTTTTTTTGTAAGCATCGGACAAATGGAGTTCACCGCTTTCTTCTATCTGTGACAGATGATAGCTAATGTTCTGTTGGGTCACCCCAAATAACTCTGCCATTCTCTGTTGTGAAAGCCAGAAAGTATTGGTGTCGAAGATAACTTGAACCTGTACTTTCCCATGTCCACTTCTATACATGAGTACTGAAGACTCCATGCTTCTCACAGCAACATCTGGAGTCATGGTCGCACTGAAATATTGCTGAGCCGCCTTCACCATCTCTTTCTTTTGGTCGGCATTCATAGCCACAGCCATACAGGCCGCACGAGACAGACGGATGCTCGTCACCTCTCTGACAGCACCACTGCCCAGTTCCGCCATCTCTGTTATCTCCACAAAATGCTCACCCAGATGATAGCCCTTCTGTGAAGTCCATGCCTGTGCCTTAGCTATGACACGTTCAAAGTTCCAGTATTTGCCATAGCCCATCACTCGCGCCAACTTGCGTGAGTTCCACCATTCCTTGCCATCAGCATCAATCTCTCGTAACTGCTCAAAAGGAGATTGAAGTTCGGGGATGTTGTTAGAATTTTGCTCCATATATATATTTAACGTTTTCGTTGGATGTTGCTACAATTCACCGCTGTATGTTATTTCCTTCCAATGTTTGGAGAACACTGTTTCGCATACATTATCTAAATACTCTTGAAGGAACTTGAAAGGGAAGGGGTATGTCATCAGCTCATTCCATCTGCCAAAACCGAACTTCAGCATTTCGACAATTTCCATGATTTCTGCTTCTACAGTAGAAGGATTCTCTTGGTGCAATATAAATATTCGTCTTGCCCTTGGCATCTTGTCCATCTTGGTTCCCTGAGTTATCTGCATGTTTTCGCTGTTTGTACCAGAGATATAGGAATATGAGCCATTGCTCTCCCCGTCTATGCCATCAGACTTCCAAAGATGAAAACCAATATATCCTCTAAGATATTTGTGAGCCTCATTATTTGACTTTCTTTTGAACAAAGCTATAGTTTCGCCTCTATTAACGACATCATCGTATGCATCATTGATTTGAGAGACATCAAGAATTGGAATCTCGTCAGTATCAATAATTAGATATACATTGCCATTTCTCTTCATCGCCATGTAATCTCTAGCTCCTCGAATTTTGTCACAATCATAGTAATTCAGATTGTTCTGTACAAACGATTCGAAGTCATCACCAAGTCTGTTTTGTCCCAGTCCATACTCTTGAATGGCAATATCTCCCTTCGTATTCACAAAAAAGGATGCTCCATGAACTGTTCCATTGTTTATCTTATATCGATAGAAAGTCCATTTTTGAATGAGTCTCGTCAATTGTACAGGAAGATTCCCCTTGACAAGCGAATCTTTCACAAGTAGTTCTATCAAAATACGTCTTGCGCTTGCTTTGTCAATAGCATCATCTTTTTCATTGCCACTAATTATGATATGTTGAAGTGCATTACCACTATGAGACAATCTTTCTAACGACTGGGTATAATATGTTTGAGATTGTTCTTTTTCTCGTGGCTCGCACAATTTTACAACCATATCATTACCAGAAGGTTTTTCCGTGAATAACAAATTATCTCCGATAATTATTCTTGCTTCATTCTTGAACTGCTTAGCTATAGATTTAGAATAATCGGTTTTGAAGGGGTCTTCTATGAAGATAGTTCTACCATCCAGGTAATTCTGCATAAAAAGCATCATTTCCTTTCCGGATCTGCATTCATCGTAATGCAAAACATTGAAATCACAGAATTTGATTATTACTACTCCATTAAAAGATTCATTTACCAACTGTACTATCTGCCAAATAACAAAGAGTTTACCATGTGTGTAGTTTTCCTTATTGTATGGCCAATATGGGACATTATTTTTGTTGTTACTGTATTTTTTCTTCTGAACATATAGTTCTTGGAGATTATAACCGTCATTTTTAACCTCTCTGATGACAATGGGTTTTACTGATTGTCCTTCCCACAAATAGCCACCCACATCCTTGCCTACATGAAATACACAATTCTTGCGTTTGCTAAGTTCCTTGTAAGATGAAGGATTGGAAAATGACGTGGTTCTGGCTATTAGGTTCATATACTCATTTACCTCAATTTTCAGGCAAACGAGTTCCTTCCTTGATTTAGGAACATTGAAGTTCTTATCATCACAGACCAACAATGATCCATCATTGTACATCATTTTATTGGATTTCTTTTTCCCCAAGGAATTGATAGCAAGTGAAGCGATGATTCTCATTTTTAGCTTATCATCGTATTCCTCTAAAGTGTCGTATTTCGAGCTGACAAAATCATAGTCTCGAAGACTATTTAGAACTTCTGCTTCATCACCCTTTTTCGCAAGAATAAAGAAACGCGTTTCTGGAAATCTTAGGTTGCCCCATCT
This sequence comes from uncultured Prevotella sp., assembly GCA_900548745.1. GTDB lineage: Bacteria > Bacteroidota > Bacteroidia > Bacteroidales > Bacteroidaceae > Prevotella. The sequence goes on from URLQ01000082.1 coordinate 4,236, forward strand.
TGCCCTTATTCCTGTAACCGATAGACACGGTTTGTCAGCAAACTGTTCATAAGCAAGATTCTTCGACTCTTTGTTTGTACCATAGTATGACACTATAGCATATTTCGAGAAGAAAGCATCTTGATCGAAAATGATCTCTATCTTATTAGTTGTAAGAGGCAGACTCTTAATGTACTGCTCGTCTATCATCTTTTTGTTCTGTTTACAAGGTTTTGCAATTGTTCTATGGCGCTGCAGATGATATTACCATTTTCATCTATGACACCACCTATCTCACGAATCTCATCCATACCAGATGCTGGGAGTTTCAGCATATTGACTGTGATAAGTTCACAACCGAGACGTTCACGCTTAATTTTGCGTTTCAAGGCAGTAGGCATGTCGCCATTTCTATCATTATGATTAGCATCTGGACGCATATTTTTCACGTCAAAGGCAACCTTGTAACTGCCATCAGGATTTGTGATGACGAAATCTGCCAACTCGTAATCCTTACCTTCAAGATGTTTGATGTTTTCCTCGGAACAATCTGTATAGTGAAGCAGAATAGCTTTGAATGCTTCTTCTCCTATCTCGCCGGCATAATCAGTTGCCAATATTTGAGGATGTAGTATCAAACCTCCTGCCCTCCATGTTGTAGCAAAGCCGTTCTTTTCAAAATGGCTCTTTATAACAGGATTTTTCATTAGAACATCGAGCCTTACAGTCGAAGGCGATATAGAGAATGATTTGTCGCTACCTGTTGCGCATATCCTATTATTACGTTCCTTTTCGCATGAAAAAGAATAACAGCCCTTATCGTCTTGATTCCACTGACCATAACATTTTGAGATGAACGTTAGCTGTTTGTCAACATCATCAAGCTCATCTGTACTGTCAATTACAGGCTTTTTAATGATGGTCTGCTTATAACTTTGGTTCATCTGTTGATTAATGAGCACATTATATGGAACATCATCCTTTTCATCTATGTCATCATCATATTCCTCCTCGCCACTATTATGCGGAGTATATCTAAGGGCAATCTGCCGCATACGGTTAAGAAGAGACTGGGCTTTGTTAGCATCATTACTCCGGATGATCTCATCAGGACTACATTCTATAGTTGTTGGAGAACGGTGCTCAATGACGTAGTTGGCCAGTACTCGGAATTCTTTCGTGAGAGACTTTTCCATGTTGGCAGCGTCAAAGAAAGATTCCATCGATTTGTCATATAGGATATATGTTGTATGAGGCTTGTTCCTGGTTCTACACAAACGACCTACAGCTTGTTCAACCGTAGTTTGCGCCCATGCAGATTTGTCTTTGATAATTCCATTGTTGCGCTTTTCTCCGAACATAAAATTGTTCGAAATAGCGTTATACAGCCATTGTGCTACATCATTCTTAGAAAGACATCCGCGCTCATAGAGCATCATCAGAACAAGCATCGCATTGTATAGACCTTTCTCATACGTTGATTCACTACCGTCTTCGCTCATCATCAAATAGGCAGTGGGTGCCTGAACATAGATGGCATCCCAATCTTTCTTCAGCCTGTCACCCTCATTTGTCCAGTTATCACCAGCAATATAATCAAGCCCATCAGGAATCTCATACTGCAAGTTTGTACCTGCTTTGAAACTTCCATATGCGCTAATAAGCATCAATTTTGCATCCTTTTCCCGACTTAGTTCGGGCAAGATTCTTGTTTCAACATCTTCTAAGTCCTTGGATATACGTATATGTTTGTTTACCCAATTGTATGGAATCTCATCATCAAACTCGCTTTCCTGTTCTTTATATGAGCCATCAATCAAGCAGCTTAGGAGTTGAATTTGTTCTTTATCCTTTTCACCAGTTCTGTTTTGAAAATAAATCATACTATGAATATCTTCATGGCTGATGAACCAATGATAGGCTTCAATAAACTGAAACAGTCGGTAGAGTTGAAACACCTGATCTTCAATATCCTTGGCTGTCTTTTTCAGCTCTCTATTCTTTATTTTGAACCATTTGTCAACCAAGCCTTCTTCTATGGCATCTGTTGAGAACATCTGCCTATATTTGTCAGGAAGTGTTATACTGCTTTCTCGTTTATCCTGATACTCATGCTTCTCTATCGGCACAATTTCAATGTTGTGTCCTACCGGGTATGTTTTGTCAACGAGATCATCAAATGTTTCTCGGTCTTCTTTGGATAACATGTGTATCTTATCACCAAGTGTCTGCTTCAGGTATTTAATATCACAATTGCTGACCACAGACCATGAAGAAGCTGTGGCAGAGCAGAGCACAACTGATGTGTTTTTTGAATTGACAAGGTCTATCAGTATTTTCTCTGGAGTAGTGGCTATTTTTCTGCATGTAAGCCTAACCCTATGCAGGTTGTCAAGTTCGTCAATCTCCTCTTGATAAAGCTGAACACCTTGCGAATACACAGAGAAATCAGGAAGTTTTTTCTTGTTGTCATCACCAACAAACAGATTTTTTCTGTTTGTCATGAAGTCTAACATTTGTTGTTCAAACTGATATTCAGAGTTTATCTCAAATCGAGAGAACAAGGTGTGAATCTCACGTTCGAGTGTAGGATAGCCAAGGAACTGCTGCGTATCAGCTGCATTATTTCCTACATCTTTACTCTCTTGTTTGAATTTCTCTCGACTTTTCTCTAATGATTCAGCAATAACCTTACGCAATTGAGATCTGATAGCGGTAGTATTACTGATTATAAGAGAAAGAAATTTGTCAAGAGGAACAACAATGGCATACTCTGAAAATAACAAATCATTTTCTTTGGCATGAATTAAACTTAAGTGTTTATCGCCTTTTCTATAGCAGACATATGAGTTTGTGACGTCGCCTTTTGGAGCGACATTCAAACGTAATGCAGGACCTGAGAAAAACACACCACGCCTGTATGACTCCAGGTATTCTGTGTCATCAAGGAAGATGTTTTTATAAGGAATGACATCACCAAACGATCGCTTCCAGTTGTCTTTTGTTATGGTTTGAGCCTTTTTAATTCCATCTTCCAAGGTGCGTCCATAATACCTATCAGATATAGATTCTGGACTCTCCATCAAAGACTTATAGTGAAGATAGCCATTATATCCTTTCAAAGACTTCAAACCCTTTATGGATTGGTCAATGATAGCTGAACGTATTGCCATTGCTGCTTGGTCAGATTCGTCAAACAATATGAGTGTTCTCTTGTTTCTATCTGCCATATCCTGCAAACGAATCTTTTCATATAGTATCGGGTCAATCCCATAAACAGCTTTGTGAACAGTCATTAATAGAACCTTCTTACGCCTGTAGCTCACTTGCGGATATGCTTCTTCCAATTCCGGGAAGCGTGAGAGCATAGCATCAAGTGTAGCCTTTTTCAGTTGTTTGGTGTTCTCGAGATGCTTGCGGAAAAGGTCAAAGAATCTGCGGACTGTTTTTCTGAGCACTGCTTCACCTTCATCAATTTTCCCCTGAAGGAATTCATTCTTACCATTGTCATCAAGCGTTTTTACTAGACTTGAAAGACCCTCAAATGTCTTCTTTACAGCATTATAAGCATATTGTAAATCCTTAACTTTATAACCTTTCTGTTTCTGTTCTCCAATGTGGTAACATATTCTATATAGCAAGCGTTGAAAAGAGCTATTATTAACAGCCTTAATTATGACTTCAGGGTTATTTTCGATTACCATTTTGTTAATAGGAGAAATCTGGCTATTTCCCCCATTGATAAAACGGTCAATTTCTCTATTCATGCTATCTACCAACTTGTTTTGGACGCATAAGATTATAATGCGGTCAAACTCGTTGGGATAGTATTCGCAGGTCAGTTTGCCTATAGTGTATGACTTTCCACCACCTGTGGCGATGTCGCAGATGTGAAGCCCCGGCTCCGTGTAACTTTTGAAGATGCCTTCTACATGCTTGCTTAGTTGTTCTTTATATGTTGCCATTTTGAATTCTATCCGTTATTGTCATCTGTTTCAATCTTCTCAAGGCTTATGCCTGGCCGATGATAAGCCTACGCTACGACCTTCGAACGACCTAAATTATAGCTTTGAGATTTTCTCTACCATTATCAGTTAGCGCATATTTCTGTTTCGGACTGTTTGGAATATCTTTTGTCGTCGGTTCTACCAAGCCTGTATCAACGAGGGGCTTAAGGATTGTCTGACGGAACCTGCTTTTGTTTTTCTCGCCAGCACAATCCATCAACTCTGTGATAGAGCCAGAAGCCCTAAACAAGTAGTCAATTACAGACACCATCTTCTTCAACTGCATTTCGCTCAACTGGGGACAGAAATAGGGACAAAACTTGGGACAAACAGGGGATATCATCGCCAACTTTACCGCCAGTTTCGTTGGTATAGCTCTGTGAGACTTTCACATCAACCTTGAATGCCGTGATAAGATTAACGTTGAACTCTGCGGGTGGGTTGCCATTCTCCTTCAAGTCAGTCTGGACTTGTCCTACACCTCGATTGAACATATTGACATAGCCCAGCGTCTTCATGGCACTGGCTACAAGTGGATTGCGATAATCGTTCACACTTGGGAAATTCTCAGGACGGGCATTGCCATACAAGCCGCCTGCATTCAGGATCTCCATATGACTGGCAAACTCATAGAAGCGAAGTGGGGTGTTATTCTGCATATCGCGGTGCATACAGGCGTTGAGAAGAATCTCTCGAATAGCCTGATAGGGGTAGTTGCTGGCCATTTCCTCGCGTAGAATAGAAACGAAAACGGGTTTCTTCTTGATGACAGACAACTCCAAAAGTGATTCCAGGCGTAGTAGCAGTTCGCAATAGTTGCCTTCCAACTGCATTTCGTTCTCTACCTCACTTGTCACGTCTTCACCCTTGAAAAGTACATACTGCACATAAAGACCTGGCATGAAATGGCGCGGCTTGTAGCCAAACAGGACGACAGCAGCGTATGTGGGGCATTGGTGCTCAGTGTCATACATGCCCACAGCGGCCATCTGTTCCTCGATAGGACGAGTGTCAGATTCCCCCAACTCATTGCCTAATAGCGGTATCAGATACTTTGTGCGCAGCAAGTCCGTATTGATGTCATTCAGCTTGGCAGCCAAACAAGGCATGGTGTCGAAGGTTGCCATAAATGACATTCTTCGTTCTGCAAGGATGCGTTCTTCCGCTTCGGTAGCTATATCTCGACGAGGACCGATACGTATAAAGGCACGACCACGATAGCGAACAGGAGGCAAGTCGGATGGGCTAACCTCAGCAACCAGTAAGTCACCTTCCGGGAACTGGAAACGATCAACACTCATAACAGGTATGGGCAGGATGTTTCCATTACTGCGGATGGCTACTATCTTCTTCAGCAAGTCATCGGTGACCTTCAAGCCGGCCAATGTACCATTGTCGTATGCGCCAAGTATCAAGTAGCCATTCTTCCGTGAGTTTGGCAGATCGTTGGCAAAGGCACAGATAGCCTCCTGGAACTTATCCATGTCACCTGATGACGTGGTTCGCTCCACACGGTAAGTTTCCGTGCTATGCAGCAATTCTTGTATCTCGTCTTTGGTTGTCATTTGATTATTTCTCTTGATTGAATTCTTCCTGTCTCACCAACTCCTGCACAGGCACTTCAAGCGCATTTGCTATTGCAATGAGGGCTTCAAGGCTTGGCTGGGTGGTATTGGTGACCCACTTGGACACAGTAGCAGGATCCTTACCGAGTTTGTCGGACAGCCACTTATTTTTTAGGTCACGTTCTGCGATAACAACTCTTATACGATTTAACTTTGCCATGATAGATTTCTGTTGTTTGACGGCAAAGTTACAAAAAATAATCGAGACAAATGCTGATATGCTCAAAAAGCTCCATAAATAAGCAAAAATTTGAATAAAAGACCAATCTTTTGATGTAGACATGACAATATTCATGTTTAATTATATATAATGTGTATTTGAAATATCTTTTGAAATGACCGACAACCATATGGTTTTCTTCGCGGAAATCGCATTCATATATGGAGGCAATGATAGTTCGGAGAAAGATGTGTTTGGTTCGGAGAGAAGTTCGGAGAAAATCATAAAAAGTTCGGAGAGAAGTTCGGAGACAACCGCAATAAGTTCGGGAACAGGTTCGGGAATTCAACCTCAAAATTCTTGGACAATCCAAGCGGCAAAGCCGAGCATGGGGACATCCATACATAGAAATCAAGCGATATTTTTTCTCTTCTTACATAAAGTCGCAAAAGCAAGCATGCGATTTTTGCCATATAGAACTACTGTTTCGTTAGATAAATGTTAAAAACAACGATAACAAGACTATTTATAATCTCAAAAGCTTTGTAGATTCAATTTTAATCGTTAATTTTGCAGCAATTCTACAAAATCAAGTGCATAATGATACTAAAAATCGAATTTGAGAATTTCTTTTCTATTAGAGATAGAATAAGAATCGACTTTAGAGCAGGAAACATCAATACAGCTCTTGCACGGGAGTTAAGCCATAATGTGATGGAGTGGAAAGGTGTACCTGTCCTAAAAACTGTTGGGTTGTTTGGCCCGAATGCTTCAGGTAAATCAAACATTCTTAAAGCCATTACATTTTGCTGTAGAATGATTTTGGAGTCACACCTTCATAACGAAGGGGTGACATTCAACTTTGAACCTTTCAAATTTGATGGTTGGCAGAAAAAGCCCAGCAAATTCCTTATTGATTTTGTCTGTGAGGATGTGGAGTATGAATACGCTTTTGAGTTGACCCGTGAACGAATCATAAGCGAAAGTCTGTTCCATTATCCTATGGGAAGACGTGCAAAGGTTTTCGACCTGTACGGTTGAACACCCCCTATCAGCTTGCCATCCGATAGCTTATTTTCCGCTCAGTAATCCATCCTTCCATTTCTCCGTTGATTATTGTTGCAGTAATAATAGCAAGTGCTCCGCTTCCCTTTCTTGACCACGACATGCCATTATGCTTCTGCCGTGTTGCCACGACCAAATCATTTGCCTTCTCTACACGGTTGCTTGAGATGCGCAGCCCCAGTTCATGACGTAGTGCATAACATGTCATGTTCGGCGACTTGCGTTGTATATAACCCTTGAGTTCCTCTATTTTCTTGGGATTCTTGATATGGGAATTCTTCAATGACTCCAGGTACTTGACGGCATTTTCGTATCTTCCCGTCCAAAGTATGGAAAACAAGTCTTTCTTTATCTGTTGCTTCTCGTCTTTTGCTCCCTTTATGCCCATACTGAGGAATTCGTTGCATTTCTTCTCCAGATGGAGCCAGTCGAGCATGACGGTATGCTGCCTGAATCCGAAGTATTTACCGATGTAGTCACGGATACAGTTGGCTCCGTCAGAAAAGAAGACAAGGCGATGGTCTTCCATGAGTTTGTTCTCCATGAGAAAGGCGACGAGCCGTTTGAAGGCTTTGGCCATGCCTATTGCCGTCAATGTGTATTGCCTGTCTTCTGTCTGGACATGTATGACTGTATTCTCAACGAACGACCTGTTCTTCTTGCATTTCCCCTTGCGTCCAGGCTTCTGGAATCTTACGCCGATGTCATCAACGCTGATATAGCAGCATTTCTGAGTACCGTCTTCTATGCCCGAGGTTGAATCATCATATTTCAGCTTTTCCATACGGTTCCTTCCACGGTTGTACTCCGTGATAAGGTGGCGTGCCTGTTTTTCACCTATAACTGCCGGTAATTTTGGATTTAGGACTGATAACGGCAAGGATACGCCTTCTGCTATGATACCACTTTGCTTGTCTATGTCATATGATTCAAGTATGTCCTCTGCCTTGGATTCATAGCTCTCGGACAATGACGCTCCAAACGATTCCACCCAGTCTTCCAGGGTCGAGGTCTTAACGCTGTTACATTCCTCGCGATGGAGGACGCGATTCAGCACGTCCGTTGTGTCACGGTAGCTGAGCCGGGTTACCAGCCGCAGATTTAGTTCACTGAAAGACCTGCTCCGAAGCCGCTGTTTGGGTTTCAGACCCTTAGCGGACTTTTTGTCCAAAGCAACGGAGAAAACGCCTATTTCGCAATCTAAGCTTTTCGTCGTTTTACCCGCTTTCTCAAAATCAGGCCCCCTTTTTAGCCTGCTCTAACCAGGCTTGGGTGATTTCCTTACAGATGCCGTTTCGCGCTTTCAGCGCATGACGTTCGTAATCGTCAAACGTCGACATGAATTCGTCGAGGTTCTCCAGATTCAGGTCATCAGGAATTTCCTCTTCAACACGTTTAATAATCTCCCGACCATCGGAGGTCGTTATCTTGGCGAAAAATTCTAATTTTGACTTACCCATGTTCTTTATGTGTTATGATTTATAATAATAACGCAGAATGTGAGATAATATTTCTTCGCTCATCACTTTTCAACCGTACAGGTCGAA
>URLQ01000083.1 GCA_900548745.1 uncultured Prevotella sp.
GTCTTCACATTTGCGATAGAGAAAGTAGCCACAGGGTCTGACTCGTCGGCACGCGGCATGTCGAAATACTGGTCTGCCGTAGTCTCATTGTTAGGCTCTGCAAAGAGCGGACCAGTGCGGAACACAACCCTTGTTATCGCCTCCACAGGGGTGTCGAACTGTCGCTGGCACACCTTCTTGTCGTTGATATAATAGGTGCCGGCATGCATGTCGGTAGAGAGAACAGCCTTCACACGATAGGTTTCTCCTGCCTTATAGTTCTTGAGCATGGTGCCGAAACGCGGACCGCCCTTTACCTTCATCACGCCGAGAGAATCGAGTACTATACGGGAGCAAGCTTGTCCTTTGGCATCGACAAACTCCACATCAAGCTCTCCATGACCATTCTGTGCTGCCTGAACATCAAACTCTACAGTAAGTTCCTTTGTGGCAGGTATCATACGTTCCACCTTAGCATAATCGTAAGGGTCTTTATCAGACAGCTTCAACCATTTCCCATCAAGGGCAACAGGTGCCCATTTAGGAGAATAGATGTTCCAGTCTGCCATATCAGCGAGCTTTGAATATGCGGAGAAGTCAGTATCGGCATGAGATGTTGCCGCAGTCTTTACAGGCACTGTGATGCGCGAAACCCACATATCCTCCTTATTATTACTGTAGGTGACCCACATGTTTCCGTCTGCCGGAGTGCCGTTGCCTTCCTGGATGCCACGGGTGTACTGCGGACCGTAGTTCTTGTAGTTACCGCCATGGCGCTCTGGAGTTATTTCTCCGTTGACAAGATTCAGGGTCGTATACTCCAAGCCGTCGGCACTGAGAGAGATGGCAAGTGGCCAACGGTATTCTGCAGGGTTATAAACCGTGGCATAGGTACCGTCGGAGAGTCGCTGTCCCCATATCTTACCTGTCGACGTAACAAAGCCATGAGCACGCTTAGCCGGAGTGCGCCATGTGTATCCTCCATCACAGCTTATAGTGGTAAGTCCGTGTTTCCAGAGTCCCACTTTCCATCCGTCGGGCAGAGTATAACCGGAGAAAGCCTTGTAAGGAGTCTTCAGCGGCAACACATCATCGCCGCGGTCTGCCTCTTCCGCCCACTGCATACGTGCCATCGGGTCGGCAAGTATCTCATCACAAGCCTTCACGAAAGCCTTGTCTTTCGACTTCTTGTAATATGGGAAATCTGTATTTTTCTCGTTAAAGCCATGATTGTAATATATGAAATATACCGGTCCGAAAGAGCCGTCGGCCTTTATCTCCCTTACCACGCGACCGATGCCATTGCCGTCGGTAGGGTTGTCTTTCGGTGTCATCGACACTACGTAGTTACCCATAGCCAACAGCTTGCCCGTCTTCTTTGATACATACCACCCTACTCTCTGGTGCATGATAGCCATAAGATTCTTTGCCTTCAAGCCCGGATATTTCTCCGGTTTTTCAAAGCCGTCAGGCACTTTGTATTCAGGGAACAGCTTTACGGGGTCTGTCCATGTGTAACCGTCGGCAGAGGTCTGAAGCATTGTCACGCCAGGCGGCTCATGTTCGCTGCGTGGGTCGGTGAGATAGTGCATATAGAATTTGCCCTTCCAGTATGCTATCATCGGCTGATGGTTGTATGTGGCTCCCTTCTCGGCACGCATGGTCTGTATGGTATGTACACCGACAACAGGAGACAATCCACCGTCGTGGCGTGCAGGCAAGGAAATATCCTTTCCGGTATAGTGTACAGCCCGGGTATTGTACTTTATGAGGTTTTCCACAAGTTCTTCAGGCGCCATAAATACGGTGCCGTGCTTGTGTCCCTCGGGGAAAGAGACAGCCCCTGTCTGGTCTTGGAAATGCTTGAAATCCTTGGTGCGCTGTGCTCCGTATATAAACTGACGATACCAGTCGTAGTAGATGTACCACCAGCCGTTGACGTAGGCTGTCGACGGACCTTCGCTGTACATCGGCGTGAATGGTTCTGAAGCCTCGCTCCAAGGACCATAAGGGGTCTTGGAGAATGCCACTTTTATATTACGCTGCTTACGGGTATTATCCTTAAGCACCATCACATAATCGTCCTTGCCACGCTTCACCATCGTAGCGTCAATGCAGCTGAAGCCCGGTTCTATAAGAAGCTTTGCCTCCGTGAATGTTTTGAAGTCCTTTGTCGTAGTATAATATAGGCGATGGTTGTTCTTGTGTTCCTCCAATACGTCGGGAAACTTGCCTGGAATACATGACGCCCAAATAACCATATACTGCTTCTTCACATCGTCGTAGAACAGTTCCGGAGCCCACACGTTTACCGTGGTAGTGTCTTTCATCACTTCGATGAAACGTTCCGGTGTCCAGTGTATGAGGTCTTTTGACGATGAATAGCCAAAGCCACGGTCGCCTCTCCAACTGCAAGTCCACACAAAATGGTAGGTACCGTCAGGTCCCTTCACTATCGAGGGGTCGCGCATCACTTTCTGCGTGCCTACCTCCGGCTTAAGAAATGTACCAGGAATACTGTCCCAATGAATTCCGTCGCGACTGTAGATAAAGCGCAGTCCTTCGTTAGCCGGTTCATGGAAGGATGTCGACACATATATGTCTCCAGCCCATGCAGCAGCAGAAGGCAGCATCATAGCCGCAACAACTGACAAGAATGTTTTCTTCATTTATTATTGTTTTATTATTTTCTGTCTTTATATAAAGAACGTATACCTATATATAATGTAACCATTTTCAATAACGTCCACACAATAGACAAACACACATATATTAATTCAGCAGACACTGATTATGATTAAGGTATTACAAAAAAAAACGGAAAAACATAGCTGTATTTAATATTTAAATCTTTTAACAAAAGCAGTGCATTATGTTAATGAAATTCAGAAAAAACAGCCTTTTCTGATAACCATTAAAAGAAGAAAAATAAGAAGTTGATTGAGTTTCAATGAGAAAGTACGTCAATTTCTATGAGAAAGTCCGTAACTTTCTATGAGAAATTACGTAACTTTCTAAAAACAGCAAAATCATGGCTCCGTATGAGTGTTCTGCGTTATACGTTTTCTCACAAGTTAAAAAGTTTTAAAACTAACACCATACAAGGATATTACAATGTGGTTGGTGACGATAAACGACAACAAGAATGTCGCATTATCGAACCTCCTCCTGTCTTCCATGAAAATTCGATTAAGCGAGAGAAGACATTAGGAAAGAGCAAAAGTGAAGGCATGAAAAAGAGGAATCAAAAACTTCATTTGACTCCACTATATAATCATTAGCAAACAAGAATGTATGCTATTATCCGATCTACTTTATAAAGAAGTAAACTGACAAGGAAACGCTAATCAAAAATAATACAGATGCTATCATAATTCTTTGCTTTAATAAAAACTTATAGCAAAAGTATGAATTTTTATAATAGAAAACAAGTCTATAGCATAAAAAAGTACGTTTCTATATAATATTTTCAATATAAAAACATTTTTTACACTATAGACTTTACTCTTTATCGCTATTCAAACAGATTAAGACTATTTGCCCTTCCGCAATTCTATAACTACTATTTCGCCAGGACAACCTATCCGGAACGGAACAAAGCCACCCAGTCCGGTACTTACGTTTATAGCCCGCTTGCCTTCATAATACATTCCTCCCCATTCCTTGTAGAGCAAGGATATCGGCGACCAGCCAAAGATTTCCACCTGTCCGGCATGGGTGTGGCCGCTAAGAGTAAGCTGTGCACGGGAATGTGGAAGGATGTCTGTACGCCAGCTTGTAGGGTCGTGCTGAAGCATGACCACAAAGGCGTGGTTGGCGTCTATGCCATGAAGGGTTTTCTTTATATCACCCTTGTTAGGCACCTTCACGCTCTTGCCTTCATATTCCATTCCTGCCACGACAATGGAGTCTGTGCCGCGACGCACTACCCTATTCTCATTCATCAACAACTGCCACCCCATCTGCTTCTGCAAATCCATCATTCGCTGGAGATTCGCCTTTCGCGTATTCTCGTCTGCCTCTATATAATAGGCATAATCATGATTGCCCATAATGGAGTATACTCCATCCTTTGCCTTCAGACTGCCAAGAGCCTTCTGATGCGGAAGGAGTTCCGTTGGTCTCATATTCTGCAAGTCTCCCGTAAAGACTATCATGTCTGCCTTTTGGGCATTCATGCTGTCTATAGCCGCATTCAGGACTCCAACCCTTGTTTCGCCGTATGTCCCCACATGGGCATCGCTAAACTGCACTATCCTATATCCGTCAAACGCCTGTGGCAGATCCTTGGAATAGTAAGTAACGTGGCGAATTTCAAGTTTACTGAAACCTAATGTATAAGCATATATTGACATGCAGGCAAGAATGAAACCACAGAGCAGACCTATCGGGTTTCCCCAGTTTGTCTTTGTCTTATGGTACACACAGTGTCCCCATCCAAGAGCTGAGCATACGACAAATACCAACTTGGGGAGTATCCATACAGTAAGCAGCAACAGATACCAACTCAACAGGTCGAAGTTGTCGGGAGCAAAGTTCTTTGACAGAGCCAGAGATACACTATACACGACTACCAATGTTGTCTGTAGCCACCAACAACAACGCAATGCTTTCCTGTGCAGTCTGCACATGCGGATAAAGCGACGGTCCACATACCAGTCTGTCAATAACACAACCAGTATTATAGGTATAACAATTCTTGCTATCATATCTTCTCTATCCTCTTCTGAATTCTATTTCCTCGCCCCTGCTTGCGCTGTCGAAACAACCTTTATTATAGATGTGGGAACCATTACAGAAGGTATGTTCTACCTTCCAGTTGAAAGAACGGCCTTCAAGCGGACTCCATTTACACTTGCTCTGAATTATATCTTCCGTTACAGTCCACGGAGTGCCATGGCTAACGACAACGAGGTCAGCCTTATAGCCCTTACGTATAAACCCACGCTTGCTGATTTCAAACAGGCGTGCAGGATTATGACACATCAGCTCAACAACCCTTTCTATCGAGAGTACGCCCTCATCGACAAGACCGAGCATAGACACCAACGAGAACTGCAGGATAGGCATTCCTGACATTGCCTTGCAGCAGCCTCCCTGCTTTTCAGACAATTTATGCGGAGCATGGTCTGTGCCGACTACAGCCACCCTGCCATCAGTCAGTGCACGACGCAAGGCATCACGGTCTTTAGTGCTCTTCACTGCCGGGTTGCACTTTATCCTTGCTCCCACCGTGTTATAATCTTCATCAGAGAACACAAGGTGGGCAACTACAGCCTCTGCCGTTATCCGAGGGAAACAGCAGTCATCTTTAGCGGAAAGCACCCTGTTCTCATCAACGGCTTCAAAGAGTTCCAGCTCCTTCGCTGTAGTTAGATGCGCCACGTGCAGACGGGCATTGTTCTTCTTGGCAAGGCTAACGGCAAGCGACGTTGACCGATAGCAGGCTTCTTCACTGCGTATCTGCGGATGATGCGTTATGTCAGGATCATCACCCCACAGCTGTTTTGCCTTTGCCATATTTTCATTTATAACCTGCGTATCTTCACAATGTGCCATTATCGGAAGCTTTACTTTGCTGAATATCCGCTGCAAAGCCTCATCATGGTCTACGAGCATATTGCCTGTAGAAGATCCCATAAAGAGCTTTACTCCTGGCACACGGTGCTCGTCAACCCTAAGCAGGTCATCGATATTATCATTTGTAGCACCTATAAAGAAGGAATAGTTCACATGACTTTTCTCCCTGCCCAGAAGGAACTTTTCGTCAAGTGTCTGAAGCGTTGTCGTCTGCGGCTTTGTGTTGGGCATGTCAAAATATGAAGTCACTCCCCCATAGGCTGCTGCACGGCTCTCGCTTTCTATATCAGCTTTTTCCGTCAGTCCTGGCTCACGGAAATGCACATGGTCATCTATTACTCCAGGCAACAGCCAACAGTCTGTTGCATCCACTGTCTCATCATATACCCCTTCTACATCTATTCCATCAGCAATGATGTCGGCAATGATGCCGTCTTCTATGACTACAGACGCCTTTTCTATGCGTCCTTCATTTACCACTTGGGCTCCTTTTATCAATGTCTTCATAACTTATGCTTAAAAAAAATGTAGGACTGTGCATGTCTTCTACCGACACGTACAATTCTACATTTCATGTTTCTTATTTATATTATCTCTTTATTGCTCAGCATTCTCACTTTCCGGCTGTGCAAGTTCATTAGGTGTAGGAACATCCGGCTGAGGTCCGTTCTGTATCTCAGGCGGAGCAGGCATATCGGGTGTTGCCATACCGTTCATTATATTCTGGTTCTGCTGCGCCTTTTCATAATAATCCTTCACATAAGGGTCATTCTTGAAGTTTGCCGTAGCCTTGCTCATAATGTCTTCTATCCATGGAGCCAGCTCCGGATACCGGTTTCCGGCAGTCATCATAAAGAACACTCCCGGACCGAGGACATTGTCGAAATTCTCTTCAATAAAAGACGTTATCAGCTTGTCTTCCTTCTCTGCAATCTGGCGTGCTTCCTGAGCAAGCCGCGCATTGGTCACATTCTCGTCCTCGCCATTCATTATGGCCTGGCTCTGCTTGTGTCCAAGCTCGTTCATCTGTACGTCAAGCTGATTGTATTTTTCGATAAACTTCGACAGTTTGTCGTTGAGCGGCGTACCGCTGACTTTCTGCTGTCCATTGTCTATCTTTATCGTTATGTCTCCATGTTCAAGCACTACAGGCATCAGACTTTCTTCATCCATAAACAGGGTAACAAGCTTTGTCGAGTCGAGAGAACCGCTGAACTGGAACTGTCCATGCACAACGTCACAAGAGTCTATAGTCTTCATATCGCTGTTGCTATAAGCCTTCAGATACAGCATCTTGCCATCCAACATAGAAACATCAGACGTACCTTTTATGTCATAAGAGCCAGCGCATGACATAAATACTGTCATACTGGCAAAAAGGAGAGAGTTTAATAATTTATTCATATACTGTTTTCGTAACACTCTACAAATGTAATGTCTATTATCGATGTACGGAAATATGTTCATGATATTTAAAACATATACCCGTTATTTTAGCTTTTTTTTTGCTCTTTTCTTTTTTCACCTGCCCTATCCCTGGCTTTTACCAAGTTCAGATGATATTCTATGGGTAGAGTAAAGCTGAAGCACTGCCGCTGCAAGCAACAACACAACCCAGTTGTTGTGGATATACTTTATATAGGAGTTGTATCCTTCAATGCCTGACTTCAAGAACAATGGATAGATGATATGGTAAGAGTTCTCTACCATAAACAATGCAGAAAGCACAAAAAGGGCTGCTCCCGTAAGCATTATACGGCGCAAGCGGCGTATAGTAATGTCGGTGCCTGTATATTGCTGCATATACTGCATAGCGGCAAACATTATAGTTCCCGGTGCAAAAGACAATGGGGCAATGGTCTGTTCTCCAAACACATACAATCCTGCCCCGACCACCATAAAGCATGCTCCGACGAGCATGATAATACTCTGTAATTTATTTAGCTGTTTCATTTTCTTCTTCAGGTTTCTCGTCATCACTAAGAACAAATATGTCCTCGTCATTCGCCTTCATCATATAGTTTTCCCTTGCTATTTTAGTGATGGCATGAGGATTACGCCGCAGCTCATTAAGCTTCTGCTCGTCTTGCTCATACTGATTATTGTATTTGTCAATCTGTTCCTGCAGCTCACTTATCTGCAAACTATACTGCGCACGGGTCAGGAAGCTGTTATCGTCAATAACACCCACCAACAAGCCACCTATTATAATAACTATCCAATAGCGGTTGTGCGAAATAAAATTCAGAACAGGATTTATCCGACTCATATTTATTTATCTTATTTTTTTCTGTTTTATATGCAAAGGTAGCTTAATTGAGCGAATTTTACATTATCTTTGCAAGAAATTAAGCGAAATTTTATCATATTATGGAAGAATACATAGTTTCGGCAAGAAAATACCGCCCTATGTCATTCGACTCGGTAGTAGGACAGAGTGCTCTGACCACTACGCTGAAGAATGCCGTAAAAAGCGGGAAACTCGCTCATGCATACCTGTTCTGCGGACCTCGCGGAGTGGGAAAAACCACATGTGCCAGAATATTTGCCAAGGCAATAAACTGCCAACACCCTACAGCAGAGGGCGAGGCGTGCAATGAATGTGAGAGTTGCAAGGCTTTCAACGAACAGAGGTCGTACAACATATTTGAACTTGACGCCGCAAGCAACAACTCCGTCGACAACATCAAGACCCTGATGGAGCAGACACGTATTCCGCCGCAGATTGGACGCTACAAGGTGTTTATCATCGACGAGGTCCACATGCTGAGCACACAGGCTTTCAACGCTTTTCTGAAAACGCTGGAAGAGCCACCGGCACATGTAATCTTCATCCTTGCCACAACAGAGAAGCACAAGATTCTGCCTACCATCCTGTCGCGTTGCCAAATCTACGACTTCGAGCGCATGACGGTACCTTCCATCATTAACCACCTGAAGATGGTGGCACAGAAAGAAGGAATAACCTATGAGGACGAGGCACTGAACGTAATTGCAGAGAAGGCTGAAGGCGGTATGCGCGACGCACTCTCCGTGTTCGACCAGGCAGCAAGCTTCTGTCAGGGCAACATCACGTATGCCAAGGTTATAGAGGACCTCAACGTTCTTGACTCCGACAATTATTTCAACATAGTGAACCTGTGTCTTGAGAACAAGGCAGCTGAGGTGATGGTTCTGCTCAACAACATCATTGCAAAGGGCTTTGACGGAGGGAACCTTATAGGCGGCCTCGCCAACCATGTGCGAAATGTACTGATGGCGAAGGACAGCCAGACGATTCCATTACTTGAGGTAAGCGAACAGCAAGCTGCAAAATATAAGGAACAGGCTGCAAAATGCCCTACCAAATTCCTATATCAGGCTCTGAAGATAATGAACGAATGTGACATTAACTACAGGCAGAGCAGCAATAAACGCCTTCTTGTGGAAATAACCCTCATTAGGGTGGCACAGATTACACAACCCGACGACGAAGGTGCCTCTGTGGGGCGTAGCCCCAAGAGATTGAAAAGCCTGTTCAAGAAACTCATAGCAGCTTCGCAGCAAAAGACAGTCCAGCAGGTGGCTGCCGCTGCGGCCCCATTGCAGCAAGGTGAACTTCGTGCTGCAAATGGCGGAGCTATATCCTCACCACAACAAGAGAGCATCAACCCCTCTTCCTCTCAGACGGCTCCACTGTCTGCTCCGTCTGCCACGCCAACCCCTTCCGCCGCAGCACCTAAAGGTCCGGCTCTGAAGCTTGGCAGTATTGGCAAATCATTTGCCAACCTAAGGCGCGGTCCAGAGAAGCCTGTCTATGAAAAAGAGGCAGAAAAGAAACAGACAGGACAGCATGAGACTTTTGATGAAGACATGCTCATACTGCAATGGATGTCAATGTGCAACCGCATGCCAGACACGATGACCGGCACTGCGACAAGACTGAAGAACATAACTCCGGAAATAACAAATTTCCCGGAGATTGAGATTATTGCTGACAACAAGATGCTTCTCGAAGATATACAGAAAATAAAGGGAAGAATACGCAACACTCTCATACAGACTCTCCACAACGACGACATTGAACTCACTCTCCGCCTTGCGCGTCCTGAAGAGGTGAAGAAGATTCTGTCTCCAAAAGAACTGTATGAAGAGCTTTGCAACAACAACCCTGCCATAAAAAAACTTGGAGATCTGTTATCTCTCCAGTTTACATAACAACAATAAAAAGGAAAGCGGCACAACAACATATATAAATGTTGCCATGCCGCTTTTCTTTATTGTAACCTTACAGACAAATAACTTAATCTTTCTCTACCAGTTCCGTCTGGTTCTTTTTCAGATAGTCCTTGCTCGCATCCACTGCAATGAGCACACGGTCGCTGCCACGGAGATAAGCACCATCATAGGTGAAGTCAGTCACCTTGTTGTCCATCTCACCGACAAAAGTCAGCTTTCCGTCAGTAGGATTCATCCACCATACGTTTTTCTTGCTTCCGCTAATCTTTGTCAAGTCGATCTTCATCGGTTTGCCACTATAGTTGTATACGAGCATGAAGTCTGTGCCACGCATTGCTATAACACGGTCGTAGCGTTCGCCATTCTCTCCGGCAATGATGCTTTGGTCGCCCTCTCCCTCTGTATACGGGAAAGCAAGCATCAGCCACTTCAAATACTTCATCTGATTATAGCCAGGGTCTTTCATTGCATCCCACCATGGCTTCTCTGCACCGAAAGAAGAGAGTACTCCAGGACGCATAAACTGCATTACGGAGTTATGCCCATATGTATGTCCGAAAGCTCCTCCGAACACAGCCCAGTAGGCATAACGACGCACGTCATAGTCCATCCAGCGCGGAGCGGAGAAGTCGTGCAGTCCTTGTGGAATGTCCTCATAAGAAGGTTCTCCGTCAATGACCGGTCTGAGAGGTTTCTTCTCGAAGCTCATGTCAACATAGCGCCAGTTGTCCTCCTCTGTATTGTCTTTTATGGTATAGTCACCGTCACCGTTGCGCTGTCCGTAGCGTCGGTGTCCGCTCTGGAACATATTGAAGTCCATCCACTCGCGGTCGTTGAACCATCGTGCAGAAGTTGTTCTGCCACGCGGATGGAAAGTCATGATATGGTTCTTGTCGTATTTCTTTATGGAGCGTGCAAGTGCGTCCCATACCTCTGGCGATTTGTCTCCGAGGATGTCTCCACCTATCATCCATATAATGTTCGGCTTGTTTTTGTATCTTTCTCCGAGAAACTTTCCGTATGCCTCTGCTTTCTTTACGTCCATCTGTCCTATCATAGAGCCCCAGATGCAGTCCATAGCAATATATATGCCGTTTGCTGCCGCACAGTCCACGATATAGTCCATGTGCTCCCAGTATCCGTATACTCCGGGCTTTGACACTTTGCTGAAGTCAAATTCCTTGTTGTTTGCCTGCTGACCATACACGTTGAAAGTAGGTATGGCGTTCAGCACCTGTATCTGCTCCACGTTGTATCCGCAAAGTCTTTCCTTGGTGAGGAAGTAGTCCACCTCGTCGCGGTTCAGTCTTTCCGGCAGCAGCCAAGCCGTATTTCCGAGCCAGAAGAATGCTTTTCCGTTCTCATGCACGAGATAACGTTGGTTTGACGACACTTTCAGTTTACCGTTGTCCCACGGCTTGTAGATTGCCTTTTTTGCAGCATTCACAGCAGTTGTGGCAAGCAGCATAAGGGCTGCGATAAATAATGTTTTTCTCATTTCCTTTTATTTTATATTTCTGTTTTCTGTTATAATTATCTTACAATTATTTTTTCATTCTCAGCTCCACCGTTTGTCCTTTCTTGGTAGCGATGTCATACAAGTAGGTTTTCTTCAAGGCAGGCATCTGTTCTATTTTTTCGGGGAAGTTTATCTTCTGCCTTACATCCCTCGGTGTCTTGAAGAGAGGATTCTTGTTTTCGCCCTTTGCCTCTTTCAGCCCTTTACCTGCGAGTGGCACAGAGGAGCGTATACGTAGGTTGCCGCCGCTTTCCGACTTCACCGTTGCCTTCACGATGTTGTTGTTTTTCCATTCCATGCTTACTTCAAAGCCTCCTCTTGCCTTCAGTCCGCTCACTGAGCCTTCCGTCCATGCGTCGGGCAATGCCGGCAGCAGATAGACAAAGCCGTCGTGGCTCTGCAGAAGCATTTCTCCTATGCCTGCCGTACAGCCGAAGTTGCCATCAATTTGGAATGGCGGGTGCGCGTCAAATAGGTTTGGGTATGTACCGCCTTTCTTTTTCTCGTTGCGCACGAGTGTCAGTTGGTCGCTAATAAGCTTAAGGGCGTGGTTTCCGTCGAGCAGTCTTGACCACAGACATACTTTCCATCCCATGCTCCATCCTGTAGAGGGGTCGCCTCTATGTATGAGTGAGGTACGTGCTGCCGCCGTCAGCTGTGGTGTACGGAACGGCGATATCTGGTTGCTTGGATAGAGGGCATATAGGTGTGACACGTGGCGATGCTTGTCATCAGGATTGTCCCAATCGTCTTTCCATTCCTGTAGCTGTCCCCATCGTCCGGTCTGCAATGGCAGCATGCCGTCGAGTTTGTTCTGCAGACTGTCGGTAAATGCCTTGTCTTCCTTCTTTCCAAGGATTGTCGATGCATCAATTACGTGGTTGAAGAGGTCATGTATCAGCTCATTGTCCATCGTCACTCCAGCCGCCGTTGTGGCATGATGCGGATGCTCGTTCTCTGGAGAGAGGCTCGGACATATCATCCAGTTGGTGTTGTTCGGGTTCCTCACCATTATCTGGTTGAGGAACCGTGCTGCCTCTTTCATTGTCGGATAAGCATCAGCGAGGAAGGTCTTGTCGCCCGTATACAGATAATGTTCCCACAGATGCTGGCTGAGCCATGCTCCTCCTGTAGGCCAGAGTCCTGACGGTGCCTTGTCTATTGCTCCTGTCACTCTCCACAGGTCTGTATTATGATGCAGCACCCATCCGTCGGCTCCATACATCACCCTTGCCGACTCTCTGCCCGTCTGGCTCACGTCTTTTATGAGTTTGAAGAGCGGTG
>URLQ01000084.1 GCA_900548745.1 uncultured Prevotella sp.
GGTAACTTTCTCTTTCTACTTCTTTTGACCTGTGTTTTGGGGCATATCACGTGTCTTGAAAAAAGTGGTCTATTTTTCGTATAGGCTCTTTAGTATGTGGACCTATCAAAGATATATCCTTAAAATGCTTTGTTGCGATTAATAATATTCGTATATTTGCAATATAAATAAACATCATGGAAGGAAAGAAAAAAATTATAATGCTCGGCACAGGAAGTGCCACCGTGACCAGATGCTACAACACCTGTTTTATGATAAAAACGGAAGAAAGCATGCTTATGGTTGATGCAGGAGGAGGCAACGGAATACTCTACCAGCTGCAAAAGGCGGGTATCAACATCTGTGACATACACAACCTGTATGTGACACATGCGCACACCGACCATATCCTCGGCGTAATCTGGATTGTGAGAATGATCATGCAGAAGACTCTTGCCGGCAAGTATGACGGTGTACTGAATGTATATGGACACGAGAAGGCGATTCAAGTAATTACTGAAATATGCCGTATGACACTCCACAAGAAATATTTCTCGCTTATAGGGTCTGCCATACAGATGCATGTGCTTGACGACGGCGACAGATTCAACGTGGGCGACATGCAGCTGCAATGTTTCGACATCCTTTCGGAGAAAGAAAAGCAGTTTGGCTTTACCGTACGCTTCGACGACGACAAAAGGCTCGTATGTATGGGCGACGAACCTTGTAACGAGGCTACGCTCCACTATGCCAAGGATGCAGACTGGATGATGTGTGAGGCATTCTGCCTCTATTCCGACAGGGACATCTTCAAGCCATACGAGAAATACCACAGCACGGCTCTTGATGCAGGAAAGCTTGCCGCAGGCATCGGCGTTAAGAATCTTATCATCTATCATACCGAAGACACAGACCTTGCTCACAGGAAGGAGAAATACAGCGAGGAGGTAAGAAAGTATTTCAAAGGGAACGTCGTGGTGCCTGACGACCTGGAAGAGATAATATTATAACAACAAAAACGGTCATTAGGTCGTTTAATGTTTATAACGTCAAAGCGGGATACCCTCTACAATTGAGATTATCCCGCTTTGCCGTTGTTCAGAATGTCAGAGCACAGTAAGTATAAACTGCCAGTCCTCTTTCAGTACGGCATGTTTTCCTTCACGCAACCTATATATTATATTGTCCGCCTTATGATATAATTCGTATACGGGCTTAGCCCCTTCACAACCAAGTCTCTCTCCTTTAGGGTCTGCCCAAAGGTCTTCTGTACCGCTTATCACCACAAGTTTACGCGGTGCTATCAATGCCAGCAGTTCATGCTGGTCGAAGGGAAGATACTCTTCACGATGGCTGAACTGCCGGAAGTTTCCGCAGAACCACTGGTAGCTCCATTCGTTAACACACTCAAGAGTCTCGCCGACACATCGCCTTGATATTGCAGCACCACAGCAACCAGAATTGACAGATACGACGGCAGAGAACCTCCGGTCGGTAGCACCTGTCCACAAAGCAGTCTTTCCGAGTCGCGAATGTCCCATTACAGACACATCATTTATATCCACCACATCCGCAGCAAGCTTTTCCATTGCATCAAAAGCCCTGCTTGCCGTCCATGCCCAACATGCTATGGCACCCCATTCGTCTGGCAAGGGATAGTTCTGCCCTGCCTTGTAGAAGTGCTTATGCAGACGGCTCGACTTGAAGTTGTCTTTTGCCTTATCAAGCTCTGCATCAGTATATTGGAATGTTGCCAAAAGAAAGCCATGGTCAAGCAAGGTGTCTATCTGCCAAGCCTCTCCTCCTTTGGCTCTTGAACCATCCTTATGAAGAGTCCAGATGGAGTCGCTGTCAACGAAAGAGAGTCCAAGGATTGTCTTATGCGGAGCAGCCTTCCTCTTATCATTTTTCCATACGAGAGTAAGTCTCACATCCGGTCCGTCTCCCGTGAGATGCAACATAATGTCTCTCCTGACAGCCCTGTTCTTCAATATCCGTCTGTCCGCCCCCATCACTTCAAACGAAAAAGACTCGTCGGGGACAGGCATCTTGCCATACATATAGGTAGTGAACAGGTCCATCAGTTCTTGTCTTCGTTTGCTCTCCCATGAAGGGATATCCGTCACCTTTGTACCGTCCAGACAAGCCATTACATCCGGCAGAGTGTATTCCGGAACCAGACTTTCATCATAGTTTGCATTATTGAAATAGTCGTAGAAGTCTCTTTTTGCAACTCTTCTTTCATATTGTGCCCAACAGACAGAAGAGCAAATGAGGCAGACTACGGCAAGAAATACTACCTTTTTCATATCCATTATATTTATTTATAGGAAAGGGGCTCTAAAAGCAATACACACTTTTAGAGCCCCAACTGTTATTCTTTATGCTTCAATGTTGAAGCTTAGTTACCAATTACTTAGACACGTTGTCCGGATTCTGAGCATCTTTCAAAGCCTTGTTGCTTTCGAGGTCGCCCTTTGGAATCTTGAACAGATAAGTCTTCTTAGGTTTGAACACGATTTCCGCATTCATGTATGTTATGCCGAGCTGCTTTGTAAGGCGGCACTTCTCTTCTGCGAAGTCAGCGAGCTTATCCTTACGAAGCTCATCGAAGAATACCTTACCCTCACCGACGAACTCATAACGACGCTGGTTCAGGATATCATTGTCGATGTCAGCCTGTGATGTGCCCTGTGGCAATTCAGCAAGACCAGCACGCTGACGAACCCTGTTCAGTTCGTACAAGCCGTCGCCGGCATTCAGCAGGTTGGCAGCCTCAGCATAGTTGAGGAGCACCTCTGAGTAGCGCAGGATTGGGAAGTTTGCACATGGCATCTGCAGATTATAGTCTGTGCGGTTGTCGAAATACTTGCAGTTGAACACAGCATTCATTTCTCCACCCTTATCGTTCCATGCCTTTGGTTCCCAGCACAGAGTGTTCACATTATACTGGCAAGGCTGATTCTTCAGGTCAGTCTTGTTGGAAGAAGCACCACACAATCCCTCAAAATATGAAAGAAGGGCATTGGCACGCTTGTCACCATTCTGAACCATCTCTCTATAGAGCAAGCCAGACACACCAAAGCGAGCATACTGGTAGCAGCCCATATAGGCATTGTTTGTACGACCCAGACCGAAACGTATGTGCATAGGGTTGCTCTGTCCTGCCTGTGCAGAGTACTGCAGCTCAAACAAAGACTCCTTACAGTTCTTGGCATTCGCATTGAACCAGTAGAAGTTGTCTGTAAACTCAGGCATCAGGTCGTATACCTGTGACTTGATAACCTTCTCGCTATATTCCTTTGAAAGTTTCAGGTCTTCAACATTGTTGTCGTTCATTGTAGCTCTGTAGAGGTAAACCTCGCCGAGGGCAGCCTGTGCAGCACCCTGAGAGACACGCCATACATCATAGCCACTTGTGCCACGTGTAGGAAGAAGAGCTTCTGCCTGCTTCAAATCCTCGATAACACGGTTGTAGGTCTCCTCTACTGAAGATCTTGGAATGTCGAGACCATCAATACCGTTTGTATACTTAGTAGAGATAGGCACTCCTCCGAAGAGACGGAGCAAGTGGAAATAAGTATATCCTCTGAGGAACAGAGCCTGTCCCTTGATCCAGTTCTTGCTCTGGTCGCTCATGCTGACACCGTCAACACGTCCAAGAACAACGTTTGCACGGTTGATGCACTCATAGGCATAGCCCCATACCTTCATTACTCCACCGACAGAAGCGTCGTTGGCATAGCTCCACTGCGAGAACTCGTTCATCTTGTCTTTCGGGTAGGTAGGCCATCCCTGCTCTGTAAGCATTTCTATTTCTGCCAGATAGAGAGCGTTGTTACCACTATAGAGGCGACGGAAGCGGTTGTATGTTCCGGTGAGTCCTGTCTGTACCTCTGCCTCAGTCTTATAATATGAGTTAGGGTCGATAAATGTATATGGCTTTTCATCGAGGTCGCTACAACTTGTGAAGCCAGCGGCAACCGACATCATAGCTATACCAGCCATTAAGAATTTTATTGCTTTCATTGTCTTTTATTTTAAATAAGGTTTAAAACTTGATGTTCACACCAAACATGATAGTCTTTCCGTATGGGTTAGACACGTCACCGTTCTCAGGGTTGTAACCTGTGTGGTTGGCTGATGTAACAAAGTTCTGGAAGTTAACATTGAACACGAGGCTCTTGATATAGTCTGTCTTTATCAACTTTGTGAAGTCGTAGCTCATCTGGATGTTCTTCAGGATGAAGTAAGACCAGTCAGCATTTGTACGGTCAGACAACACAACGCCCTTTGCACCTGCAGAAGGAGCACATCCGTTAGGATTCGTTACAGGGTCGAACATATCGTGGTAGCCATCCTTTGAAGGAATACCGAGCTGGTTCTTGATGCTGTTGTCTACCCACATAGAGTAGTTTCCGGTGTTCTGATAACCGATAGACCACTTGGAACCATTATTGTAATAGTCCTCAGCACCTGCCATAGAAGCATATTTCCATGCGCCCTGTCCGTAAACCTGCAACTTGAAGTCCTTATACTGAACACCGAGGTTTACACCATAGAAGTACTTAGGCTCTACGCTTCCGATACATTTTGTATCATCGATAGAGAGTCTGCCGTCGTCGTTGAGGTCTTCATACATCTCTGAACCGATACCAACAAGTCCCTTCAGACCAGGCATCTTGGTGAGATATTCGTCAAGCTGCTCCTGGGTTCTGATGATACCGAGAGAGTGGTAAGCGTAAACACCGTTTACCGGCTGACCTACTTCGAGTACACGTGCAAGACCTGTTGAAGCTGTTCCGTCGTATACTGTGATGCGGTCTGCACCGTCGTAGAGTTTCTTGATCTTATTAGTGTTGTAAGTGAAGTTACCACCGATTGTCACCTTCCAGTCCTTATCTTTATATACGTCAGCACTTGCTGTCAACTCAATACCATGGTTGCTAACCTTACCCACATTGCTCAATACTGAAGAGTATCCGGATGTAGATGGGATTGGCACGGTATAGAGCAAATCCTTAGTCTGACGATTATAGTAGTCGAAGTTCAGGTATACCCTGTCGAAGAGAGTAAGGTCGAAACCTGCATCAAACTGGTTTGTGCTCTCCCACTTCAGCTTAGAGTTACCTACCTTCTCATAGAAGCCGACAACAGAGTTTACTCCGTCAGAGTAGTTAGCATCGCCAGGAGCACTGGCAAGCTGGGCAAGCGACTGGTAGTTACCGATTTCCTGGTTACCTGTCACACCGTAGCTTCCACGAATCTTGAGGTCTGTGATGACTTTGTTGCCCTTCAGGAAATCTTCTTCTGAAGCACGCCATGCAAGACCTACTGAAGGGAAGGTACCCCACTTGCTATCAGAACCGAAGCGTGAAGAACCGTCGAAACGGATTGTGGCAGTAAGCATGTATCTGTCTTTATAAGCATAGGTTCCACGGGCTGTCCAAGAGATAAGCTTGTTGCTGTATATATCACTTGCCACCTTGATGGAAGCCTGGTCTGCACTTGCAAAGTTCCATGCGCCGAGAGCATCGTTAGAGAAGTTTCCAGACATCTGTGAATATCTGTACTTATAGTCCTGCCAAGAGTATACACCGGTCAAAGACATACGGTGGTCACCCCACTGGTTGCTGTAAGTAAGGATGTTATCCATCAGTCTTGACTCCTGTCTTGCCCACTTATGAAGACCTGAGCCTGTAGTAGAATTAGACTGGATTCCCTTTGCTGTCTGTGAACCCAGGAACCGATACTGGTTAGTGGTCTTCGTATCGTAGCCGATATTCAGCTTATAGTTGAAATGCTTGCTGAAGTCAACCTGAGCATAGAAGTTTCCGATGAAACGGAGGTTCTTGATATTGTCTGATGTTGCCGCCATATCAGCAAACGGGTTGAACACCTCACCATGCTGAATGATGTTCCATGAACCGTCATCATTCTTAGGCAGGTCTGTAGGCCAGCCTGAACGGAACACATCATTTGTGACAGGGTCTGTCATGATGTTCTGACGTGAGCTCGTGAACTGCATATTGGCACCGAGAGAGAACCACTTGTTGAACTTATGGTCAAGGTTTGTGTGGGCGGTGAACTTCTCATAACCCTGTGGGTCGAGAAGACCATCCTGGTCATAGTAGCCTGCAGAGAACATATATCTTGTCTCGCCAGACATACCGTCGAGTGTCACTCCATAGTCCTGAGTAAGGGCAGAACTGTTGATAAGACCCTTCTGCCAGTCGTAGAACGGACCATTGTAGCCGTTAGGGAATGGAGCGGTACCACCCTGGGCAACGTTAGCCTTGTTGATATAATCGATGAACTCCTGACCGGAGATAGTCTCGATAAGACGGGAACGCATCTGTACACCCAGATTTGCATGAGCTGTGATGTTGTGTTTTCCCTTGGAACCCTTCTTTGTAGTAATCATAACCACACCGTTTGCACCACGC
This sequence comes from uncultured Prevotella sp., assembly GCA_900548745.1. Lineage (GTDB taxonomy): Bacteria > Bacteroidota > Bacteroidia > Bacteroidales > Bacteroidaceae > Prevotella. The sequence continues at coordinate 6,426 of URLQ01000084.1, forward strand.
GAACCATAGATTGCCGTTGCGGAAGCATCCTTCAGGATTTCCATAGACTCGATGTCGGCAGGATTGATATCATTCATGTTTCCGTCGGTAAGGGCAAAGCCGTCTACTACATACAATGGGTCTGTACCTGCATTGATGGAAGCAGAACCACGGATACGCAGTGTAGGAGCCTCACCAGGCTGGTTGTTTGTAAACACAGCCACACCAGAAGACTTACCCTGCAATGACTCGATAGGGTTAGCAGCCATAACCGAAGTGATGGCTTCGTTGCGCAATGAAGTGGTGGAACCTGTAAGGTCACTCTTCTTCATCGTACCGTAACCAACCACTACGACCTCGTCCATCATATCATTGTCTTCTACAAGCTTTATGTCAAACTGGCCGCCAGGAACTACCTTTACGGTCTGTGTGGCAAAGCCTACATACGAGAAGCGGAGTGTGGTATTACCCTTTACTACGATATCATACTGTCCGTCCATATTGGTTATCACGCCCTGCTTCTGGTCATCAGAAGGAACGACACTCACACCAATAAGTGGTTCACCCTGAGCATCACGAACGATACCGCGCACGTGCATACTCTTTGTCTGTTGCTGTGGCATGATTGAAGCAACAGCCGCTTGCACGTCTGCTGCCATTCCTGCCAAAGGACTCAACGAGAGTGCAGCCGTTGCCACACCAATCATTGCGTTTGTCTTTAACATTTTCATAAATTCTTTATTTTAGATTTTATATTATTAGATTCCTTTTATACTCTAAAACCGCAATCCTGCGATTGGTTATTTATAACTATGACGACGACATTTATAGTTTGTAATCAATACTAAACTTATTTTCTTTTACAATCTGCAATTTTTATTAATGTTATTAAACAGTAGACGAGTGACAAGTTGACAAGGAGACAAGTAGACAAGGAGGTTTGTTTTCCTTGATAATCGTTGGTTACAAGCCCACAAAACGTCATGCAACAAGGTTACAGAAACGGAAACGATACGTTTTTATAAAAAATAAATAATACTATAAGCCAACTACTTCTATGGATAAATTTATCTACCTATTATTCGCATTTATGATGCTTTCCATGCCGACACTGGCAAAAGGACAACTCTTACAAGATGACGACCTGTACAGTATGACGTGGCACACACAGAGCAAGAACTGCTCTGAGTCAATGCCTTGCGGAGGAGGAGAGATCGGACTTAACGTTTGGGCGGAGGATGGTGACATTCTGTTCTATCTTGCCCGCAGCAGTGCCTTTGACGAAAACAACGCCCTGCTGAAGCTTGGCAGAGTAAGACTGCACCTGAGCGACGCAAACTTCAACAATGTCTTTTCACAGAAGCTTACTCTGAATGACGGAAGCGTTACATTCAGAGGAGACAACAACACGGTGGTCAGATTTTGGGTTGACGTTTTTCATCCTGTTGTACATATAGACATTTCAGGAGACAAAGCACAAAGCACAAAAGTAACATACGAGAATTGGCGCACCAAGGACTACGCCCTAAGTGGTGAGGATGCACACTTGTGTGGAATGAAAGGTACAAAAGACAGTATCTATATCCGTCCTGACAGCGTTTGCTATGACAATAATCAGATATTGTTCTACCATCGCAACCGGAATGACTTTATCTTTCAACAGACCGTAGACTGTGAGGAACTGCAAGACATTAAAGACAGATTATGGAACCCTGTGAAGAACCGCACCTTTGGCGGACTTATACAAGGAACGGGACTTGTTGCCGACGAAACAGGCAACGGACGATACGCCGACACCGACTACAAGTATTGGAGTCTGACAACAAAAGAACCGAGAAAGGCACTAAGCATTACCATCACAACGAACATAGAACAAACCACGACGGTTGACGAATGGCGACAGAATCTGAACAAGATACAAAAAAGACAACTTGCCAATACTGACACTGACAGAAAAGCATCAAGAAAATGGTGGAACTCTTTCTGGAAACGAAGCTATATAAATATGTATAGCGACACCGACCCTAAGGCTCGGGAGATTGCACGCAACTACCAACTGTTCCGCTATATGCTTGCCTGTAACGCCTATGGCGATACACCGACAAAATTCAACGGCTCGCTGTTTACTTTCGACCCTTGCTATGTAAAAGGCAACAAGCATCTTACACCGGACTTCCGTCAATGGGGCGGCGCATCGATGACGGCACAAAACCAACGGCTCGTTTACTGGCCCATGCTAAAAACCGGCGACTGGGACATGATGGACTCACAGTTCAACTACTACCTGCGTATGCTGCGTAATGCCGAGCTGATGACAGAATCGTATTGGGGACACAAAGGGGCATGCTTCACGGAACAGATAGAGAACTTCGGACTGCCTGTAGCCTACAGCTACGGCATGGAGCCACGTACCGGCATGAGACCACGAGGCAAACAAGCAAACGCCTATTGCGAATACCTGTGGGATACGGTGATGGATTTCTGTCTGATGATGATCCGGACAAACACATACGAGGGAAGAGACATCACACCATACATTCCTTTTATAGAAAGCTGTCTGACATTCTTCGACGAGCACTACAGGATGCTTGCGCTGCAACGCACCGTACAGCCTTTTGACAGGAAGAAGCACTATATCTTTTATCCTGGAACAGCAGGGGAAACATACAAGATGGCGACCAACTCATCGCAAACCATAGCTGCACTGACCGCCGTTCTGAAAGAACTAATATCACTGCCTGACCAATATATAAGCAAGGAGAAGAAAGCACACTGGCAGGAGATGCTCTCACACATACCTCCTCTTCCTTTCCGAATGATGGAGGGACACAAGGTTATTGCTCCGGCACAGTCTTTCGAACGGCTCATGAACGTGGAAATCAATCAGCTATACCCTGTATTTCCATACGACATGTATGGCTTGGGACGACCGGACCTTGAGGTGGCTCGCGACACTTGGCGATATGGCATTGACCAACCGAAGTGGCAAAAGAACAGACATGAGTCATGGCACCAAGACGCTATCTTCTGTGCAAGACTCGGACTGCTTACTGAAGCCCGCGACCTTGTATGGCGTAAGTTACAAAACGGCAGACACCGGTTTCCAGCTTTCTTCGGACCAGGACATGACTGGACTCCCGACCACAACTGGGGCGGTACGGGAATGATCGCCCTACAGGAAATGCTAATGCAAAACGTAGGAGACAGCATACTCATCCTGCCTTGCTGGCCGAAGGAATGGAATGTAAGCTTTAAACTTCATGCACCTAAGCAGACAACGGTTGAATGTACTTACAATAATGGAAAGATTGAAAAGTTATCTGTATTTCCGGAATCAAGACGCAAAGACATAATAATTGCGCTCAATGGTTTTGCAACTGCAGATACCCTGAAGACCGTGCGTTCACAGACCATAAACGACGACTGGGAATTTGTTTTCGGGAACGAAACGGCAGAGCACATTTCCCTTCCACATACATGGAACAATAAAGACGCACAAGAATACTCTCCCAACCCCAAAGCCCCCCAAAGCACCCCTACATATAAACGAGGCAAAGGCGTATATACGCGCAGCCTGCTCGTACCGTCGGGATGGAAAGACAAGAAACGCATCTTTGTGAGATTCGAGGCTGCTTCGCAAACCGCCAATGTATATATCAACAACAAATTCGTGGGTGAGCATAAAGGAGCATTCACAGCGTTCTGTATTGAACTGACAAACGACATTGAATATGGAAAAGAAAACTCTCTGCGGATTGAAACCGACAACAGCTGGAGGGCAGACCTTGCTCCTTTGTCTGGCGGATTTGCCCTGATGGGCGGACTATATCGCGGTGCGGAACTGATTGTCACCGACAAGCTATGCGTCTCTCCCCTATTCTATGGCTCCAAAGGTGTTTTCATCGACACAGAAAACAATGGAAGCGTAAATATGAAAGTCCATCTCAACTATGCAAAATATTCTGACGGCAAGATGACAACAACTATCCCTCATATGCCTGCCACCGTTGAAGCCTGCATTTATGATGCATCCGGAAGCATTGTAGGGAAGGCGCACAAGACGACAGACTGCATAAGCGGCGATGACGCTGTTGTGGAACTTTCTACACACATCGACAATCCTATATTATGGAACGGCAAGGACAACGCATATTTATATAAGGTGGAAGTCAAGGTGAAAGCCAACGGAAGTGAGGACGAGGTATGCGAACGCTTCGGCTTCCGCAAGGTTTCGCTCGACAAAGAACATGGATTTATGCTTAACGACAAGCCGTATCCCGTGTATGGAGTGGCACGTCATCAAGACAAGAAAGACAAAGGATGGGCATTAAACCATGCAGACAACCTCGACGACATGCTCATCATAAACGAAATGGGAGCTACAGCAATACGCATGGCGCATTATCCACAAAGCAACGACATTCATAATATCACCGACTCCTTAGGGATTCTTGTTTGGGATGAAGTTCCACTTGTCAATGAGGTACGCAATACAGAAGCCTTCAACGACAACACCAAAAGGATGATGCTCGAAATGATATACCAGTTGTACAACCATCCGTCGGTCTGCTGGTGGGGACTATTCAACGAGATTGACTATCCTGAGACTTCCGCTTCAAACACTATCTTCAACCAACTGAATAACATGGCGCATGAACATGGAGGGAACAGATTGACAACATCTGCAAGCAACAAGGGGAAAAGGTACTACAACGGCATCACCGATGCTCCGGCTTGGAACAACTATCCAGGCTGGTACTGGATGCTGCGCTGGCCTAAGGAAGAGAACAACAAGGGACGGATGGACGGCTTCAGCAAATGGATAGACTATCGCTCCGAAGAGATTGAGGGCAGGAGGTTCGCCCTAAGTGAATACGGAGCTGGAGCAAATACGGAACACCACATGGAGGAGCTACCCGAACAACTGATAGAAACATGGCGGGGACCGTTCCATCCGGAAGAGTGGCAAAGCCATGTACACGAAGAGGCATGGCGGACAATAAAGAAGCACAGCAAGCAACTGTGGGGCTCGTTTATATGGGCTATGTTTGACTTCATCGTGCCGGGATGGAACGAGGGTGGCATAAACAATCTTAACGACAAAGGACTGGTCACTGCTGACCGTAAGACCCGGAAGGACGCATTCTATTTCTATAAGGCAAACTGGACGAAAGAGCCGATGGCTTATATTTGCTCCAGCAGAATGGGAAACCGAAAGAAGGCTGATACAGGAGTCAGAGTGTACAGCAACTGCGACAAAGTGGAACTGCTGATTAACGGCAAGAAGACTGCTACTGGAATTCCTGACGACATCAACATCTGTCCGTTTAAGGACATAAAGCTAAAAGAGGGTGTCAACAAGATATCCGTATACGGATATAAAGGCAGGAAGAAAGTTACAGACTCATGCACATGGACGGTGAATACTACAAATCAGAAATAACGATATTCTGCTTTCACTGATAACATAAATCAAAAGGGAAATATGTTTTTTAATAATTATTTCCCTTTTTTATTTTTCATGTCGATATATTTCATATATTTGCAAAATACTTAGCTGCACTCGGCAAATTGAGAGTAAAACTCTCTTTGCGCTCGTTGGCAAAGTATTTGCAACATCGTTTTTGGAGACGATAAAACGACGAAATATATTATAACCAAATAAATATATCGTTATGAAAAGTATTCCATTAGTATTTTGGCTGATCCCAATAGCCAGTATTGTAGCATTGGGAATGGCATGGTTCTTCTTCCGCACGATGATGAAAGAGGAGGAAGGAACGGACAGGATGAAAGAAATCGCAAAACACGTTAGGAAGGGTGCCATGGCGTATCTGAAGCAGCAGTACAAGGTCGTGACCATTGTGTTTGTTGTGCTCGCCATCGTCTTCGCCTTCATGGCGTACGTTCTGAAAGTACAGAACCCGTGGGTGCCGTTCGCATTTCTCACAGGAGGTCTGTTCTCCGGACTTGCCGGCTTCTTCGGCATGAAGACCGCCACTTA
>URLQ01000085.1 GCA_900548745.1 uncultured Prevotella sp.
ACGATACCGTCGAAGACCGGTAACGAGTGGCGTGCCATCGTGGTGCCGCAGACCGTAAGTGGAGGAACAACGCTCTTCAGCATCACCATCGGCGGCGTGCCGTTCAAGTTCTCCCTGCCGGATAACTTTGAATACAAGGCAGGCTATATGATGAACTTCAGTATCAAGGTGGACAAGCAGGAATAAGGCGGACAGTATAAGCTGACGCTTGTTGGAAAGAGCATCAGCGAATGGGAAAGCGATCTTGTGAGTCATAATGCCACGGCAAAGGAATACCTCGTGGTGAACTCCACTCCCGGCAAACTGAAGAATGCCATCACCGCCCTTGGAAAGGACTATACGAAAGTGAAGAACCTGAAGATTACCGGCGAGATAAACGCCGAAGACTTCTATTTCATGCGTGATTATATGTCGAAGCTTTCAGCCCTTAATCTTAAAGAGGTGCGTATCAAGGCATCTTGCAAACCGTATCAGGGGGAAGAATGGTATGACGACCAGATACCAGGAAGTGCTTTCTATTATCAGCAAAAAAATGGAGGCAGCCAGACTCTTAATTACATTATATTGCCCGATCATCTAAAGGCTATCGGTGGTAACGCCTTCTATGGATGTCGCTACCTCACTGGCTCGCTCGTTATTCCAGAGGGCGTGACCGAGATAAGGCGTGGGGCTTTTAATAGCTGCATTGGGCTGAACGGTACGCTTACGCTTCCCTCTACATTGAAGAAATTAGGAAACAACTGGAATGATGATTCCGCAGATGAAGGTACCGACTATTATGGTGGAGTGTTCCAAGGCTGTTCCAATCTGACGGGAAACCTCGTGCTTCCCAATAATCTCGAACTGATCAGAGGTTATTGCTTCTCTGGATGTTCTGGGTTTTACGGTGAGTTGCGCCTGCCAGAGAAACTGAAGTATATGGGCGAACATGCCTTTCAGGGATGTCCGGGACTGACAGGTTCGTTAACAATACCACAGGGAATATCCTCAATACCGTCGGAAGCTTTCAGCGAATGTGGCTTCAATGGTACGCTTACGCTTCACGACGGAATTACGAATATAGGCAATGCTGCTTTCAACAACTGCCATTTCAAGGGAGAACTTCACCTGCCGAAGAATTTGAAGATAATATCAAACCATGCCTTCTGCAATGACGATTTCTCCGGTGAACTGAAGTTGCCATCGGAAGTCACACATATTGGTAATTCCGCATTCGCCAACAACTGGCGCATCACAGGTATCCTTAATCTACCGGATGGCATTGAGAGCATCGGTGAAGATGCGTTCACCGGTTGCAAGATGCTTGAGGGCATCGTGTTCCCTGAGTCTATGGAGACGATACGCCAGAGAGCATTCATCAATTGTTTCGGTATTGGTTCTATTGTCTGTCGTGGCAACATGCCACCTCGTATAGAAAGCGATGCCTTTGAAGGGGTGGCAAAGGACAACTTTACCGTTGAAGTGCCGGTTTCTGCCGTGGCACATTATCAGACGGCACCGGGTTGGTGCGACTTCAAACGCATCGCCGCTCACCACGAACTGACATGTAGCCCCTCTGTAGCTTGCGCCCTCAGTACGGAGCATAAGCAGACCGTCACCGTCAATGCCGAAGGCGAATGGGAGGTAGCAAGCAAGCCCGACTGGTGTGAGGTGTCGCCAATGAGCGGCAACAAGAAGACCAATGTTACAATCACCATCAAGGCAACGGCGAAAAGCTCCGGCAGCGACCGTAACGGGAAGGTTGTGTTCCGGCTGAAAGACAAGGATTACACCCATGAATGCAGCGTTTCGCAGTATGGCTACCAATATGGCGAAGACGAGTGGATAACTTTACAAAAAGCAACACACGGCAACCGTGGCGGCATCAACATCGTATTGCTTGGTGACGGCTATGATGCCAAAGCCATTGCCTCTGGCGACTATCTGAAAGTAATGAAGCAGGAGATGGAATATTTCTTCGGCATAGAGCCATACAAGACATACCGCCAGTATTTCAACGTGTACACAGCCATTCCGCTGTCAACGGAGTCGGGCATCGCCACGGTGAACACCATCCGCTATAACCGCTTCGGCACGACGTTCACGGGTGGAGGAGGACTGAAAGCAGAATACGACGAGATATTCTCTTATGCTTTGGGAGCACCTACCGTGACGAAAAGCAACCTCAGCGAGACACTCATCATTGTTGTTCCTAACTCCACTGACTATGGAGGCATAACGCAGATGTGGGCAGACGGCTCGGCGATATCCTTCTGTCCGCTCAGCACCTACGGCTATCCGCTTGATTCCCGTGGTGTGGTGCAGCATGAAGCAGGTGGTCATGGCTTTGGCAAACTCGGTGATGAATCTATCTATCACAATGCCTTTATAGATGCTTGCGGATGCAGCTGCTGCGGACATGTTGACGAACTGAACACCGCCAAGAGCTATGGATGGTATGATAATCTCTCGCTGTCGGGCAAGACGCACGGAGTGGGGTGGAGCCATCTCATATACGACAGTCGCTACAGTGACATCGTAGACGTATATGAGGGCGGCTTCATGCACAGTCGTGGTGTGTATCGTTCGGAGCAGAACTCATGTATGAACAACTCCATACCTTATTATAATGTGATAAGTCGTGAGAGCATCGTTAAGAGGATAAAGCAATATGCAGGAGAGACATTCTCGTTTGAGGATTTCGTGAAGAATGACAAGCGTGATGCCGGTGTTGCACAAAGCCCTGCCAGAGCTTCGGCAAGAGGTAGGGCATCGTATACCTCCGGTGCCAATCAGCATAAACCGATGATACGCAGGGGCAGTCCGCTGCGTATGGCTAAGGTGAGAAGACACAGATAGTGATTAATGGATAAAATCGATTATGAAGATGAAGATACACCTTATTATATATATAGCACTTGCGCTGACTGCCGTCGGAATGACCTCTTGCAGCGAAGAAACGCTGCCGACGGATAAGCCGACAGATTCAAAAGTTATAGAGATGAAGTTGCTGATGACTCATCCTGGCTCAAAGACGCGTGCCACGGCAACGGACTTTGAGGCTGGCGACAAGACAGGTGTCTTCGTGACGCTGGCTGACAAACCTCTGCAGGTGGGTGGCAACGTGGTGAACAACGAGGCCCTGACATTCATTGACGACGAGTGGAAAGCTGCCAAGAAACTGTATTGGGACGAAGGTACATACAACGTATATGCCTATTATCCATACATCAGCAGCGTGAGCAGCATTGAGGACCAGCCGTTCAGTATCAGTCTTGACCAGAGTAAGGAGAAGACAGCAACGGCTCTTGGCGGTTACGAAGCGAGCGATCTGCTCTATGCAACAAGCAAGGGCGTGGTGGCATCGGAAGAACCGGTACACCTAACCTTCAAGCATATCATGAGCAAACTCACGATAAGACTCATAAAAGGTGAGGACTTTGAGGGTGAAATGCCTGCCAACGCCATAGTATATGTTCACAACACCGTGCCGGAGGCAACGATAGACCTACAGGCAGGAGTGGCAACACGCAATGCTAAGGCCACTCGAAAGACTATCATAGCACACCACGACGGCGACTATCTGTATTCTGCCATTGTCGTGCCGCAGCGCATAGAGAACCGTATGCCGCTCATTGAAGTTGTGATGAACAACATGAGTTATCTGTATGAGAGCAAGTTCCAGTTCAAACCGGGCATGGAGCAATTGGTGAACCTGATTATCCCCAACAACCCCGACAACATAAGAATCGATATAGCCGGAGACGTGAAAAACTGGGAATAATATATTTTAATACTGCAAATGAAAAAAGTAATCTGCATATTATCTGCCCTTGCCGTCTTGCTCTGCTTCTGGCTCATCGCCTTGTGGATGCCTGCTCTCACAGATGGGGATAAACCACAGGACGAGACAAGGTTTGGTGTAAGCGAAGGACTGGAATTGGTGGAACAGACGTATGATGGGAGGGAAAAGAAATATATCGTTGAGGATGACAAGGGAAACGTAGTGTTTACTGTTCCTTTGCGTGGTTGCATCATCGACACCCGCTACCGCGACGGTAAGCTACGCTTCCGTGAACAGGATTCGGGGCGTGAGGGGTATATAGATTGTCAGGGTATCATTATGTTCCTGAACGATGGCAAGGCAAATATCCCGGAACAGGTAACTACAGGAACGACTGCAAGGTTCGCTGCCTCGGATATGACTTCTGCCCGGCAACCGTATTCCGGGGCATCCGCTTCTTCACCGGATGTAGAAACGTTGAAGCCATCTGTGGCAGGGCGAAGGAACCAGACAATATCACAGGTGGAACTGAAGTCCATTGTCAAGAACGATGCCTTTTATAAGGAGGCATCAAAGATACTGCATGGCAAGCTGACGGAACAGGATGCCAGGCGCCGCCATACGATACTCAACTATTGCGAGCATCTGCGCACAGCGTATACTACAAAAGATATCGACTTCTTGCGGCAGGTGTTCAGCGACAAGGCTCTGATAATAGTGGGCAATGTAGTTAAGACAGCTGCTACAGATGGCAAGTGTATTGCAGAACCACGAGTGACATACGCCATTCATACGAAGCAGGAATATATGTCGCGCCTTGCTAAGGTGTTTTCGCTGAACAGTAAGATTGACGTGAAGTTCTCCGGTTTCCGCATTCTGCGCCATCCCACGATGGACGGCATCTATGGCGTTACGTTGCGGCAGCGGTATAAAAGCGACCGGTACTGCGACGACGGCTATTTGTTTCTGCTGTGGGACTTCAGAGACAAGTCGATGCCTCTGATTCATGTCAGAACCTGGCAGCCGGCATCCTCGGTGGCAGCCGGTGCAGACGTAATCAGCATACAGGACTTCAATCTGCAATAAGCAATGCGTCAGCAGATACAGGAGTAAAAGAAGAATATATAGTATAAAATAGAAATAGTTCACGATAGATATGAAAAGAACATCATCCTTTGGCAATGTCGGCAAACTGTTGTTTGCCATCTGCGTATGGCTGCTTTGTGGCTGTAGTGCGCTCTCACAAGAGTTCTCAGTGAGCAGTTTCCGTATACTGCCCAACGACGTGAGTGCCTTTGTCAACAGCGTGCGTGACCTCAACGATGAGGCTTGTGCCTTGGTAAAGGTGGAGGCTCCGTCAGACTTTGCCTTTTCCACACCTTTAGGCATAGTGAAGCGCAAGGACGAGGTGGGGGAGATATGGCTCTATCTGCCGAAGGGAACGAAGATGCTCACTCTGAAACATCCAGAATGGGGCGTGCTGCGCGACTATAGGTTGGGGATGGTGTTGGAGAGCCGTATGACATACGAACTGAAACTGTCCCTGCCAAAGCCCGCCATTGCGGAGCGACACGATACCATCGTGCAGGTGAGGACTGTAGTCGATACCATCACCGTGGCTAATACCAAGCCTAAGTTGCCACTGTCTCTTTATGCTCTTGCTACCATCGGTGTTCATGACAACGGACCGTCGTATGGAGTATTCTTTGCCATGATGCGGCGCCATGGTTTCTTTGTGCATGCAAGTAGCGACTTCTGTAGTATCGGTTCGACACGTGGCAGTTGCACAAAGGATGGCAGCATCGGCGGAGCCAACGAGAAACCTTACTATTCAGGCAAGACAGCCAAGAGCAATTATACCGTAACAGCAGGAGCTATACACCGCTTGTCGAGGAGCGTATGTCTCTTTGAAGGTGTTGGATATGGTCGTAGTGCCGTGGCATGGCAGTTGGCAGAGAGCGAAGGCGGAGGATATGTCCTAAACGACGGACTGACCCATAAGGGCGTGGCTGGTGAGGTTGGCGCACTTGTATCGTTCGGTCGTATCACCGTGTCAGCATCCGCCGTCACCATTACCGGAAAGCAATGGCAGGGATGTCTTGGCGTGGGTATAAAGCTATGGAGGACCAAGAATGAAAGATAACGAGTATATACAAATGGCGTGGCGCAATGTCCTTTCGATTTCCTTGCGCCAAATTACCAGTCGCCTGTCATGGACACTTTGTGGCGTAGCACTTGTCGTTTGCCTTTTTTCGTGCGACACCGACAAGCCCGACAACTTGGAGCCGCTGATAACCACATTGTCTGCTACCGACATCACCCGTACGGATGCCACGCTTAATGGTTCGGTGGTGATAGAGGGCGAAACGGAGATGCCACAGATGTGTTTCAGATATGGCATAACGGAGGAGATGAAGCAGACGGCAACGGCAGTCAGCAGCGACAACTCGTCTGTGACAGCACGCATTACAGGACTCACCTCTGCCACCACCTATTATTATATGCTTGAGGCGACGAACGGCAGAACGACGGTAAAGGGCAACATGATGACTTTCACCACGCTGCCCAACGAGAAGCCGTCATTGGGTGAAGCAAGCATAGTCAGTCATGGTCCTATGAGCGTTATTGTAGGGTATGAGATAACTGACGATGGTGGCGAGACGATAACAGAGACGGGATGTTTGTATGCACTTGCCTCTGCTGCTGAAGACAGACAGAGAGTAGCATTTAAGAACTATTCCGGAGACAAAGGACGACAGACACTGTTGCTCTCCGGTCTTAACCGCAATGCCACGTATCTGATATGGCCGTATGCCAAGAGCCGGATGGGTGAGACCGTTGGTTCTCCGATAACGTTCACCACGGGTGATGCCATGTCTCTCGGCGAGGCAGGACAGCTGCGCTTGTTGTTGGGCAAAGAGTTGTACGACTATACCAAGCTCTCTATTGCCGGTCCTTTGAATGGCGATGACCTGCGTTGTCTGAGAGAGATGATGGGACGTGGACTTGATAATACGGCGACAGCAGGCAGACTTTCTGATGTTGACCTGACGGATGCAAGAATTGTTGCCGGTGGCGAACCATATGACGGTTCGAGATATGCCCAAGATAATGTTGTGGGACAAGGTTTGTTTGCTGATTGTGCAAGTCTGACGAAGATAATATTTCCTTCCGGAACAACAACGATAGAGAAGGATGCTTTTGCCCGTTGCCCGTCTCTTCAGAATATCAGCATCCCGGCATCGGCAACGTCTGTATTGCCATCCGCTGGTTGTTCGGCATTGCAGGGCATAAGCGTTTCTGGAGCCAACAGCCATTACATAGGCAAGGACGGCGTGTTGCTCAATGCCGATGCCACACGGATAGTATGGTTCCCGATGGGTAAGAGCGGCAGCTACACGTTGCCGTCTACTGTCACCTCTATCGGTGACTATGCCTTCAAGGAGTGCAGCATAGAGACCTTCATGTTTCCTGACAATATCACCACGTTAGGCACTGGCGTCTTCATGAACAGCAAGGTGAAGGATGTGAAGATGCCGGGTAGTCTCAGACTGGTACCAACGGCAACCTTCCAGGGCTGCATGCAGCTCCATGTAGTGCGCCTTGGCAGCAAGACGGAGATGATTTCCGACTATGCTTTCTCTGACTGTCCGCTCACCGATATATATGTGGATGCCCAACTGCCGCCGGTATGCAAATCCTTATCTTTTGGTACCAGCGGAGCAGACATCTTCAGCTCTTGTCGGGTGCATGTGCCAAAGGGACGTGTAAATATATACAAGGCAAGCGAAGGTTGGAAATTATTCAAGAACATCATTACAAACTGATTATGACAACACCAGAAATAGAAGAACTGAAAAAGTTAGTTGAGCAGAAATACGGAAAGTCTCTCAATACGACAACCGACTTTGAAGTGTTTTCCTTCTTCCTGAAAAAGAAGGCAGACAAGAATGTGTCGGCATCAACGCTGAAGCGCCTTTACGGGTATGTTGCTGATGACCATAAGCCGAGGATTTCCACTCTCGACTTGTTGGCGCAATACGTAGGGCATGCTGACTACAAGGCTTTCGTGTTTTGGCTTAAGAGCAGCACGAAATACAACTCGTCTTTCTTTATGGCAGACCAACTGACGAGTGGTGAACTGACCGTCGGCATGGAACTCATGATAGGGTGGAGCCCCAACCGTATGCTTACCTTGCGTTATATAGGCGACAGCATATATGAGGTGCTGGTAGCGGAAAACAGCAAGCTGCTTCGTGGCGACCGCTTCTGTACAGGTTGCTTCATCAAGGGACAGCCGCTGCTATTGCCATATATAGAAAGAGAAGGAGAACATACCATGCCTTTCGTGGCAGGGCGCAACGGCGGTCTCACGTTATTGAAGATAAAGAAATAAGTATATGCAAGACAATTCAAAACATACGAATGCTGCTGACAGTTCTTTAGACAGCAACTATACATCGGGTTTCACAGAGTCGATAGACAAGGAGATGTCTGCCGATCCGATGCCTGATGAGAAAGGCTTTGGCAACATTAAGGAGTATTATGTTTCAAGTGCTGGTCCTACCCGCCTTTTCACTGCCACGAGGTATGGCAAACGTTACATATTGAAATGTCTGAAAGAGGATTTCCTTCTCACTCCCGTGTATCAGCAAGCGATAGTGAAGGAGTTTGAGATTGGTCTGCAACTGGAACATCTCTATATATGCCGCACCTTTGCCATGGAACGACTCTCCGGCATGGGCTATACCATAGTGATGGAACAAGTGGATGGCGACACGTTGCAGACGCTCATCGAAAATAAGAAACTCTCCCGCGACCTTGCCATTAGGATTGTATCGCAACTGATGGATGCCTTGGCTTATATGCACAGCAAGCAGATTACACACCGTGACATTAAACCGGCGAACATAATGGTGACGCACATGGGGAAGAACGTGAAGATAATAGACTTCGGACTTTCCGACAGCGACCTCTTCGGCGTGTTGAAGATGCCTGCCGGCACTTACAGATACCTCGCTCCCGAACAACTCCTGGAGGGTGCCGTTGCCGAACCGAAAGCCGACATCTATTCTCTTGGTATGGTGATGGAGGATATGGCAAAGGCTACGGGCAGCAAGAAGCTACTCAGAATGTCGCGGATATGTACTGTGAAGGATGCCTCGCAGCGTCCCGACAGCATAGAAGCCTTGCGCACTTGCTTTGCAAAGAGCAAGCGTGACATTCGAATCGTTTCGTTTCTCATCGTTCTCGTGGCAGCGCTTGTCAGCATAGTTGCAGTCTCGCTCTTCGTGCGTAGCCATAATGCCGTCGTGGAAGACAACAAGAGCAATCAGCCAAACGGCAGTCAGGAGAATAAACAGGATGACAACAGAGTCGTTGATTATAAACTATGGGATAAATGATAGGGTTGGTGTTTATTTATTTCATCTAACGTGTTTATGATTTTGTTTTATCTTTCTCATGTTCGACATTATCTTTCAATCCCTTTTCCAATTCCTCAATAGTCGGCATGGAAGACTTGAAGTCTTTTGGGAAGAGTTTGGATAGCTGGTATTCAGATATGCCCATTGGTTCTTTGTATGAATCTAAGGCATATTTCGCCACAACAGAGTCTTTGTCCTTACAAATGAGCAAGCCGATGGTTGGGTTGTCAATGTCAGTCTTGAACTGGTGGTTGATGGCAGAAACATAGAAGCTCAATTGCCCCAAGAATGATGGATGGAAAGATTGGGCTTTTAGTTCTATGACCACATACGCATGAAGATGGGCATTGTAAAACAGCAAGTCGGGGAAGAACTCCTGCTGGCCTACTTCCAAGCGAAACTGTCTGCCCATATAGGAGAACCCCTTTCCTAGTTCCAAAAGAAAACGAGTAACGTTGTTCACCAATTCATCTTCAATGTCACGCTCGTCATATTTCTCACTTAGGTTAAGAAAGTCCAACTGATAAGGGTCTTTTGTTATCTGTTGCGCCAAGTCACTCTGCACGGCAGGAAGCGTGGATTGGAAGTTGGTGATAGCCTTTCCGTCACGCTCATACAAGTCGGTGTCAAGCCAATTGAGAAGAGCATCTCGTCCCCAATTGTTTTCCCAAGTCTTTCTTACAAAGAACAGGGCTTTGTTTATATCACTCTTGCATTTGTCAATGATGCGGCGTTGATGGTCCCAAGGAATAAGAAAAAGCATTTTAAAATCGTCCGCAAGCTGCGGACGATTTTGATCATGTGATGTAATATGTTGAATATCTGTATTATATGTGTCTTCTATGAAATCGTCCGCAGCTTGCGGACGATTTGCAACCAATGGAGCATAGAGCTTATAAAAGTAGCTCATGTACTTCAAGTTGGTTGGCGAGAATCCCTTTACTCCAGGCATTTCATTCTTCAAGTCCAGACTGAGATTCTTGTAAAACCCAGAGCCGTAAGTATTGGTATATTGCTTGGCTTCGATGTCTCGTCCCAACTTCCAATAGAAGTCCAACAGATAGCCATTGGTGGCACATGACGCTTTTAGGCGATGGCTGTAGAAACGTTCCTTAAGTTCTACAAGCCAATCCTTATAGTCGCTGTCGTCATGAAGGACTACAGATAAGTCTATATTTTTATTTGCCATTATTATATTCTTAATTTACGCCACAAATATAATGTTTTATCGTGATAATTCATCATTAGCAAAATACTTTTTGATGAGATGGTAACTATTTAGACAAAATTAAGTTATATACAAAGGTATCGTTTTCTTTTGAAACAACCTAAACAAATTGCTGAATATTGCATTCCCGTTTTCAGACTGTTTTGTAGAATATCCTATATAACGAAGATACTGCATCGCAAATTCTGTATGCGATGCAGTATCTGAATGTTTATTAGAATAACGAGAAGACAAATTTTGCCACTCTCCTCGTCAACTTGTCTACTGTTCAGCAAGTTTCCAAACTTGTTGAACTAAATAATAATTCTTATGATTCTGGTATTTGTCGAAATTAAGCGTTTAACTGTGAATTATTTGTCGGAATTGAGCAAAAATAGTAAGTTTTATTTGTCGGAATTAAGCAATTTTCTTATCTTTGTATCTGATTATCAAGTACTTTTCGCTATGCAGGAATATATTTAAAGAAACATAGACGTAGCTGTTTATTTGAATATTTCGGAGGATTCAGCTATACCGACCCTCAAGCAGACAATGCCGTACGCCATATAACCATCGTACCACTATATGCATTGGAGAATCTAAGAAGTCCTCAAACTCTCAATAGAGAGAAGTATTCTTTAGTTATGGATTATTGTAAAGCAAATCAATAACTTTCTTTTTGCTCTCTTCCATTGTATTACAAAAATCAATCCAGTTTGCATACATATCCTTCAATGAAGGATACTTATAGATTTGCAATAGCTTGTTTAAGCACGACTTTGCATCTTTTTCTCCATAAAGATAATATGCGTATTGGACTTTATAATACGCATAGAACTCTCCATTTTGTTTGCCAATATTTTCATCGCACAATCTTATTGCTTCTTGCATGTAGTATTTTGCAGAATCTATTTCATTCTTATCAACAGAATACAATATTTTATAATTGTATGTCTCTATGTTGGGATATGGTGATAATAACGCTTCTTCTTTCATGCAGTTTAGTACACCATTCTTATTACCAAAGAATGAATAAATAACAATTTTATTATGATAACATAATTTTTTTGCATTCTTGTCGCTTTCAATATTTATCAGACTGTCTGTTAGGAGCAAGGCTCTACGAAGCATTATAGTGTCTCCTTTTAACAAGCCGTACTGTATGAGGTGTCCAACCGAATCCCTTAGTGATTCTATCTCAACATTAGTAATTTCATGCGATGAGCAACTGAACGTTGAAAACAACAGTATTATATATGTGTATAAATGTTTCATTTCATTTGATTTTGAACGTATGATTATATTTTCGTGGAAATAAAATTCCAAATATTGTAGGATAAGTTAAGGCTCTGCGTGTAGTCCGGTATCTGCACGAAGGGATCGGGTGTCATGAACCTGCCTATAACGGGGTCATACATCCTGCTGTCCATGTTTACCATGTCAAACAGGTCAAGATGCTCATGCCCGTAGAATCCGCCGTCGTATGCGGAAACAGAATCTGTCGAAAACTTGTAACACTCCTATGTGTCGGGATTGCGTCTTCTGCCCCAAGCGTCATAGCTCAGTTCCTCTATGATATTTCCCTTTTCGTCTGTATATGCCATAACGGATTCTAAATGATCATGGTGCAAATATAAGCATTTTTCTCCGTTCTTGCTTGATTATCAAGTACTTTTCGCTATGCATGAATATATTCAAAGAAACATAGACGTAGCTGTTTATTTGAATATTTCGGAGGATTCAGCTATACCGACCCTCAAGCAGACAATGCCGTACGCCATATAACCATCGTCTCACTATATGCATTGGAGAATCTAAGAAAGATGAAATAGAGAAATGAGTGGCATTCAGAGTCATTTGTATCTTTGTAATATCCTTGTATGATGTTAGCTTTTAGAATTCTTTAACTTGTGAGAAAACGTATGTAACTACTCAGCACCCCCAGGGCATGAGTAGTTACCTTACTGTTGTACGACAGC
>URLQ01000086.1 GCA_900548745.1 uncultured Prevotella sp.
CGTCAAATGGCGAACAGAAACAAACGATGACTAAAACATCTTTCGACCGCTCATGGTTAGCAATCCTTTATAGCGCGAAGTGAGAGGCTTCAGGCGAAGCACTCCGTCGTAGGTACACTTCACATCGTTGAAACGGAAAGCGGCAGTGGCAGTCATCCCGCTCAGCAATGGATATGTGGCATCCACCTGGAACGTATGGCTATAGCTCTTGCCGTCAAGATTCTCAAACGATAAGGTGTGTTCGCCTCTGGCTCCGTCGAAGTTCATTATCATCTGATGCTTGAAGTCGGTGTAGTAATACTCCGCATTCAGCTCGAGGTTCTTGCCGAAGAGCGGAATGTTCATACCGACGGAAGCTCCCATGTTCCATGCCTCCTCCTGCTTCAGGTCGGAATCGATGATAATCTCTCTGCCGCTTGCCAATAACGTTACGTTCTCAGCCAAGGCATGCGGCGTGCGATAGCCCTTGCCGATGGATGTGCGTAGCGTGAAAATGTCGGATGGTGAATACTTGATGTGCAGTCGGGGAGTGACGAAGCCACCGTAAAGGCTTGAATGATCCCAACGCAAGCCGGGCATAATCGTAAGCTTTTCGCCCAGCTTGTATGTATATTGGGCATAGAGACCAGGGGTCGTTTCCTTCGTCGCTTTGCTTCCTGCATCAGGCGTTGCACCCAATGGATTGAAGCGTTCATCATAATAATCGTGGTTAAGCGATGCGCCGACACTGATATTGTTATGCTCATTGATATCCGTTTCAAACATCAGTTGTGCATAGCCGTTCTTCTGAGTTACATCATATCGGGTCATACCGAAGATGTTGTCCGCATCGTGCCATGAGCCATGCATCATCAAGGCTACCGATGTGTTATGGTCGCTGTTCAGGGTGAAGCCGTTTTTCCATTGCATCTCATAGCGGTTGGTCTTGACCGAGGTGGAGTATGGAAGTTCCGCAGAATCCGCAGCTGCATGCTTCCGGCTCTGTCCGCCATTACGCTCGTCATGCAAAGCGCGTACCATCAGTTGGCTTATCCACCGCGGCGACACATACGCCCATCTGTGCATAATATTGTATTGTCGCAACTTAGGCATATCAATAAATCCGTCGTAATTGCCATCGTGGTCCATCTGACGGTTCTCGAAATGGAGAAGGGTTGCCGTAGAAAGGCGGTCGGTAAGATGTATGCTTCCGTCCAGGTTGACTTCTGTCTTCAATTCGCTGTCCTGATAGACGTTTGCCCTTACTCCGTCAGTGCCTTGCGGCTTGAGAAACTCTATGTTTATCTGTCCCGTAGTGCTCTCATATCCGTTTTTCACACTTGACGCTCCCTTGCTCACCTGTATCGACTGCATCCACGGTCCTGGCACATAGCCGAGACTATAAGGCAAGGATGCTCCACGCAGATTTGGAATGTTTTCGGTGAGCATCTGTACATAAGTACCGCTCAGTCCGAGCAGCTTTATCTGCTTAGCTCCTGTGGCGGCATCGCTGTAGCTCACGTCGACAGAAGGATTGGTGGTAAACGATTCTCCCAGGTTGCAGCAAGCAGCCCGTATCAGTTGTCCTTGTCCGATAATATCCGTATTGTCTATCCTGAATTTCGACTTAATACCTTTCGTAGCTTTCACTTCCACATTTTTCAATTCATGTGCTCCCGCTATGCTGTCCGTCTGCGCCATCATCTGCTGCGATACGGACAGACATCCCAAAACACCCAAAATTGTTCTTCTCATATAAATATCAAGTTCTTTTGTTGTACGTCCTTTTCCTTACAATTCATCCAAAGAGAGCCTGCCGTGCTGTTCAAGCGCACGGAATTCCTTGGGTGTCATACCCGTGACCTGCTTGAATTGTGAAGACAGATGCGCAGGCGAACTGTATCCAAGAGTGTAGGCTATTTCGCTTGTGGAAAGCTGGCTGTAGCACAGCAGTTCCTTGGCGTATTCTATGCGGTGGGCTATGGCAAAGCGCTCTATTGTGATGCCCCGCACTTCGGAGAATAGTTTGCTAAGTGTGCTATAGTCCTTCTTGAGATTATGCGAGAGATAATCTGACATCTTGGGGCGCTCTCCTTTCATCCTTACCCATTCCTGTACGGTAATGCGTATCCGCTCCACTAACTGCGAACGCGGATCGTCGAGCAATTCAAACCCCATATCCTGCAATCGCCTTGCTATGGCAATACGCTGTCCGTCAGTAAGCTCTCCCTCAGTCTCGGCATCACCCAAGGCAACAGACTTCACCTTTACACCTTCTGCCTCAAGTATATCCTTCACCGCTATAATGCAGCGTGGGCAAACCATGTTTTTAATCAACAGTTTCATCGGTGTATGATATTCTCCTTATTTTGATTTGTGGTGCAAAGGTATTGAGTTTCACTTAATTATTTATATAAAATTATGGATAAAGCTTACAGCTTATTTTGTGTGTGCCGACCTTTAACGAGAATGAAAAAATACCGCATACCTACAGACTGTCTATCTCATCAACAGACAAGCCTGTGACCTGAGAAATCGTTTCAACGGGTACAGACAAGTCTTTCATCTTCTTCGCATTTTGTCTGCGCTCTTCAAGACGTCCTTCTTCTCGTCCTTCTTCTCGACCTTCTTCTCGTCCTTCTGCGCGACCTTCTTCTCGTCCTTCTGCACGACCTTCTTCTCGTCCTTCTGCACGACCTTCAAGTCTTCCCTCCTCTCGTTCCGTATATATATTGTCGCGGAGTATCACGATATTGTCGAGATGCTTGTAATAGGCAGAACGTTCCGACTTGTCCATGCGGTCTATCGTAAGCTGTTCCTTAACTTCCTCCATACCTGGTGCCTTTGCACCCTTGGGCACATCTCCCGTATTCAGATAGTATGCCCATTCCTCTATGGAGTTCTTCGCCACACGGTTGAAGTCGTTCACCTTCATTATATAATACTCGGGATAAAGGTCGCTTACTACATCAACATTGAATTTCTGCTTCTGGAACGGACTCAGTTCAAGCAAGTCTCCATTGTGTATGCCACGGAACTCTGTCTTGCCGTGATAAACGATGTCCGTCCCCTTGCCCAAAGAGAAATACACGATGTTCACACTGTACACCTTACGCACGTTCTCGTATCCTTCACCTTTCCTGATATATTCCGTAACAAGTTTCGACGTGCCGAACAGCATACGCTGGAAATAAGCATATTCCGTATTGTTCTGCACCTCAATTAGGAACAGTTCACCCTTATCGTTCTCTGCAAGCATATCCACTCGGTTATACTTGTCAGACTCATCATCCTGATTGCTTTCACTCTCAAGCATCCGTTTGATCTTGATCTTCATGCCAAGCAAAGTAGTAAGCAAACCCTCAAGGATTCCGAAGTTTGCTTTTTGTCTGAGCAGTCGTTTCATCGCCCAGTCAAACCGTATGTATTTGTTCTCGCCCATAATAGCCTGATACTTATTTGATGGCAAATATAAGCATTTCCCTTTTCATTTCCTTAAAAAAACAATACTTTTTTGGTATTGAATCCACAAAAAGCCATACTTTTAAGGGATACGATCTGCAAAAGCATAGCTTTTTATGGATTTTAATATGAGGCGCATATAAAAGAAGTGCCAAAATATACTCTAATAAATGTGATTCTCCTTCAAGTGACAGACTATTTTCCACCTTTCGTCCTGTTACACTGACGACAAAGCATCTGGCAGTTCTCCGGCACTGTGGTACCGCCTTCACGCCACGGCTTTATGTGGTCTGCCTCCATTTCCTCTATTTCAAAATGTTTACCGCAAATGATACAAATACCATTTTGTCGTTCGTATGCCTGACGTTTCATTCTATTGCCGAAAGTACGGAAGTTCAAATCACGCAAATCACCACTCAACACATATCGATAGATCCCCGATTTTCTCATTATCTCATCATCACCCATCAGCCGTTTGATTTCTTCTTCCAACTTGTCTGTGTCGTACATATTATTTCCGAACTCATCAAACATTGCTCCCCAGTCGAGTCCTTTCATCTCGCGGCGGTAAACAGGGAATGTAGACTTAACCCATGTTATAACCTGCATATAATACGCCCACAGCTTGCTTGCATTCGTGTCATGCTGGTGCAAAGCCATGTATTTGTCAATAGGTGAAGCTTCTGTTATACCATCATGCCGAGCTGCCCAACCAAGTATTGTCTGAAGATATGCCTGCTCTTCCAGTTTTCCAGTCATATAGTCGCTTCCTACTTTATATGCAGCACATTGGTTCTTGCTGAAATAGCGACGGGCATCAGAAACAAACGGTCCGACATAAACCGCATTTCTCAACTCCTGGTCTAACAATTTCTCTCCGGCAATGTTTATCACTCTGAACCAGTCAAGCTTCTCTTTGTCCGTACCCGAGCAGAAATACACAGTCAGTTCATAGTCCAGAAATTTATCTTTCTCTTCTTTTGTGAGATTGCCGAAATACAACACCCCACGGTCTTTATCTACTATATTGAATTCATGCTGATAGAATCCACAAATGGAAAGAGTGCGCTGCTGTCCGTCAATCATTTCGAATCTGTTGCCGTCAACGACACTCCAATACATTGTATTCAGCGGGAAACCCTTCATAATCGTTTCAACCACTGCTTGCTGTTGTTTCGTGTCATACCGGAACTCTCGCTGATAAGGCGGACGGACGTTCAGTTTGCCGCCATAGGCATAAACACCATCACAAGGATCATTTATATAGCCTTGCAAAAGGTCGCCGATCTTGACTGATTTAAGTTCGATGTTCATTATTGATGTCTTTTTCTGATTAGTAACCTTTTATATTCAGAATGTACAATTTCTCCATTAGGACCTTTATAATAAGTTTTTTTGTTCCCTTTTCCTTTTAGTACAGCATTCTCGTTAGTTTTTCCGCCAGATGCTCCGGTCAACTCGTCTGTTGCCGTTATACATTCTTTATAGTCATTGTATTTTTTAATGTCAGGGCATTTGTCATGGCAACCAATTTGAGTAAGTCCTACTATTTCAAATTGCTCAGGGTTATATTTATCAAGAAATGTAATAGGTACTCCCATAACTCCGTCATAATCACAAGGGATATCGGAGGTCTTGTCTACATTAATAGCATTAAAGTTATCATATTGCGGATATGATTCAGGCAAATAATTCTTATATAAGATGAGATTATCATGGCGCTCTTTATAATCGAGATTAGTAAACCAACGTACCCCTTTTACTCTGATATATTTTCTTCCAGTTTCATCAATTCCACATCCAGCTGCCTTTAATTCATAGTCATCAGGAACCCAGAATTTTCTATCGCCACTATGAATACTTGCTCCCATCCACATCTTATTCTCCTCTATCAATGGATATATTTCTTTGTATGTAACAGCATTCAGATTACCTATTATCAAGAATTTCTTGTCGTATTCCATTAACTGTGCCACATATTCTCTGAAAAGCGAGAATGGAGGATTGGTAACAACAATGTCCGCCTCCTTCAGAAGTTCGATACATTCCTTGCTCCTAAAGTCTCCGTCACCTTTCAGAGGCTTAATTCCTATCTCCTCCACATCAGGTATGCTGTTTCCGTTCTTGTCTCCCTCGTATTCCAAGTATACAGCACTTTCGCATTTGTTCTGGCTAAACAGATCCATATTCTGATTCTTATAGCAAGTAGTGATGAGTTTCTTCAATCCAAGAAACTTGAAGTTATAAGCAAAATATGTGAAGAAGTTGCTTACTCGTGGGTCATCGCAATTACAAAGCACCGTCTTTCCACTAAATTGCTTCGTATAATGCAGCAACTCATTGTTTATGTCTTCAAGTTGAGTGTAGAATTCATCTTTCTTGGCAACTTTTGCCCTGCTTAGATTTTTATTAGCCATAATAATAGATTGATAGTTTTAATAATGCATACAACTATCAATCACGCCAAGACGCAAAAAGGGCGTGATGCTCCTTATTGCGTTCAGCTATGAGGCAGCCTCGGAATGGAAACCTCAGTCTACTAATAAAGAATACATCACGCCTATGGCGAGATGCATTTCTATTACATAGTAGACTAAGGCACTCCATACCGAACACCTTATCACAATTATTTCTGTAACGTTATTTCCCACAAGTTTCCGAGGCTTTTGGCTGAACGCGAAATAATAGCGAATGCTTTGTTTTACCAACGATGTCAGATGAACCAAACCTTCCTACAGGTCTGATTGCAATGGCAAAAGTACAAAAATATATTGCGATAGTCAAATTAAGCACAGACTTTTTAAAATAATAGTCAGAAAAACACCTTATGAAACCATGTAAATAAGAAACAGCGTGTGTTTTTCTCGATACAATCATCAATGGAAATATGAATAAATAAAGAAAAACACATTTTTAACAACCTTGTTTTAAACAACCTTGTTAAAAACATTATACCCCCAAGAGCATGACAAGTCCGCAGACCATTGACAGCCACCGATAGTTACATTTCCGCCCTTGGAGCGTCTTATATATTGTAATTACACATTATTATATAATAAAGGAAAGACTTTATGAAACACGTTATAATTGCTGCGGCTGTGGTCCTATGCCTTAACGCCAACGCACAGCAACACGATTGGGAGAACCAGTATGTGCTGCAAAAGAACCGTATGCCGGCACGTGCAGCCTTCATTCCTTATCTTTCACGGAATGGAGATATGCAGATGTCGCTCAATGGCGAATGGAAGTTCAACTGGACAAAGACTCCCGATGAACAACCACAGGACTTCTTCAATACTTCGTTTGACGATTCCGGATGGAAGACATTCCCTGTGCCGGGCGACTGGGAGATGAACGGCTACGGCACTCCCATATACAGCAGCTCGGGCTATACCTTCAAGATAGACCCACCGTTTGTAATGAAGGAACCTAAGAAAAACTATACAGCCTATGTGGAGCGCAATCCCACGGGATGCTACCGCCGCACGTTCTCCGTTCCGGCGGAATGGAAAGGCAAAGAGGTGTTTGTAAGGTTCGAAGCTGTGTCCAGTGCTTTCTATCTTTATGTCAACGGACAGGAAGTGGGCTATTCGCAGGGCAGCATGGAACCGGCGGAGTTCTGTCTGACGCCTTACTTAAAGAGTGGCGAGAACCTGATAGCCTTGAAGGTGATGAAATACTCCGACGGCAGCTATCTTGAGGATCAGGACATGTGGCGCATTGCCGGAATACACCGTGGCATAGAACTTTATGCCACACCGAAGATACGCATTGCTGACTTCGGGGTGCGCACTTTGCTCGACAAAGACTACAAGGATGCCGAACTCGTTATCGACCCTAAGCTTGCTGTGTTCGATTCTGAGCGTGGCACAGGCTATCGCATCACGGCAATGCTTTATGATGCTACGGGAAAGGCAGTCACCGATACTGCCTTGTGGCAACCTGCTGAACCTATGCTCAATCTCGATAAAAAAGGAAAGATTCTCAACCAACGCAATCCACAGCGAGGCTATGCTCCATACGGATGGCTGAAGACCACCATAAAGAATCCTTATAAATGGGATGCCGAACATCCGTATCTCTACACACTGAAGCTCGCCCTTGTCGACTCTACCGGCAATGCCGTGGAGAGGACTGAAACCAAGATAGGTTTCAGAAGTGTGGAAATAAAAGACGGCATGATGCTCGTCAACGGCAAACAGGTAAGGCTGCGCGGCGTGAACCGCCACGAGATGGACCCCGAAACAGGACATGTCATGACGGAGGAACGAATGATAGAAGACATCAAACTGCTGAAACAATGCAACATCAATGCCGTCAGAACCTGTCATTATCCCAATACGGAGCGGTGGTATGAGCTGTGTGATGAATACGGAATATACCTCATGGACGAGACCGACCTTGAGGAGCATGGACTGAGAGGCACACTCGCTTCCGACCCTACTTGGGCTGCAGCCTTCATAGACCGCACGCAGCGGATGGTGATGCGCGACAGAAATCATGCCAGCGTTGTGTTCTGGTCGCTTGGAAACGAGTCGGGATGGGGACCGAACTTTGCCATGACCTCAGCTTGGATTCATGAGTATGACCCCACAAGACCAGTGCATTATGAGGGAGCACAAGGTCCGGACAATAAGGATCCGGAATCAGTTGATGTCATAAGTCGCTTCTATCCCAGAGTGCAGGGTGAGTATCTCAATCCGGGAGTGAAGGACAACAACATGGAACGTCCCGAAAATGCCCGTTGGGAACGTCTGCTCAGTATTGCCCGAAAGACCAACGACAACCGTCCAGTCCTCACCAGTGAGTATGCCCATGCCATGGGAAATGCCCTGGGAAACTTCAAAGACTATTGGGACGAGATATACAGCAATAAGCGTATGCTCGGCGGCTTCATCTGGGAATGGGCGGACGAAGGAATCTTCAAACGCCGCAGCGACGGCAAGCTGATGGTGGCATACGGCGGCGACTTCGGCGATGTGCCTAACCTGAAGGCATTCTGCGTAAAGGGCATCGTATCGTCCGACCGCAAACCTACTCCCAAGTATTTTGAGGTGAAGCAGGTATATGCCCCTATGGCTCTCAAACTCAACGGCAACAAGCTGGATGTCGTGCTCCGCGACAATATGGTGGAGATGCAGAACTACCGTCTTCTTTATACCATAACGGAGAACGGGAAGGTGATAAAGAAGGGGGAGATAAAGGACCTTACTGTTCCTTCGGTCAAATACAATGCTGATGCCGATGTACGCCTGAACATAAGCGTTCAGCTGAAAAGCGACACTAAGTGGGCTAAGGCAGGCTTCGAAGTAAGACACGAGCAGTTTGCCATTAACGACAAGCTCTCTTCGGCTTTCAAGCCAGCAGCGCTCAAGACGGGCAGACAAGCCGATGTTAAGGCTGCCGAGGAATGGTTCAATACTGTCAAGCCACATTTCTATCGTGCTCCTATGGACAACGACAAGGGCTTCGGCAACTGGATAGCAAAGGACTGGAAGAACAACCGTCTCGACAATCCGGAGGTCGTTACCGTCAAGCCGCTCTCTTCCAAGCACAATGCCGATGGAACGGTAACTGTCGCAGTAACACAGGAATGCAGATACGTAAATGGAAAAATAACTGCAGACTATCTCTACACTATGGATGCCTATGGCTCAGTAGACTTCAAGGCCGTCTATACTCCGGAAGGACAGCTTCCGCCATTGCCGTGTGTGGGCAATACGTTTGTTCTTGACAAGGACATGACGCAGCTTTCATGGTATGGCAGGGGACTGCAGGACAGCTATGTGGACCGTCTTGAGGCAACATCCATCGGCAGATGGACAAGCAGCGTGCCACAGGAGTATGTACACTATCCGCGTCCGCAGTCGAGCGGCAACCATGAGCAGACGGTAACCCTCTCGCTCACGACAGCAAAGGGCAAAGGCTACACTGTTACGACAGCCGACGGCAAGCCGTTCTCTTTCTCGGCTCTGCCGTATTCTGAGGCGCAACTGTCTACTGTTGCTCACGACTGCGACTTGCAGGCAGAGGACAATGTCTACCTGAATATAGACGCCCGAATGATGGGACTTGGCAACAGCAGCTGCGGCCCTGGCGTATTGACCAAGTATTCCGTTCCGCAGGAGCCCCACACTCTTCATCTGATGTTTACAAGAAAATAGCCCAGTAAAAATAAAACAAAGAAAAGAAATCCTTCATGCCATATTCTCCTTAAAAGGAAAATCACGGGTATGAAGGATTTTTTTTATTATCGTAAGCAGCTAAAGCCGTACCTATTGTCAGACAGCTACTCCAAACACTTCCAGAAGTCTTCGGGCAGACAGATGTTGTCAATCTTCTTTGCCTTTTCAAAGAGAGGGGCGATGTCATCGGCATCAAATCCGGCAATGCCGCAGCCGATGCGCGTAACCAGAAAACGCAGTTCAGGATGCTGTGCGGCGAAGCCGATAAACTCGTCCACGTAGGGCTGTATCGTTTCCGGTCCGCCCTGCATTGTCGGTATGGCATAGCTGCGCCCCTGAAGTCCGGTGCCTTGTCCCATCACGGCACCAAAGTGCATACGTGCCGTGCGAGCGGCACCGCCTCCGTGCATGCCGGCGAGGTTGCTGCCGAACACGAAAATCTCATTCTCTGCCAGACTGTTGATATAGTCAGGCGTGATTCTTTTGCTGTAGTCCATAGTGATTTTTCTTATGTTGTCAAATGAAGATATAATAGGCATGCTTTCGCCAGCTCCTGCACGGCAGCAACACTTTGGCATTGCCTCCTCTCTTATATCTGCCGTTACCGAGCTGCATTCCTCAGCGTGATACGGCTCTTCGTAATAGTTCTTGAAATAAGGAACGACGAAATTCGCCATCAGCCTCTGATAGCGTTGCGTCACGGCGGACGCTGTGATGCCGAGTTGTGCGGCAACCTCCTTGCCCTTGAATCCTTCCACGAGAATCATCTTCAGGATGATGGAGCCTGTATTGTCTCTGCCGAGACAGTTGTCGCACAGACTCTCTACCATAGTCCTTACTTCCTTCCGGAAGTCGGCGTCAGGAACGTCGAACATTATGTTTCGCCTTTCCACGCGTTTCTCGAAACTTTCGCTGAGCATTTCCTTTTTCTGCGCCTTCAGCTTGTCGAGGATGATGAATCGGAATCCGTTTACCATCCATGTGCTGAGCGATATTCCCGGCTTGCGGTCGTTGAGCTGTTGCCAGCCGTGACGGTCGAGCGAGAGATAATATTCGTGGGCGATGGCGTAGAAGTCCATCCCCGGCTTGAATCTCAGGTCATACTTCTTGTCACATACGTAGTAAGCCATCCGGCAGTATCCATAGAAGAACTGTCGTGTAATGCGTTCGTCCTTGTTGCGCAGACCGTCGATGATTTCTTCGTCAGTCAGTTCCGTAGCATTTGTTCTGTATTCCTTTTCCATTCCGTGCAAATTTAGTGATTATTTCCATAACCGTAAAAGAATATTCTGTCATTTCTGTATTAACGGTTTGAATTATTTCTATGTGAATGCGGAGTGAAGTTACTCCTTATTTAAATAAGAAGGAAAATACTGCCGGAAAATTAAGTTTTGCGGAATAAAATACTGTTAAATACTTTTATGATATGCTAAAAATAAAGATAAAAAACACAGATGTATATACATAAAAAATGATAGGATATGAGGGATAAAAACAGAACGGGAAAATCAGCTTCTATACCCCCGAAAACGAAAGTACCTTAATTTCTATGAGAAAGTTACCGACTTTCTCATGGAAAGTTACCTATTTTCTATAAGGAAGTGGCGTAGTTACAAAAAGCGGATGATTTTTTTTCTTGCAGAACTTAATTTTTTTGTGGCATGTTTCTTTAAATATATAAAGCGACAAAAAAACATTGTTTAACAAAAAGATAAGAAAGGAAAAGAATTATGCAGAAAAGAGTTTTTAATCTGATTATAGTAGACGAGAGTGGTTCAATGTCTTGTATCGAGAATCAGGCACTTGCCGGAATGAATGAGACTTTGTCTACGATAGTGAAGATGGATAAGATTCACGAAAACGTAGAACAGCTGACAACGCTGATAACTTTCGACTCCGAGCACAGGAAGTTTGTCTTTGACAATGCGCCGGCAAGTAAGTTGCGAACGATGACCAACCACGACTATAGCCCCTGTGGAGCCACTCCTCTCTACGATGCCATAGGTATAGGAATTGCGAAGGTCAATGCTCTGACAAGTCCTGAAGACAACGTGCTCGTGACGATAATCACCGACGGCGAGGAGAACTGCTCTACGGAGTACAACCTTAAGATGGTGAAGAACCTGATAGAAAAGCTGAAGAAGCAGAACTGGACCTTCACGTTTATCGGCACTGAAGAGCTTGACGTGGAGGGCATGGCGGCGAGTATGGGTATCGATGCCCACCTCTCCTTCAAGCAGGATGTGGAAGGCACCAAGTTGATGTTTAAGAAAGAAAAATTTTGCAGAGCGCAATTTTGCCAATGCGTTGCAGAGAATATGCCGCTTGAAGCTAAATCATTCTTCAAGGTAAAGAAATAAGATGTTCAAGAAAACTGCATGGAGTGACGATTCTATGCAGTTTTTTTATTACTTTTGCGCCTGCTAAACGAGCAGGCAAATATAAAGAACAGGTAAGTAGGTCATCTTTACTCATCCCTGGAGGCAAACATTCCTATTGGCTCGTCAGCCTGTCTGCTCGTCAACTTGAACATAAAAAAACGATGTATGCTTTTGGATTTTTTTCTTACGTGTAATAAGATAGGTGCATTCACTCTTGGTGGTGGCTATGCCATGATACCGATTATGGAACGGGAGTTCGTAGACAAGAACAAATGGATGGACAAGCAGGAGTTTATGGATATAATGGTTGTGGCACAGACCACACCGGGAATCTTTGCCATAGACATGGCGAGCCATATCG
>URLQ01000087.1 GCA_900548745.1 uncultured Prevotella sp.
ATGCTGCAGCCAGTCCGATGGCAATGATAAAGTTGTTTTTCATATTAGTTGATTTTTTGAGTCTTTGGATGCAAATATAAGTAAAAATTTCCTATTAACCGAGTAATATGAAAAAGTTTTATCGATTTCCTGTCTTATGGCTTAGTCCTGACCTTTAGAAGAATGAACCTGGTTCGCTGGTTTTTAATGCAACGATGGTACATTTTGTAATTGATAAATTTGGCAGTTTGACCTGTGTCAAATAATTTGGAAATGAATTGTAATGGTGTCGTAAAATGAAATTAATATATGCGGTTCATCTGATTTGTACTTCCTTGAAACCTACAAGTCGGTCGGTGCGGTCTCCCTGACCACGGTAGTAAATGAGAGTTTGGTATTTATTCTCTGTTTGGAAGAAACTGCCTTCGGTAGGCATTATTGCTGTGGTGCCGTCATTGTTGAGCATGACGTATTGGTAGGAATAATAGCCGAGTTTCAGCAGAATGCTTGCCTCGTAGCATTTCTTTATTTCATTATATTGCATCTTGTATTCGGGCAGGAAGCGGTCGTAAGTCCATGCGCCGTTGATGTATACATCGCCAGGAACGGGAGCACCGCTGTTCAAATTAAAGTGAACATACATGTATTCGCTTGCCCGGTCGTTCTCGATGTTGTCGCTGTTGCGGATGTAGAACGCACCATTGGCATCCTCGTCGTAGAGATAGTTAGGGCGTGGTTCGTCGGCAAAAAGATAGGCATGGAAATTAGAACCGTCCCAACTTATATTGTCAACTCCGAGCGTGGCATGCGAAGTGGCAAGCGTTTCAAACTTATGGTATTCGTTGCCTGCGTCAAAGATAAGGTTGCGGTTGTGGGCCCATTGCAGACCGTTGACGGTAGTGTATTGTGGCTTTACGTTGATTTTTGCATTATCCCATCTTCCGTTTTGCAGTACCACGGTCTTTATCTGTGAGGAAGGGTCGGTGACGCGCAGTCCGTTATAGCCTACAGACATTCCAACCTGTTGGTGTGACTGGTTGGTGTCGATGTCGGTATTTGTAGAAACCTCCATGCCTATATTAACCACAGGTTCCACCACCATGAAGCAGGCAGAGAGAATCTTCTCGCCGCTATTGTCGTCAGTTACCGTCAGTCGGTAGTTGCCGCTCAGCTTCAGGCGGCATTTCTCGTTGGGGATTGTTAGGCGGTAGTGGGTGTAGAGTACGTTGGTGTTTATGGATTCTTCTATGTCATCTATAGTGTTGTCGGCGGAGAAGCCCTCGATGAAGTCACTGGCAAAGAGCGATTCGGTAGTAGACCAGTCAGCCTCGCAGTGCTCTATGCTGTAGGTAAAGCGCCGGTAGGTATGTGTAAGGTCGTCGAAAGCTATGTTCATCACGTTGGTAGGACTATAATCGTGGAGCTTCATTACAGGCATAGCTAACCACCTGTCTCCGCAGACCACTTGAAGGGAACGAATATCCTTAGAGTATATCTCGTGATACTGGGCGTAAGAGACTGATGCCGTTATAGATATGATGAGTGACAGAAGAATGCGTCTTAACATGATTAAGCCTCCTCTCTGATTATTTTTTCTATTATGGAAGGGTAGTGGGCATATTCCAGCTTGTGTACTTTCTCTGCTATCTCCTCAGCACTGTCGTCAGGGGAGACTGGTGTGGAATACTGTGCAATGATTTCTCCACGGTCGTATTCGTTGTTCACGAAATGTATTGTTATACCGCTTTCCTTTTCGTTGTTTTCCTTCACAGCCTCATGAACATGAATGCCATACATTCCTTTTCCTCCGTATTTAGGCAGAAGAGAAGGGTGGATGTTGACAATCCTGTGGGGATAGTTGTCTATTAGGAATGAGGGGATAAACAGCATGAATCCTGCCAGAACGATAAGGTCGATGCACTTTTCTCTGAGCAGCGGAAGCATAATGGAACTGTCGGAGATACTGTCTTTGGGCACTATGCTGATGTCTGTGTCAAGACGCTTTGCCCGTTCTATTACTTTTGCCGAAGGGTTGTTGGTGACGACGAGTACTACACGTGCCACCTCGGACTGTGAGAAATGCTTTATGATATTCTCGCAGTTGGAACCGTTGCCGGAAGCGAATATTGCAATCTTTTTCATTATCTTGGAATCATCAATAGTTGTCGTAATCTTCATTGTCGTCGTCATCATCGAAACCGAAGAGGGCAGGGTCGATGAAAGCATCAAGGCTGCGCCGCTCCTTCTTTGTCGGTCTGCCTGTGCCTCGTGCTCTGTCTACGAATCCGCTGATGCGGCTCATCTCAAGAATTTCATACTGCTTAGGGTCTGTTACGTTCTCATATATGTTAGGTATGAGTTTAGCTCCCACGCGCTGCTCTATACATTGCAGTATTCTGAAGGAGTATATCACTGGCGGCTTCTTCACGCTTACAGTCTCTCCAGCCTTCACCATGTGCGAAGGCTTCACGTTGACGCCGTTTATCGTGACTCTACTGTTCTTGCATGCGTCTGCTGCTATGGAGCGAGTCTTGAAGATACGTGCTGCCCATAGCCATTTGTCAATGCGTGCTGTATCTGCCATTATTGTTTCTTGTGGTTAAACTGGTTCATTGTAATGTCAATGCCTGCGAGGGCGAAGCTCTTGATTATTTCCCCTGCGGTCTTTATCGAAGGGGCAAGGGTCTGCATCTCTTCGGCGTTGTATTTGCCGAGCACCCATTCCACCTGCATGCCGCGTTGAAATTCATTGCCGATGCCTACGCGGAGCCTTGCATACTTCTGTGTGCCGATAACCGACTGTATGTTTCCGAGTCCGTTATGTCCTCCATTGCTGCCGCTGCCTTTCAAGCGCAGGTTTCCGAGTGGCAATGACAGGTCGTCAACGATGACGAGCAGGTGCTCCACGGGGATGTTCTCCTTGTTCATCCAGTATCTTACGGCATTGCCGCTGAGGTTCATGAA
Source organism: uncultured Prevotella sp. (assembly GCA_900548745.1). GTDB lineage: Bacteria > Bacteroidota > Bacteroidia > Bacteroidales > Bacteroidaceae > Prevotella. The sequence continues at coordinate 2,944 of URLQ01000087.1, forward strand.
TGTTGTAGGCTTGAGCAGAAAGAGTTTTCTTCCCTTGACGGATGTTTCCGCCACGAAGCCATATCTCTTGTCTGCAAACGAGGTGCCTGCATCGTTGGCAAAGCTGTCGAGCACCATAAAGCCGGTGTTGTGTCTTGTCTTGTCGTATTCGTCGCCAGGGTTTCCCAGTCCGACGATAAGAAATTTCTCCATTGTGTGTCTGTTATATGAAAAAGAGGTGATTCCAAATATTGATATTCGGAACCACCTCTTCTATAAATATCTTTAACTTGTTCAGCTTGCTGTATTAAGCCTCTGTCTCGTTAGCTGCAGCGATAGACTTACGTGTAGCTTTGATTGAGCAAACGACAACGTTCTTGCTTGTTGCCATTTCAAGTCCCTCAAAGTGGAGGTCGCCAACCTTGATGCTCTTGCCGATAGTAAGTGCAGTAACGTCGATATCGAGGTGCTCAGGAATATCCTGGTATTTTGCTGTAACGTTGATCTTTCTGATAGAAAGGTTCATACGTCCACCGTCACGTACACCCTGTGCAAGACCGTTGAGCTTAACAGGAATACCGATAGTGATAGGCTTCTGGTCGTTAACCTCATAGAAGTCAACGTGGAGCAGAGCGTCTGTTACTGGGTGGAACTGCAGCTCCTTCAGGATTGCAGTGTGCTCCTCGCCGTCAAGAACAAGCTTGATAACGTAGATATGAGGAGTGTAAACAATCTTTCTCAGCTCGCTCATTGGGCAAGCGATAGACATTGCCAATGGTGCGCCGTTCTCGTCCTTAGCCTCTCCATAGATATTGCAAGGGATGAGTCCTTCCTTACGCATTGCCTTAGCGGCTTTCTTACCGATGTCAGCTCTTTTCTGACCTTTAACTTCAACTTCTTTCATAATTGTGTTACTCTAAATTAAGTTGTTAATAAATATTTGCTTAATTCACCATCACACGGAATTTTATTCGCGAGTGCTTGAAAAAGCGATGCAAAGGTATTGCTTTTTTGCTTAACTCACAAATATTCCGCATAAAAATAAATAAAACCCCTCTTTTTTCTTGCACGTACCATCTAATTTGACTATTTTTGCAGTGGTTTTTGAAATACACAATTCATTTATATAATTATAAGATGATAAACAGAGAATTGATAAGGATAAAAATTGTCCAGTTAACCTATGCATACTATCAGAACGGCAATCATAACATGGATAATGCAGAGAAAGAACTTTTGTTCAGTCTTTCAAAGGCTTATGACCTGTATAATTGTCTCTTGTCGCTGATTGTTGCTGTATCAAGAGAAGCACATTTGCACTATGACGTTGAGGTGGCACGTGCAAGAAGAGAAGGAAAGGATGTTCCTTCTGGCAAGTTTGCCAACAACAGGTTCGCCATGCAGCTCGAAGAGAACAAGCAGCTCTGTGAGTATATGGAAACCCAGAAGCAGTCGTGGGCAGACAATATAGAGTTTGTCAGAAACCTTCTTTCACAGATGGAGCAGTCTCAGATTTATAAGGACTATATTGATAGTCCGGAGGATTCGTATGAGGATGACCGTGAGGTGTGGCGCAAGCTATACAAGGCTCTTATCATGGAGAATGAGAATCTGGATTCTCTGCTTGAGGAAAGAAGTCTCTATTGGAATGATGATAAGGAAATCGTAGACACCTTTGTGCTGAAGACCATCAAGCGCTTTGATCCTAAGAACAAGGCGAAGCAGGAGCTGTTGCCGGAGTTCAAGGATGAGGAGGACAAGGATTTTGCAGTGAAGCTCTTCCGTGCCACAATTCTCAATGCCGACCAGTATCAGAGATTCATGAGCGAGACATCTCGCAATTGGGACTTCTCGCGCTTGGCATATATGGATGTGGTAATAATGCAGATTGCCATTGCTGAGATGATGAACTTCCCGAATATCCCGGTCAGCGTTACCATTAACGAATATGTTGACTTGGCGAAGCTCTATAGTACGCCGAAGAGCGGTTCGTACATCAATGGAATGCTTGATGCCATCGCACACTATTTGGCTGACACCGGAAAGATGATGAAGGTGGTGAACAAGAGATAATGTTATTTATACCTTATATATATAGATAGATAACGACATTCTAATCTTAAAAAACAAATATAACAACAATATAATTTTAAAGAAAACAAACGGTTATGAATACAACAATGTTTTTGGCAGCTCAGGCTGCAGGTGGTGGCTCAATGCAGTTCCTGATCATGATGGTGGCAATCTTCGCTATCATGTGGTTCTTTATGATTCGTCCACAGCAGAAGAAACAGAAAGAAATACGTAATTTCCAGAACTCTCTGAAGGAAGGTTCCAGCGTCGTTACCGGCGGCGGTATCTATGGAACAGTGAAGAGAATAGACCTTACAACAAACAAGGTTGAGCTTGAGATTGCCAAAGGTGTGGTAATCACAGTAGACAAGGGTTATGTATTTGCTGACATATCAGCTACAGCAGCTGCTGTCCAGAAGAAATAATGGAACACAGTATTATACAGAATATTTACACAACGGTCAGAAACTCCTTCTTCAATATAGTGAACAAGGAATTCCTGATTTTTTTATTCTTCCTTGCGCTGAGTGGGGCCTTCTGGCTTATGCTTGCCTTGAACGACACTTATGAGAAGGAGGTCAAGATACCTGTGCGCATAGTTAATATACCGAAGAACGTGGTTGTAACGAGCGATATTGATGATACTTTGCGCGTTGTGCTTCGTGACAAGGGTTACACGTTGTGTACATATCTGTATGGCGATGGCATAAAGAGAGTAAATCTGCCTTTTGGCTCATACATAAAGAAAAAAGGCTATGGTGTGGTTTCTTATTCCGAATTGTCAAAGGTCATAAATCTGAATATCTACAGTTCGTCGAGAATTGTAAGCATAAAGCCTGAGAAATTTGAATATTTCTACAACTATGGCATGTATAAGCGCATGCCTGTAAAACTGTTCGGAAACATCGTTCCGAGTGCAAGCTATTATCTTGCCAAGGTGGAGTTTTCTCCAAGCATGGTGGATGTATACGGCAGCCAGCAGATGCTCGACAGCATAAAATGTATTTATACCGAGCGTCTTAATATCCGGAATCTGAAGGACACCATAGTAAGAAATCTTGATCTGATGGATATAAAGGGCGTGAAATGTGTACCGTCGCGTGTCCGGATTTCCGTTTACCCGGATGTCCTTACAGAGGAGAATGTAGAGGTACCTATCGTAGCAGCCAACATGCCGGAGGGTAAGGTGCTGCGTACGTTCCCTTCAAGGGTAAAGGTGATATTCACTGTCGGAGCAAGTATCTTCCGAACAATCACGCCGGATAAATTCAAAGTCGTCGTTGACTATAATGAAATCGTAGACAATCCGTCGGAGAAATGCACGTTGAAGGTCATTTCTGTGCCTCATGGCATAAGGAATGCTCATACGGAAGTATCGCAAGTGGATTATCTGATAGAGGAACAATAATATATTACTGCAGGATATGAAAACAGCTATAACCGGAGGAATAGGAAGCGGAAAATCGTATGTATGCAGACTTCTTTCAGAGTATGGAGTTCAGGTATACGACTGCGATAGTGCTGCAAAGAGGATAATGAGAGAGTCGGCTGAGGTTAGAAGACAGCTGACGGAAGCGATAGGAGAAGGTGCCTACAACGGCAACGAGCCGGACAAGGCGTATATCGCTTCGTTCATACTCGCTTCCGATGAGAACGCAAAGCTCGTAAACTCCGTCATTCATCCGGCTGTAGCAAAGGATTTCATTGCGTCAGGATATGATTTTATGGAGTGTGCTATCCTATATACAAGTGGCTTCGACAAGCTTGTGGATAAGGTTGTTTGTGTGACCGCTCCTCTTGATGTGAGGATTGACAGAATAATGAAGCGCAATGGCATAACCAAGGAGAAAGCCCAAGAGTGGATAGACTGTCAGATGAGTCAGGAAGAGGTGGCAAAGCGCAGCGACTATGTCATACAGAATGATGGTAAGGAGGAACTTAACTGTCAGATAGAGAAAATATTGGAGTCTGTGAAAACTGTCCGACAGTAATGTCGGAGAGTTGTTTAAAGAGGCTGTTTACGATGTCTAAACATGCTGTTTATGAAACCTAATCATGATGGTAACAATATTTAAACTGTCAGGCAGAAATCATGAGTTATATAAATGACAAATAATAATATAAAATATAAAACAATTAAAACAATGGATTATACAATTTTATCAGTAGCTGGAAAACCAGGACTTTATAAGCTCGTATCGAGAGCAAAGATGAATCTTATCGTAGAGGCGTTGGATGAGACACATCGTCGCGTGCCTGTTTTTGCTTCTGATCGTGTGACAAGTCTTTCAGACATAGCTATGTATACAAATGATGAGGATGTGCCTTTGATGAATATTCTTGATTCTGTTCTTCGTAAGGAGGACGGCAAGGTTTGTTCTCTCAACTACCGCAAGTGTTCAAAGGAAGAGCTTCATGCTTATTTCGCAGAGGTACTGCCTGATTATGATCGTGACCGCGTTCACGACAGTGATATCAAGAAGTTGCTCCAGTGGTACAATATCCTTGTAAGTAATGGAGTGACAAATTTTGTTGAGGAAGAGAAAGAAGATACTGAGGATACTGCTTCTGCAGAATAAGTCCTGAGGCTTGGAATATAAGTTTTTTCAATGCAGATTAACAGAGAGATGCTTTTTCTGATAATCTGCATTTTCTGTTTTTACAAGAATAATTTGGAGTATGAAACGTTCTGAACGATATAGTCATGTGCTTGAATATTTCAAGAAGAATATGCAGCATGTTACGACAGAGCTGGAGTTTGGCAGTGTCTTTCAGCTACTTGTGGCAACCCTGCTTAGTGCACAGTGTACAGACAAGCGTGTAAATATGGTGACGCCGGAACTCTTTCGCCGCTATCCGGATGCCAGGTCTATGGCACAGGCTGACGAGGAGGATATATATGAATATATACGCAGCGTGTCGTATCCTAATGCCAAAGCGAAACATCTGGTAAGGATGGCAAACGAGCTGTGTGAGAATTTCAATGGTGAGGTGCCAGCCACTATGGAAGGACTGACAAGTCTGAGTGGAGTAGGGCGCAAGACCGCCAACGTATTGCTTGCTGTAGCTTTCGGTAAGGCTGCGATGCCTGTCGATACCCATGTGTTCAGAGTGAGCCACAGGTTGGGATTGGTTGGAAAAACAGCCACAACACCGCTTGACGTTGAGAAGACTCTTGTCAAGAACATTCCAGAAGATATGCAGGCAGACGCCCATCATTGGTTGTTGGTGCACGGCAGGTATGTGTGCACAAGTCGTGCTCCACATTGCAAGGATTGTCCCTTTGATGAGTTCTGTCCTAAGCTGATGGAAAACTCAAAGGTCAGATGAAGGTTTTTATAGGTTCAACGGTCAGTTCTTTAAAAGTCTCGTGATTTGATAGCGTTCAATGGTAAATATTTTAGAACGCCATTGTCGGATGCTCAGTTCTTTACCAGTTCAATGACCAAGGCTTTGGCAGAACCGCTTTCTATTTTGAATCTGTTGTCGGGGCGTTCACCGACGATCCAGATAATGTTTCCGTCAGCATCTGTAATGACGAGCTGGCGTTGTTTGTCGAAAAGTGAAACCTTACGGTCGGTAAGATAGTCGCTAATGAGTTTCTTGCCATTCATTCCGAATGGTACGAACCAGTCGCCCTCCGCTGTCTTTCTAATCTTTATAGGAAACTTCACTTTCGTTGCATCAAAGGAAGCCACGTGCTTTTCTCTTGAAATCTTAAACGAACCGTCGATTTCCGTTTCCTTTATTCTAAGTTTTGTCGTTTCGGAGTATACATAAGTGCCGCACTCTGGAACCGTCATCCGTTTGTCCGTCCCCTTGTCTATCGGTTCAACAATGATGTCGTTGCGGTCGATGAGTATGCGATGTGTGGCAGAAGAGAAAATCTTTCCCGACTGTACCTGCGACTGAAGCTTGTTGTAGATGTCCTCAATCGTGGCAGGCGAGAAGGAGAATCTGCTTAATATATTATATAAGGTATACTCCGGAGAAATCTCGTTTAGTAGAGATGGTATGTTGATAATTGTGCAATCACCCTTTGTCGTAGAAACCCTGTCTGCTGCTTTCTCTATAGCATTGTTGAAAACCTTGGCAGCCTCGTTGATTCTGTTTGCCGTGTTGGCTATGTCCTTGTCAGCCAAAGGATTGATGGAGCGTATCAGCGGCATGAGGTTAAGGCGTATCTTGTTTCGGGTCACGTCGTCAATGAGATTAGTGCTGTCCGTAACGAAGTCCTGTCCTTTGTCGTTTAGATACTTCTCGATGTCGGCTCTTGAAACGCAGAGCATAGGTCGGAGGATGAATCCGTTTTTAGGAGCGATGCCTGTAAGACCGTTTATGCCGGTGCCACGTATCAGGTTGATGAGCAGCGTCTCTACGGAGTCTTCACGATGATGTCCCACACAGATGCCGTCGGCACAGATGTCATTCCTCAGTTGTTCGAAGTAGGCATATCGTAAGTTGCGGGCAGCCATTTCGATACTGATTTTATGTAGTGCGGCATATTCCAGGGTGTTGAAATGAACAATATGTATTTCAATGCCTTTCTTTTTGCAAAGAGAGATGCAGAACTGTTCGTCACGCTCCGACTCCTTGCCTCGCAGATGGAAGTTGCAGTGTACAGCATCAACGTCGAATCCTAATTCTTTAAGTGCAAGAATGAGAGAGACACTGTCGGCTCCTCCCGACAGTGCCACAAGGTATTTCTTGTTCTTGTCCATCAGACGGTTGTGTCTGATAAAGTCGTGTATCTTCTCTATGAATGACATATTCCTTCAGTACTTCAATGCCATGCTGTCTGTACGGCAACGCAACATCATCAATAAAAATATTATTCTACGTACAGCACCAGACCCTTCAGGTATTCTCCTTCAGGATGATAGATGTTGATAGGATGGTCCGCCGGCTGATGAAGCTGGTGCAGTATGCGTACGTTTCTTCCGGAAATCGCAGCCGCCGTAAATACAGCATTGCGGAAGTTCTCCTTCGTCACCACCTGTGAGCAGCTGAAGGTGAAGAGTATTCCTCCGTGCTTGATTTTCTCGAAAGCCTTCACGTTGAGTCGTGTGTATCCCTTCAGCGCATTGCGCAGAGCCGCTCTGTGCTTGGCAAAGGCAGGAGGGTCGAGAATTATGAGGTCGTAGAAGTCCTCGGCATTGTCGAGAAACTTGAAAGCGTCTTCGCAGAATGCCTGATGACGGTCGTCGCCAGGGAAGTTGAGTTCTACGTTGGCGTTTGTCAGTTCTATCGCCTTTGCGCTGCTGTCAACGGAATGTACGAGGTTAGCTCCGCCTCTCATTGCATAGAAAGAGAATCCGCCGGTGTAGCAGAACATGTTGAGTACGTTCTTTCCCTTGGCATATTTCTCAAGCAGACTGCGGTTTTCACGCTGGTCAACGAAGAAGCCAGTCTTCTGTCCTTTCAGCCAGTCCACGTGGAACTTCAGGCCGTTTTCCAGAGCAGTGTTGTCGGTGCTGCCCCCGATGATGAAGCCGTTCTCCTGTCCGAGTTCCGCTTTATATGGCAGAGTTGTCTCGCTCTTGTAGAAGACGTTCTCCACCCGTCCGTCAGCAACCTTTACGAGAGCCTTTGCAATCTCGTTGCGGTGTATGTGCATGCCTACGCTGTGTGCCTGCATCACAGCCGTCTTGCCGTAGCAGTCAATAACGAGTCCCGGCAGGTTGTCGCCCTCTCCGTGTACCAGTCTGTAGGTGTTGTTTTCCGGGTTGTCGGCAATGCCGATGGCAAGTCTCATGCGCAGTGCCTGCGACAGACGCTCAGTCCAGAAATCTTCATTGATGTCGATGTCTTCAAACGACAATACTCTTACAGCGATGCTTCCTATCTGGAAGTGTCCTACAGCGATGAAGTCTCCGTTAGCGGTAAACACCTTCACCGTGTCTCCCTCGCAGATGTCCTCGTCCATCTTGTTGATAGCTCCTGAGAACACCCATGGGTGGAAGCGCTTCAGACTTTCTTCCTTACCTTTCTTAAGGTATATTGACTTATATGAGTTCATAAAACGTATTGTTATCTGATTATAAAATGGTTTCTATACTTGCGTGGTTACACCGTCTTTAGCGGCTTATCCAACCTTTTGTTCCTCTTCCGGTTTGACCACCAGTTCGTAATCTCCCGTGTCTTCAAGCTTCTGCAGTTCCTCATAGAGCATGATACACGCCCATGCATCTGTAGCGGCATAGTTCTTCTGTTGCTGTGTAAGAATGTCAGCCTCCCAGTTGGAAAGTCTTTGCGCCTTGCTAATCTTCTGTCCGAAGAAGTTGGCGTAAAGCTTCTGCAAGCTCAGGTCTTCAATGCCTATTTCGCCGACATGCTTCTGCAGGTCGATGAAATTGCCGGGTCTGAAATCCGCCCTTCTGTGCATAGACATGATGTCGTCGTGTAATGACAGTCCGATTTTTGGAACAGTAGTGTCTTCAAGCAGTTTGAGTATCGATGCTGTGATGCCCGTATAGTTGAGGCGGAACAGGAAACAGATGTCGTGGGTAGCCACTTGCAGCAGCGCCACCTTATGGTTGATGCCCTTTTTGAAGGCAGGTCTTGTTTCCGTATCAACGCCCAGAATGGGTTGCGCCAGCAGGAAGTCAACCGCTTTGTCAGCATCATTTTCCGTTGTAACAACCACGATGCGTCCTGGAAAGAGCACCTTAGGCAAGTTTGAGATAGAACGCTTGTCTATCTTGTTGTAAATTACTTTTTTCATTGGATTAATTAATCGGGGTGCAAAAATACGAAAAAAAATGCAGAAACACATATTATTATATAATAAATATCATTTTTCAGTCTGCCGCACTCTTGTCGGAAGTTGATTCAGACAAGTGTTCCCGACTGCGCTTTCTGTGCGAGAAACGGTTCGTCCCGATACTTGATAACTGGGCTTGAACTTTGACTCAAGGTTTTCAGTACTCTTATGTAAGTACTGCAGTAATCTCCCGTAAGTACTGGAATAGCCTCCTTAAGAGTTTTGGAGAAAACTACATGGTTAAGCAGAATAAAGGCTCATCCGATATTTGGAGTGATGTAAACAGGAGATAGTTTGAAACTATAGCTACAATATCACGTGTACAACTTTTTCTTAGCCAGTAGACTTTATCCAACATATCATAAGCCTATCAAACTCTCTCAATCAAGAAGTCAAACTGCCTCTCCCCCTTCAGGGGAGACGGGAGAGAGGTAAGAAAATGTAGCACTTTTGTTTTAATTACCGACCCCCTCTATCTCCCTCTAAAAATCCGATTAAGCGAGAGAAGAAGAAGCTTGTTTGTTCTTCCGAGCGTGAGGATTTTATCTAAAGCGGGGAGGAC
>URLQ01000088.1 GCA_900548745.1 uncultured Prevotella sp.
GGGGGGGGGGGGGGGGGGGGGCAAGAAGAATATTCATGAAGGACAGCTTGTGCAACCGGGACAGGCGCTTGTGGATATAGTAGACGACTCAGAGCTATGGGTCGTAGCCAACTATCGGGAAACCCAGTTGCCGGGAATAAAGTTGGGCGACAAGGTGAACATAGTTGTTGATGCCGTGCCGGGAGTGGAGTATGAAGGAACGGTGGAGCGTATCAGTGATGCCACCGGTTCGGCGTTCTCTATGATACCGCAGGATAATGCTACAGGAAATTTCGTTAAGGTAGAGCAGCGTATACCGGTGCGCATACATCTTGACGGAGACAGAAAAAAACTTTCCTCTCTCCGTGCAGGAATGAATGTGGAGTGTACGGTGAAGAAGTAGTATTTGTTCTTATAGGTTTACAACAGATAAGATGGATAACTCTGAAAACAAGAAAGGGCATGCCGGCGGACCGCCAATGGCTTTCAGTATGCCCATGTATCATGATTTTGTCCCCCAATGGATAAGACCATGGATATATGTCGTGCTTGCATTCTGCTTCCAGTTCTCCAATGGGATGTATCTTGGTGCAATGAACAATGTTATCGGCGAGTGGGGAATAATGCGTGAGGATGTGCTGATGTGTCTTTACTCCACTCTGATAGGAATGGCACTGTATTTTCCAGTGCTTTTCCGTATGAAGTTCCGTTTCTCAAACAAACTTCTCCTTATGGTGGCGGCAGCTGTTATTGTCGTGTGCAATCTGCTTGCCACGTTCCGCTTGCCCTTGCCACTGCTGTGGGTGTTGTGTGTGGTATGTGGAATGGCAAAGATACAAGGCACCTTCGAGTGTATGTCTAACATACAGCTATGGATGACTCCGAAGCGTGATTTCGGGGTTTTCTTCCCTTTGCTGCATATAGTGTTGTTGACGTCTATAGAATTCACGGGATATCTGGCTGCATGGTTTGCCTTTGATATGCACTGGACCTATATGCACTGGTTCGTTATCGGACTGATGTTGTTCGTACTTCTTGTGCAGGCTGTGCTTACACGTCCGTTTCATGCCATGCCTCAGATTGTACCGCTCAGAGGACTCGACTGGTTCGGGGCTTTGCTCTGGTGTGTCTTCTGGCTGCAGGTGGCATGGCTCCTGAACTATGGCGATTGGCTTGACTGGTGGCATTCTTCCCAGTTCCGCCTCGTTACAGGAACTGTGTTTATTACCTTTGCTGTTTGTCTGCAGCGTATGTTCAGTCATCCGCATCCGTATTTCGAGCCGGCAATGTGGAACTATCACAATGTGGTGCCCATAATCCTGCTTATAGGTGTAGTGGAGGCGTTGTTCTCGTGTGAGCATGTGTTGGAAATGATATATTACGAGGAGGTTATGCATTATGCCGACCATACATACGAGGCTCTCAATCAGTGGTCGTTGTTGGGTATTTGGGCAGGTTGCCTCTTCTCTTTAGGTTGGCTGAAGCTGATGCGCTGGAATGTATACAAGCTCATTGCCGTAGGACTGTTCGCTTTTGCCATTTATGCAGGTGGCTTCTATGTACTTGTTGATTCAAACATAAATATAGAGCAGCTGCGGTTGCCGTTGATATGGCGTGGCTTCGGCTATGCAATACTGTGTATAGCCTTCATGTGGTGTCTGCATGCTATAATGTCGTTTGAGCATTTCTTCCAGGCATTGTCGGTATTCAATGTCTTGCATATGTTTGTCGGTGGACTTGTTGGTGCAGCCCTTCATAGCTGGGGGATGAAATATTATGTTGCCGACGGCTTTTCCCGTTGTTCAGGCTATATAGACAGTGTGAGGGTGAGTGCCCGTAGCGTTGATTTCCCGCAGCTGATGGATGGAATGGTAGAAGGCTTTATGGCACAAAGCATAAAGATTCTGTTTGGCTGGACTATCATTGCCGGCTTGTTCTTTGCCGTGTTGATGTTGCTTTGGGATATTCCGATGGTACGCCATCAGATAAAGCATATTCCTTCGTGGCCTATTGTCGGCATGCGTGTGCTGAGAGGATTCCAACGTCAGCAGAAATTAAAGAAGTTGCGCCAGCAGCGTCGTCTTAGTTTGGCATGATGGATTAATAGAATGATCCTCAAACGACCTAATGACTGATTGGGGATAATAGTAATATAGGTATGTGTCGTGAAAGACCACATACCTATATTGCTATTTGAACTTCTCCGCAGTTCTCTTTATAGCCTCTTCGTAACCGGTAAGAGCGGAGAACGGAGCAAACTGTGCAGCCCTGTTAAGTATCGACATTTGTGGATGCTTCTTTGATACGTGGTGGGGATGATGCAAGATAGATTCGTAATTCATGATGATATCCTTTAAACTCTATATTCTATATTATTCATTATTCGTGGTGTCCGCCAATCTGTTGGTTCCTCTCCCTTGCGGTAGCGCCTTCCTCAAAGTCGAGAGCCTTCAGGATAGTGTTCTTTCCGAAAGACTTCTTTATTTTCAGCACAGCCTCCTGCATACGCCGTTCCTTGGCAAGCTGTCTGTCTTCCTCTTCAGTCTTCCTTTGCAGAGCATCGTAATCGGTAAACAGGTCAAGTTGTTGTGGTATGCAGTTGTTGCAAGAAGCATCTTCGGGGATGATGTTGGCGGCTGTGATGTTTATTCTTCTTATCAGCAGGTCTGGGTCTACGTTGTCTTCAAAGATTGTCGTTACAGCCTTGGTGATGATCCTTGCAGATGAAGTGTAGCGTTGCAGGTGCATCATGCCTTTGGCTGGCTTGGGCACTATCTTTCCATAATAGTTCATTGCGCAATCCCTTATAGGTGTAAACCTCGCTTCGTATGATGTAAGGCTTTCAGCGTCATATCCTATATAGATGGCTATTTGGTTTGTTGTGAGGCATTTGTCCACAAGGTCGAGAGCCAGAGCCTCAGCCATTTCCTTCATTACTACAAGAGCTTTCTTGTAGTTGTATGGACATTGCAACACCTGTCCTTGGCTCAGTGATTTAGCTGTAGGCTTGTATGTCTTTATGGCTTCCATTGTGCATGGCTCCCATCCCCAGGCATGGTCAATAAGCAGTTCTGCATTCACTCCGAAGAGCCTGTACAGCAGTTCTTCGTTCCTTTCAGATTGCAGGGCAATGTCTCCCATTGTATATAGTCCATGCTCCTCAAGACGCTTTGCAATCCCTCTGCCCACACGCCAGAAGTCTGTAAGCGGTTGGTGGCTCCATAGCTTCTTGCGATACGACATCTCGTTGAGTTCCGCAATCCTCACTCCGTCCTTGTCGGCAGGTATATGTTTCGCCACTATATCCATTGCCACTTTGCAGAGATACATGTTGGTGCCGATGCCGGCAGTTGCCGTGATGCCTGTGGTATGGAGCACGTCGTGGATAATCGTCATGGCAAGTTCATGAGGTGTCATTCCCAAATGTTTCAGATAGGGAGTGACATCCATGAATACCTCGTCGATTGAATATACATGAATGTCCTCGGCAGCTATATATTTAAGGTATATACCATAAATCTGTGCGCTCACCTCTATATATCTTGCCATTCTCGGTTTGGCGGCAATGAAGTCAAGTTCCCAGTCGGAGTGTTTCTTCAGGTCGGGATTGTGGTATGACTTGCCCGAGAATTTGCCTCCACACTGTTGTCTGCGCTCGTTGTTTATTTGTCTGATGCGTTGCACGACTTCAAAAAGCCTTGCCCGTCCTCCTATTCCGTATGATTTGAGCGATGGCGATACTGCAAGGCAGATGGTCTTCTCTGTACGGCTCGTATCAGCAACCACCAGATTAGTGGTCAAAGGGTCGAGTCCGCGTTCTGCACATTCCACAGAGGCGTAAAACGATTTCAGGTCGATGGCTATATAAGTTCTTTCTTCTTGCAGTTCCATTTTCTTTTGTTTTGATAATTCCGGTAGTAAAAACATTGGTTTTAGTATGCCTTAATGCTCCACTTCTCGGTAGTTTTACAAAGGTAATCATTATTTCTTTGATTAAATTTGGCGAGTGTCTGAATTTAGTATATCTTTGCAAAGCCGAATGAGAGTGGATTGTGTTTTTGCACGATTTGTTCTCATTATTGTAGTCTTATTAAAATGTAATTAAACGAAAAAACGTACTGTGATGAACAAGAGCTTTTCATTATCGAAGTTAAAGGTGGATCACCAGCAGATGAAGGATATTTTCATGCTGTTCATTGGCGTCCTTTGTTATGCTGTCGGTTATACGGCTTTCATCCTGCCAGAGAAAGTCGTTATGGGTGGTGTGTCGGGTCTCTCGGCACTCATTTTCTATGCCACGGGTTTCCCTCCAGGCTATTCAATCTGGCTTCTCAACTTCCTGATGCTTGGTATTGCCATAAAGACATTGTCGCGTAAGTTCATCTATCGAACATTCATTGGCGTTACGATGCTTGCTGTTGTAGTTGCGGTCTTGCAACCTTTCTTTGCAGCCCATCCTGTCATTACGGCTGGAGAAGACAAGTTTATGCACGTCCTTATCGGAGGTCTTATGGGTGGTATTGGTCTTGGAGTCATATATTCGCATAACGGTTCAACGGGAGGAACCGACATCCTTATAGCAATACTCAACAAGTATTTCCGCATGAGTTTCGGTAGGGCAATGCAGTTTATCGACTTCACCATCATCACCTCTTCATATCTGCTCTTCCATAGTGTGGAGCTTATAGTCTATGGTGCGGTGTTTACGCTCGTGGCAAGTTACATGTGTGACTATATAGTCAACGGAGCACGCCAAACGGTACAGTTTATCATTATCTCAAAGCACTATAAGGAGATTGCCGATGTTATAAACAAGAGCGTTCATCGTGGTGTCACTTTAGTAGAAGGCAAGGGTTGGTATTCACAGAAAGAAGTGGATATTCTTATCGTCATGGCACGGCGCTATGAGTCACAGGATATCTTCCGGTGTATAAAGAAGATAGACCCCGATGCACTTGTGTCGCAGACCAACTGCCAGGGTATCTTCGGTGAAGGCTTCGATACCTTCAAATAGGAAAAGTATTATTCTTAAGGAAGGAGGAAGCTCCGGCATTTCGGTATTGATGAAGGAATCGTATGTATAAGATATATATGCGTAATACAGAAATGCCGGGGCTTAATAGGTAAAAGGAAACAACAAAACAAATATAACAAAACAATGGAACAGAGACTAATCATTTACAATACTCTGACAAGGAGAAAAGAACCGTTTGTTCCGCTTCATGCCCCAAACGTGGGAATGTATGTCTGCGGACCAACCGTTTATGGTGATCCACACTTGGGACATGCGCGTCCAGCAATAACATTCGACCTCGTATTCCGTTATCTTAAGCATCTCGGATATAAGGTGCGCTACGTAAGAAACATCACCGATGTAGGTCATCTTGAGCATGATGCAGATGAAGGTGACGACAAGATAGAGAAGAAAGCTCGTCTTGAGCAGCTTGAGCCAATGGAGATAGCACAGTATTATACCAATCGCTATCACGATGCAATGAAAGCTCTCAACGTGCTTCCGCCAAGCATAGAACCACATGCCTCAGGACATATCATCGAGCAGGAAGAACTCGTGAAGCAGATAATGGACAATGGCTTCGCTTACGAGAGTAATGGCAGTGTGTATTTCGATATAGAGAAATATAATAAGGTACACCATTATGGCATCCTCTCTCATCGTAATCTCGACGATGTCATCAACGAGAGCCGTCAGCTTGACGGAGTAGGAGAGAAGCGCAATCAGGTGGACTTCGCTTTGTGGAAGAAAGCATCCCCGGAGCATATCATGCGTTGGCCAAGTCCGTGGAGTGATGGATTCCCAGGCTGGCACTGTGAGTGTACTGCTATGGGACGCAAATACCTTGGCAACCATTTCGATATCCACGGAGGAGGCATGGATCTTGTGTTCCCTCATCATGAATGTGAGATAGCCCAGGCTGTAGCAAGTCAGGGTGACCAGATGGTGAAATACTGGATGCACAACAATATGCTTACCATCAACGGACAGAAGATGGGTAAGAGCCTTGGTAACTTTATCACACTCGAAGAGTTCTTTACAGGTAAGCATAAGCTCCTGGAACAGGCATACTCTCCGATGACAATCCGCTTCTTCATCCTTTCAGCTCATTACCGTGGCACTGTTGACTTCTCTAATGAAGCACTGAAGGCAAGTGAGAAGGGAATGGAAAAGCTGATGAACGGAATATCAGACCTTGAGCATGTACCGGTAAGTGACAAGTGTGATGCCGAGACAGAGAAGGTCGTTAAGGAACTGCGTCAGAAGTGTTATGATGCGATGAATGATGACTTTGCCACTCCGCAGGTTATAAGCTATCTCTTTGAGGCTTGCTCTGTTGTAAACAAGCTCATCGACCATAAGGCAACAATCTGTGCAGACTGTCTGAAAGAACTGTCTGACACCATGCGTACCTTTGCTTTCGATATCCTTGGATTGAAGGATGAGCGCAGTGATTCAAGTGATGCTCGCGAGGAAGCATTCGGAAGAGTTATGGATATGGTGTTGGATCTTCGTTCCAAGGCAAAGGCAGCCAAGGATTGGGCAACAAGCGATCAGATTCGTGATGCCCTCAAGGAAGCTGGCTTTGAGATAAATGATACAAAAGATGGTGCTACTTGGAGATTGAACAAGTAATGCAATCTCCTTGTCTGCTCGTCAGTTGGCAGTATGTTAATTAACTCGTCAGCTGACTGCATGTCGAAGACATGCGAAATGCGAGTATGTTATATATAATAATAGGTGGTCGGCAAATGTTCTTGCAGACCACCTATTATTATTTTTGTATTAGCGTTGTCTAACGGATGTGAGTTCCGAAAACGTGTTGCTTGTTAATCCAACCATAAAGACTTAAAGATATTCCATCAGCACGTCCCAGACAGCAATGATATGACAGATGCTGCCGGCAAGGACAAAGAAGTGGAACACGCTGTGCATGTATTTCTTCTTGTTTATGCTATAGAAAACAGCTCCTGTGATATAGCTTACTCCTTCAGCGATGATCCATATTACTGCTGCTGCGCTCACGCTGTTTAGCAGAGGCTTAAAGGCAACAAGAATACTTAGTCCCATAGCAACGAAACAGGAAGTCTCCAAATTGCTATGGTCTTTCAGTTTTCTGAAACTCATTATTGTCCCCACTATGGCGCATGTCCAGATAAATATGAACAGTCCCCATCCCCATGCACCGTCTTGTCTTAGAGCGACAAGTGTCAGTGGGGAATAGCTTCCTGCGATATGCCAGTATATAGCGGCGTGATCCCATTTGCGTAGTTTCTCCTTCCAAACACTTCGTGCGCTGAGAGCATGATACACCGTAGAGGCAATATATGAGCACAGCATACCAAACAGGTATAGCGACACACCTAATGTTGCCCATGCGTTCTTATGTCCTATACAGAATATAAGGAATGCAATACCTACTCCGATACCAAGTACAACGCCACCGAAGTGTGACCAAGAGTTCCATAACTCTTCTTTGTGTGAAAAATATATTTTCATTTCGTTCTTTTATTATTCGTGTGCAAAGATAGTGCAAAACGAGAGTAATGCAAAATGAAAGGCGTAAGACTTTCATTTTTATTACCGAGGTGCCGCCTATCTTATCTAAAGATAGTGCAAAAATCCGATTAAGCGAGAGAAGGGAGAATTTATTCTCGCTTCCGAGCGTGAGGATTTTATTAAAAGCGAGAGTAATACAAAATTTGCAAAGATTAGAATTGCAAATTTAAAACCTATTTATTTTATTTTTATTACCGAGGTGCCGTCTATCTTATCTAAAGATAGATAAAAAACATATACCATTGTTTTATATGTTTACAAGCAATGTGTCGTATATATAAAGACAGAAATATGGTCTTAACAAAGGTTAATGATATAATATTATTGTGTAATCTGAATAAAATGATATAAATCTGCATGCGAGAGTTGATAAATTCCTTAAATTAGCAGACAAAGTCTTTCCGTATATTCTTTAGATTTATCTTGTATGCTACTGTACATTGATTATCTCATCCCACTCGTAGTCGTTGTAGGTGGAGCTGCGAACACCAAGAGTGCTGTTGATGACTTTGTCAAGTGAAAGCGCATAAAAAAGCCTTGCTTGCGTAATAAATTCCTCCGAAAGGAGTGATTTTCTCGGATTTTATGTTTACCTTTGCCATATGTCAGATATTCTTTATTTGAGTTTTTAGCAGCAGTAAGTGAATTTTCTGACAGATGCAAGCATTGGATAATTTATTGTTATCCAATGACTTGTTTTCTTGTAAAATTATAAGTCTGCTAATTTAAGGTAAAACAAAAATATGAAAATCAAAAGAATACTTTTGGCGACTTTTGCCTCTATGCTTATGTCGCAGGCGACCTTTGCCGTGCCTGCATATCCTGGTGTTATAAAGGCAAAGCAAGCTGACGGAACGGAAATTTCCATCCGTTTGCATGGTGATGAGCACGGTAACTACCGTACAACGGAAGACGGCTTCCTATTGATGTACAACAGTGCTACAAGAAATTATGAGTATGCTACCGTGACTAACGGCGTAGCAAGATGCAGCGGCATAGTAGCTGCCGATGCAGCCAAGCGCACAAGCCAGGCAAAATCCTTTCTTGCCACGATAGACAAGCAGTCTGTCATCAGCCTGTATAACCAGCAAAACAAAGACATGCTGAAGGATTTCAATTCAAAGGTGACAGCCCGCCGCATGGCAGCTAAGGCAGCCAAGCGTCCGTCAAAGGTGCTCGTCAACAATTTTCCGCATGTGGGTGAGCAGCACTCTATCGTTATCCTCATGGAGTTTAACGACAAGCAGTTCTCTACAGTAGAAAATGCTTCGCAGTATTATAATGATGCGATGAACAAGGAAGGCTTCACTGCAGAGAACGGAGCCAACGGAAGTGTAAGAGACTATTTCATTGCAAGTTCCCACGGAGCCTTTAAGCCAACCTTTGATGTGTATGGTCCTGTGCAGATAAATTACGGGCAGCACGATGCCGGACAGGGTACCTATAACACCTCTATAAATATGGGTACCTTCGTCAAGGCGGCAGTGGAGGCGATAGATGCAGAAGTGGATTTCTCGCAATACGATCATGATGGCGACGGCTATGTGGATAACGTATACATCTTCTATGCCGGTAAGGGTGCTGCCGATTCCAATGATGACAAGACGATATGGCCCCATGCTTTTGATATGCGCGACTGGAATGTTGACCTAAAGACAAACCGTGTCTATTGGCAGCTATACGTGTAGCAACGAGGTGAATGGCACCAGGACAAATTATCCGGCAGGTATCGGAACCTTCGTACATGAGTTCGGACACTGTCTTGGTCTCCCTGACCTCTATAGCACCGGCGGCAAGGCTTCTGTAAGTAATTATACCCCTATGTCGTGGGACGTTATGGCATACGGCAACTATAGCAACGACGGTAACACACCGGCTCTCTATTCTTCATACGAGAGATATGAGTTGGGATGGATTGAGCCGGAGGAGATAACAAGTTCCACAAAAGGTGTATTCTCCCTGCCTGCCTTGGGAGAGTCCAACAAGGCTTACAAGGTGAACGTGCCGGGAAATGAAAACGAATACTTCCTCTTTGAAAACAGACAGCAGACTGGCTGGGACGAATATCTGCCAGGAAACGGTATGTTGGTATGGCATATCGATATGGATGAGGATATTTGGATAAAAAACACCGTAAATAATGAAGCTAACCATCAGAGGGTGGACATTGTGGAAGCTAACGGTCAACCGTCGGGAAATCCCAAGTATGAAAGTGGTGTCACCTTCCCAGGAACGAGCAATGTCACTTCATACGACTTCAAGGCATGGAACGATGACGTGATGTTCTATATGGACAAGGCAAAGGATGACAACGGCATTATATCATTCATCGCCAAGGGAGGAGATGTAGACCTTATGGCTCCTGCATTTACTGTAGGCAATAAGAGCTACGACTCTTTCGAATTGTCGTGGGCGACAGCGGAAGGTGCGGAGCATTATTTGCTGAATGTGAAGAAGGTAAATGCCGACAATACTACAACACCTTTGAATGGCTACACGGATAAGAAAGTGGTAGGTACGAAATGCAATGTGGCAGGTCTGGAACCGGAAACACAATATGAGGTGAGCCTGAAGAGCTGTGCCGGAGCATTCTCTTCTGAAGAGAAGGTGGAGCGTGTGACAACTGAGGTGAAGGCTTTCTCTCAGTATAAGGTGGAAGGTCTGAAGGCTACAGCCGTTGCCGACAATTCATTCACGGCATCATGGACTGGTCTTGCTGACGCACAGACATATAGCGTAGTGCTTGCCAAGAAGACATTTGAGGGTGAGCCGGTTGTCACATTCTACGACTTTTCCGGCAAGAATCCGGGCATGCCTTACGGATGGAAGACTAACAGCACCACTTACTCCAGCGCATCTGGCTCTTATGGCTATGCCGCTCCTTCGCTTCGCTTCGGAACGAAGGGACACTATCTCGTAATGGTAAATCATGATGCGATAATCTCTCACGTAGAGTTCTGGATGAAGCCTTCAAAGGTGTCAGAAACGGCATATATTGCAGTGCAGCGACTTGTTGACGGCGAGTGGGTGGATGCCGAAAAGCTATATCTGACCGAGAGCGAAGGCAAGTTGTATTACTTCGATGTGGAGCCGACATCAAGCGTAAGACTGTATTTCAACCGTACTGGTTCGGAGACGGCACAGATTGACGACGCCGCTGTAAGCGGTCATGAAGTGAAGAATATTCCAGTGGCTAACTATGACAACAAGAACGTAGGCAATGTTCAGACATACACCTTCACCGGTCTTGAAAGCAACACCACCTATATACTTAACGTATATGGAGAGAAAAATGGCGAGAAGACAATGGCAAGTGACGACCTCGTCGTTACCACTGGTGACGGTTCTACTTCTATAAGCGGTGTGGCTTCTGAAGACAGAACATCCAAGGCTGCTTATGACCTCTCGGGAAGACGCGTCAACAAGGGCAATGCCGCTTCTGGCGTATACATCATCAGAGAGAACGGCAAGGCTGTGAAAGTGGCTAAGTAATTGGAAATATAATCAAGGTTCAATGCGTCACGACAAACTCGAAAAGGAACTCAACCTGTTGCTCCTGCTGGCGGAAAACCGTCAGTATACGTTGGCACAGCTGTGCGACAAACTGAGCATCTCTAAGAGGAACATCTATTACTATCTGGATTTCTTCAGGGATGCTGGCTTTAAGGTTGAGAAGTATGGCGACTGCTATTCGGTAGACCGTTCCTCGCCGTTTTTCGGAAGACTCATTGAACGTATATCATTCACCGAAGAGGAGGCGGTGACCATACGCCGTCTCCTTGACAAAGTGAAGGGGGCAAACGCCATCGTGGAGACCCTGAAGAGGAAGATAGACCGCTTTTATGATTTCGGCATCCTGGCAGGCGACTCCCTCGACGAGCGGGCAGCCCACAATATAAATGCACTGCATGAGGCTATAAAATATCAGCACCAGGTGGTGCTGAGAGGATACTCCTCGCCACATAGCAGCACGACAAGAGACCGCCTCGTGGAGCCGTTCATGCTTATGGACGGCAACAGAGAGGTGAGATGTTTCGAACCGGCGTCGGGAATGAACAAGACTTTCAAGATTATCAGGATGCACGATGTGGAAGTGCTTGCCGATGAATGGATGTTCAAGGATGAGCACAAGCAGATGTTTACCGACGTGTTTATGTTCAGCGCAGAAACAACGACAACCGTAGAGTTGCTCTTGGGGCAGCTCTCTTATAATATTCTTTCAGAGGAATACCCCAAGGCGACAGCCCATGTGGAGATGGTGGACAAGGCGCATTGGCTCCTGAAACTTGAAGTGTGCAGCTATATCGGCATCGGAAGATTCGTTCTTGGTCTGTATGACGATATCAAGGTCTTGGGCGATGATGGCTTCAAGGATTATCTTAAAAACAAGCTTGAAAACTTCCGTATGTTATAGTGTATATTTATACTCTTATGCATAATCCGGCAACTTGCTCGAAGAAAGTAGGTAACTTTCTTTTTCTCCTCTTTTTTGTTGTATATATATGCATTATTACATATGTATGGGAAAATGCTACAAAATGGCTATTTATTGTCTGTTTTATTTAGAGCCTTATAACTAACCATAACTTACTATGACTAACTAACAATAAAGTC
>URLQ01000089.1 GCA_900548745.1 uncultured Prevotella sp.
TACTGTCGGACTTGATGGTGACATCATCGCCGTCGGATGATACGATTGGAATACCAGAATGTGGTCCACTCGGATTGTAGATAGTACCATCTTTACTAACAAGCTCCACATCTTTTGGAGCACTGTATGCTGTTCCCAAAAGGACAAGCATTGCAATTGTAAAATATAATTTCTTCATATCGCTTTTATTATGCCGCAAAGATAGAAAATGGCATAAAAACAAGCACTAATAAAAAGGTGAATAATATGTGAATTATGATTCACATATTATTCACCATGATACAACTTGTTATAAATCAAGACGATACACCAGAAAGGTTTATATTCTTATCTATATACCCTTTATGAATGTGATAAAATCATGGATACTACTTTCGGCTCCCAAATATCTTATTTGAAGCTTTTTCTTTGCTTTTGTTATAGTGCTCCGGTCGCGACCAAGCAACTTTGACATGGTATTATCATTAAAATCAAAGAGCTTAATGATAATACACATACGATAATCCTGAACACTAATTGGAGATACCGTAAACAAGGAGGACCTGAAATCTGGATACTTTTCGGCTATTTCTGTCTCCAGTTCTAAAAGATCCTCTTCTGTCAACACTTCCTCAGAACGGGCTTTTCGTGCTATAGTCTGATAAATAGCAGTGTTGACAAACGTAGCCATGATATTCTCTTTCAATGAAATCTTTTGCTTCGCTATTTCACACAGACTGACTGCTTGTTCATATTGTAAACGTAGATTCTCAAGACTTTCGGAATGGGCAAGCTTTGCTTCCTGCAATTCCATTTCCAGAGAATGAATCTTATCTTCGCACGTCTTCACATACTCCAAGCTGCGCTCCGCATTTTCTTCACGTATCTTACGCAATCGGATTTCCCTTTCACTTTCCCGTTGTTTGTTTCTCCTGTACCACATGACAAAAGCCATAATGCAGAGAATGACAGAAAAAGCTATAACGCACAAAGAAACTATCAAGAAAAGATTACGTTTTTCCAACTTGGAATTTTTATCCTTATACAAGCTGTAATTATAAGCAGCATTCCAATGGGCTGCTGATTTTACGGCGTGGTCTCTCTTTAAGATTTTCTCGCATTCATTCAGCTTTTTCAAACAGGAAAGAGTCTTACTGACATTACCTCTCTCCAAAAACAGCTGAGACAGACTAAGGCTTGCCTCCCATTGGACTCCTACATTATCTGACTTATCAAGCATCAGATAATAAGCCAAAGCGGAATCTCGCTTGTTTAGATTCATACATGACTTTGCAGCAACATAAACAAAAGACTCCCATGCCGGATTGTCTTTCGTGACTGCACGTAGTGCAGGCTTGGCATACGTATAGGCTTCTTCATATTTCCCAACTGTGAGATAATAAGAACCTAATGAAGAAAGGATTGAATTATAAAGCTCTGCATTTCTGCTTTTCTTTGAAAGCTGCAAAGCTTTCTTGTAATACATTAGACAACTGTCGTTCTTTTCATCTTGATAAGCATAGGCTATTTTCTGTAAAGAATAGATTATCATGACAGTATCACGTCGTTGCTCTTCCAACTGATACGATGTCTTGAAATAAGGTAAGGCTTCACCCGACAACGACTGTTCAAGTAAGAGGAAACCTACCTGAAAGTTGAGGATACTCAAGAACTTCTTGTCGTTATGATCTACCAATTCCAATGCTTTCTTATAAAACTCCAAAGCCATTGGAATGTCGTCTAAATCACGATAGGCACGACCTAAATAATAATATGCATATTGCAACTTCGACTTGTCGGCTCCAAAGGATTCATAATGGTTTACTATAGTCTGTGCCTCCTTGACATCCGTGGCGGGGATATAAGCCTTGTCTCTCGCCTTTACACACAACAGACGGTAATACCAGGAGTCTGCTGTTCCCATTGATTTGGACTTGACTCGCAAAGCTTTAAGATGTGAAATAGCCTTTGGGGGATTGGTCTCGCACAACGAGTCGGCAACAACCAACTCACGGGGATAAGTATGGTGGCTGCAACAGACTGATATTGCAGCTATAGCTATCACTGCTATTGCCAATGCTGCAACAGACAGCGCAACGATTTGCTTTCTTGAAAAGCGTGACATAAGGTCCATAATTACAGTTTCTCTCTATTGTTTTCAAGTATTAAGATGACAAAGGTAGATAAAAATGCTGATATGACAAAGAAATGGATGGTATTAAACTAAAAACAGTCATTAGGTATTTTAACTCGTCTACTCATCAGCAAATCTCCTCGTCTACTCGTCAACTTGTCAACTCGTCAACTATTAAGAAAAAACCAACCGGACCCACTCTGTCAAAGAGAGTGAGCCCGGTTAAATTATTTATGGTTCGCGATATTAGCCGAAATTACATTCCTGCTGCCTGTGCAAGCCAGTCATAGATGCAGCTGCATACTCCGAAGAGTAATACACCAGCTGTACACAAAGCAAGGGCGAGACGTGTGTTGCAGTCGCTCTTGAAGGTTGGCAATGGCTGATCGGTCTTGTTGATGTACATGCACTTTACAATCTTCAGATAGTAGTAGAGCGACGGTACGGTGTTCAACAAGGCTATGAATACTACTGCGTATGCAAGTGTGGAACCGCCCTTGGCTGCTGCCATGAAGACGAAGAACTTACAGAACATTCCTGCAAACGGAGGGATTCCGGCAAGTGAGAACAATGCCAAAGTCATAAGGAAAGAGAGCTTTGGATTGGTTTCATAGAATCCATCGTAGCAGTTCATCTTGGTGTTGCCACCACCACGTGTCTCAACAACATTGATGATGGTGAACACTGCCATGTTGGCTGCAACATAGATGAGCACGTAGTACATCAGAGATGCAAGACCCATAGCACTGCCTCCAATGACAGCAAGCATGATGTATCCCGCCTGTGAGATGGAACTGAATGCCATGAATCGCTTCAACTCCTTCTGACGAAGGGCAAAGAGGTTGGCAACGGTGATGGTGAGCACGATGACGATGTACATCAGATACTCCCAATACTCTGACATAGGAGCGAATACCTTTACGAGGATTGCCATCAGCGCAAAAGCTGCTGCTCCCTTGGATACTACACTAAGGTAGCCCGTAACAGGAGTTGGCGCACCCTGATAGGTGTCGGCGGTCCAGAAGTGGAACGGTACAAGGCTTATCTTGAAACCTAATCCACTGAAGAAGAACACGAGTCCCATGATTGTAAGAGGAGAGGTACTGATCTGAGAAGCTACATCACCGAAGTAGAGTGTGCCTACCGCTCCATAGATGAAGGAGATACCGTAGAGCATCACACCGCTTGAGAAGGTTGCTGTAAGGATGAACTTTGCAGCTCCCTCTGCTGAGTTCTGCTTGAACTTGTCGAATGCCACGAGACATGCCATTGGCACACTCGCCATCTCCAGTCCGAGGAAGAACATCATGAAGTGGCCTGATGAAATCATCATATACATACCGAGCAGAGTGCTTATGAGCAACTCGTAATACTCGCCTTCCTTGTTAAGGACATCTTTGCGCTCTACCCATGACTGCGACATGATGAACACGATGAGTGTACCCATGGTGAGAATAATCTTCATCACATTGGCAGCTGGCGTAGACTCATACATTCCTCCGAAAGCCTGAGCTGGCTCTGAAAGGAAACATACTCCAATCTGGCACACCAGAAGGGCGCCTGTCAGCAGGCTCAGCACAGAGTGTTTCTTCTCGCCCTTCAGAATGAGGTCGGCGAGGAATACTATTACCAGAACAGCAATAAGTCCTGCTTCCGGTATCATATTAAAAAACTGACTATAATCCATATCTTGTCCTACTGATTTATTAGAGGTTTGTTACTACATTGAGGATCGGACCAACAGCATCGCTGATGGCATTGCTTGCCCAGAGAGGGAAGCTTCCGAGTCCTGCCACACAGAAGATAAGGCAGCATACTGCAAAGCGCTCATCCCAAGTGGCATCGGTAAGTGTGAGGTAATGCTCGTCCTTCACCTTCTCGAAGAGGATGAAGCCAACGGTACGCAGGATGTAAACTGCTGTCACAACGATTGAAGTGATAGCGATTACTGTGCAGCAACGATGGAACATATCCGGATTCTCAAACGAACCTGTGAAGATTGTCATCTCAGCGATGAAGCCAGAGAAACCAGGAAGTCCGAGGTTTGCCAAACCAGCAATTACATAACCAACAGAGAGGAATGGCATTATCTTCATCAATCCACCCAACTTACGGATGTCACGAGTGTGGGTACGTCCGTAAATCATACCGATGAGGGCAAAGAAGAGTGCCGTCATAAGTCCATGAGAAAGCATCTGAAGGATTGCTCCTGTGCAGCTTACCTTTGTCATCATCAGAAGGGCGAAGAGCACCAGTCCACAGTGTGACACTGATGAATAAGCATTGATGAACTTAAGGTCGGTCTGAACACATGCAGAGAACGCTCCGTAAACAACAGAGATTGTGGTAAGGATAAGGAATATCCAAGCCAAATCCTGTGCTGCATGAGGCAACAGGAACATTGCGATACGGAAACAGCCGTAACCTCCAAGCTTCATCAATACTCCGGCATGGAGCATAGATACTGATGTAGGCGCACAACCGTGACCGATAGGTGACCATGTGTGGAATGGGAACAGGGCACCCAAGACTCCGAATCCGATGAATACGAATGGGAAGAGTACGTTCTGTACCGCTGCCGGGATATGGTTGTTATGTGCTATCTCAAGGATGTTCATTGTGGAACCTCCATTGAAGAAGTAGATACCTACCAATCCGAGGATGATGAGAGCGGAACCTCCCATAAGCATAAGAGTAAGCTTCATTGCTGCATACTCCTTACGACCGGAACCCCAGTAACCGATAAGAAGGTACATAGGGATAAGGGCTACCTCATAGAACATGAACATCGTGAAGAGGTCGATGCTGATGAAGAAACCATATACTCCGGTGGAGAGCAGTGTGAACCACATGAAGAACTCCTTGGTCAGAGGCTTGAGCTTCCAAGAAGCGAATGTTCCGGTGAACACGATGATGCTTGAAAGCAGAAGCATTACAACAGAGATGCCGTCAACACCGACAGCATAGCTGATGTGGAGAGGTGCGAACCATACTGTGGATGCCTGAAGAATCATCTCCTCAGTGTTTCCTGCAGCACGCTCGCCTACGAAATGCAATGTCAGCCATACGGACATTGCAAGCAGCATTGATGATCCGATGACCATCACTGTGCGAACCTGTTTGACGTCGCGGGCAGCCCAAAGGCCGAGCAGCATCAATACTGGAATTACTACGAATACAGTTAATATACTCATATCTCGTTATAATATGCTAAGTAATACTAATGTTAATGCTACTGTACCTGTGAGGAACCATACTGCATACTGGCGAACATCGCCGCTCTGCCATGGACGCAGGGTCTCACCTGCCTCATTAGCTCCCCAAGCAGTAAAGTCGATAAGACCGTTGATGATGTGCTCATCAATCCACTGTACCGGCTTACTTACGAAACGGAACAGAATCTTATGGGTAACGAACATATAAACCTCGTCCATATAGAAACGCTTGTATGCCCAGCGGTGAAGACGTGGGAACGTCTTGTAGAGCTTATCGGCAACAGGCTGCTTCTCACCTTTATATATATAGGTGGCAAAAGCTATGGAGATGATGGCTATTACCGTTGAAGTGGCTGCCACCTGAGGATCGAAATGTACTGTATAAGCTGTTCCTGCCGCACTTACAATCTCACCGAAGCTTGTCCAGTTCCAATCAAGGAAGCCTCCAAGTGTGGTGAACACACCGACTCCTACTGTGATGATGCTCAAGAAGATGAGTGGGAAGGTCATAGTAAGCGGTGCCTCGTGTGGAGTGTGGTGAGCATGAAGTTCCTTGTTCTCTGTACCCCAGAAGATACCGTAGTACAAACGGAACATATAGAACGCTGTCATGGCTGCCACACCTGTCATCCACCATCCTATGAATGCTGAATGCTCAAAGCATGCTGTGATAATCTCGTCCTTAGAACTGAAACCAGAGAAGAACGGAATACCTGCAATGGCAAGACATGAGATGAGGAAGGTAGCGTGAGTGATTGGCATGTACTTCTTAAGTCCTCCCATTGCCGACATCTCGTTGGAGTGTACAGCATGGATGATACAACCGGCACCAAGGAACAAGCAAGCCTTGAACATGGCGTGGGTGAAGAGGTGGAACAATGAAGCCATATAGCCAAGCTGTGCGTGGTTGTCAAGCACAGCTCCATGATGACCTGGCAGACATACACCGAGGGCTACCATCATGAAGGCAATCTGAGAGATTGTCGAGAAGGCAAGCACACGCTTGATGTCGCTCTGTGCACAGGCTACAGCAGCTGCATAGAATGCAGTGAAAGCACCTACGTAAACAACGATTTCCATTGCCTGTGGAGCATACTCAATCCATATTGGGAACAGACGTGCTATCTGTACTACTCCGGCAACAACCATGGTTGCAGCGTGGATGAGGGCAGATACAGGAGTAGGACCCTCCATGGCATCTGGCAACCAGATGTGGAGAGGGAACATGGCTGACTTACCAGCACCACCGATGAACATCAACACAAGAGCTGTAGGCAGGATGAAACCGCCGGCAGCAGCTGCACGTGAAGCATCGCACTGGGTAAAGGCTGTCATGCCTTCTGCTATCTGTACCTCTGTTCCGGTGAACGAGAAGTTGAACGAACCTGTGTAGTAACCGAAAATCAGAATACCGATGAGGAAGAACATATCAGCAAAACGGGTTACGATGAACGCCTTCTTGCTGGCATGTACGGCAGCATGAAGTCCATAGTAGAAACCGATGAGCAGATATGAACTTACTCCCACAAGCTCCCAGAACATATACATCTGGAAGATGTTTGTGGCAAGTACAAGTCCGAGCATTGACATGGTGAAGAGGGAAAGGAAAGCGTAGTAGCGCTGGAATCCCTTCTCGCCGTGCATATAACCGAATGAATAGATATGCACCATGAAACTAACAGTAGAGATGACAATCAGCATCATCACTGAGATAGGATCCAGAAGGATTCCGAGGTCGAAGTGAAGTGAGCCGAGTGGCAACCATGTATAGTTATATGGTACAATTGTCGCAAACGTACCGTCGGCAAGACGCGGAGCCATGAAGTACTGGAAAGCAGTGATATAGCTCAGCACCGTTACCAGACCGATAGAACAGGTTCCGATAAGTCCTGCTGCCTTATGCGACCATGCATACTTGTTTCCCGCGAAGTCGGGCAAGCCAATGACGAGAAAACTCAGCAATGGCAAGAGAAGTATCAACAATGAATATGTATAATCCATAACTTATTAATATTTCATGTTTTCAATACTGTTCACCTGATCGCTGTGGAAATTACGGTAAACATTAATAACAATAGCGATAGCAACGGCACTCTCGGCTGCGCTCACACCCATAGAGAAGAGAGTCATGAAGAAGCCCTCGAACTCGCCAGGGAACAACAGACGGTTGAATGCTGCGAAGTTGATGTCTACAGCGTTGAGCACAAGCTCTACGGAGATAAGCATCGCTATCAGGTTACGACGTGTAACGAATCCGTAAACGCCGATGAAGAACAACAGTGCGCTGAGCACAAAATAACATTGTACTGGTACCATAATTACTTATCCTCCTTATCTTTACGTGCAACAACAATTCCACCGATGATACATGCCAGCAGGAATACTGAGATGAACTCGAACGGAAGTACATACTGATACTTGTCGCTTCCAACAAGAGCTGTACCGATTACGTCCATCGGAACCTCTGCATCTGCCATCTCACATGCCTTGAACAAGAACTCGTTCTTCAGCAGTACAACGGCAACAGTGAGGAAACCAGCCAATGTGACAAGGGCTGCTCCAACAGCCTTGCTGCCTTTTACATGCTCAACGAGTCCCTGCAGAGTGCGCTTGCCAACAAGCTGGATGGCGAAGATATACATCATCGTCAAAGCTCCGGCATAGATACTTATCTGCGCAGCACCCAGGAATGTATAGTCGAGGATGAAATAAAGTCCCGCAACGCCGAAGAGGACGAAGAGCAGGAATGTAGCAGCACGCATGATGCGCTTTGTAGCTACACACATCACAGCTGAGCCTAAGATGACTACAGCAAAGATGCCAAACATTATTATATTAGCCATTTCTTACTTGTCCTCCTTATTTTGTTTTGGTGTTAAACTTACCGATTTCCATTGGTGCGCCACCGTCAATGAGGTTTGGAAGGCTACCTCCCTTATAAACCTCCTTATCAAGATGAAGCACGAGCTTTTCGCGGTCGAACACGGCATTCTCGAAATCGTTCGTGAAATGGATTGCACCGAAGTTACAAGCATTGACACAAAGCTCGCAGAACATGCAGTCGCCAAGGTCGTACTGGTAGTCAACCAGCTTGCGCTTCTTCTTACCCGTCTCCGGGTCTTCAACCATTTCAGTCAAAATCTTTATAGAATCGTTTGGACATGCCTTCTCACAGAGAGTACAGCCTACGCACTTGTAGTTCTCGTTCTCATCACGAGTAAAGACAAGGCGGCCGCGGTGGCGTGCCGATATGTGGAGAGTGGTCTTACGGTTCTCCGGATACTGCTCTGTACTCTTAGGTGTGAAGTATTCCACAAGTGTGGTCTTCATACCAACAGCAAGAGTCTTCATCGCAGAACCTATTTCTCCGAAATATGATTTCTTGTTATCTTCCATATCTTTCTTTTCCTCCTTTAATTAAAAGTGCCAGCCGAATGCCACGATGATTGTCATGAGCACAAGGTTGATGAGACATAGAGGCATGAGGTACTTCCACTCGAGCTTCAGTATCTGGTCGATACGAAGACGTGGGAATGTCCAACGCACCCACATCAAAAGCCATACCACAGCAAATGTCTTGCCGAGGAACCATACGATGCCCGGAATGTAGTTCATCACAGCATCGAAGCCTTCGATACCTATATTTACAGGTGCCCAGCCTCCGAGGAATACTGTTGTGGCAACTCCTGAAACTACAAAAAGGTTAAGGTACTCTGCCAGATAGTAGAATCCGAATCCCATACCAGAATACTCGGTGTGGTAACCGGCGGTAAGCTCACTCTCAGCCTCAGCCAAGTCGAACGGGCCACGGTTTGCCTCTGCGTTACCAGCTACGAGGAACACGAGGAATGCTATAATAGCAGGTACGTGACCTTTGAATATCAGCCAGTTCCAAGGACCTGTCTGAGCCTCTACTATACCGGAAATCTGCATTGTGCCTGTAAGAATAACGGCTGTTATCAGACACAGACCGAGAGACATCTCGTATGAGATGAGCTGTACGGCACCACGCATAGCGGAAACGACACTATACTTGTTGTTACTTGCCCATCCAGCGAGGAAGATTCCGATGATACCGATACTTGAAACGGCAGTCAGCAAGAAGATACCTACGTTGAAGTTGAGCACTTCAGCACCATTGTTCCAAGGCAGGAACGAGAATGTTCCTACAGAAGCAATGATTACAAGGAAAGGAGCAATGAAGTAAAGCAGCTTGTCGGCCTTGTCCACAACAAAGATTTCCTTGATGAGCATCTTGAGCACGTCGGCGAACACCTGGAATACTCCCCAAGGACCTACTCGCATCGGACCGAGACGGCACTGGAAGTAGGCACACACCTTACGCTCCATGAATATCAAGATGATTGCCAGCACGGCATAGCCCGCAAGGAGCAGAACGCCAACCAGCACACACTCGATAAGTATCGACAGAAAATCCCCAAGACCGAGAGTCTGACGGAGAAGAGCGTCGAACCATGTTGTTATTATACTAAAGTCAAACATAATTTTATTTTAGAGTTTAGAGTTTTGAATTTAGAATTATCCCCGCTTCAAGGCGAGAACTCTCAATTCTTAATTCTTAAATCTTAATTCTTAACTCGTTTATCTGTCGAGGTCAGGGATTACGAAGTCGATGGCAGCACCGGTAGTGATGAGGTCGGCTATCTTCTGTCCACGAAGCATTGGGTCGAGAGCTCCTGCAAGGGTAAGTCCCATTGGTCGCATCTTCATACGATACGGGCTCTTGTCACCACGTGAGTCAAGATAGATACCGAACTCGCCGCTGGCTCCCTCTACAGAGAAATACCACTGTCCCTCAGGAACCTTGATGATAGGCTTCTGCTTGATGTAGAACTCACCCTCTGGGATATTGTCGATGAGCTGCTCTATGATATCAAGACTCTGATAAAGCTCCTTGATATGAACATAGTAACGGTCCATTGAGTCGCAACCTGTCATAGTGATTTCCTTCCACTCCACCTTGTCATACATATCGTATGGATGGCGCTTACGGGTATCGTTCTTCCAACCGGCAGCACGTCCTGCAGGACCTGTAACACCGTAGTTGATACAGTTCTCTTTGTCCATAGGACCAACGCCAACAAGACGGTTGTGTGTTATGACGTTGTCACCGAACACGTCAAGATACTCCTGAATCTTCGGACGAAGATACTTACAGAGCTTCTTTGTGTTCTCCACGAAGTTCGGATCTATATCAGCCTGCAGTCCACCGATACGGTAGTAGTTCATGATAAGGCGTCCACCTGTTGTCTCCTCCATAACGTTGAGCACATGTTCACGGTCGCGCATGCAGTAGAGGAATGCCGTGAGGGCTCCAAGGTCCTGAGCTGTACAGCCAAGGAACAGCTGTCGATACGCTGCAACTCATCCATGATAGTACGGATGTAGCGGATGCGGCCAGACAGTTCTATACCCATAGCCTCCTCAATGACACCTACAAGTGCGTGACGGTGCATCATTGCCGAGAGGTAGTTCAGACGGTCGGTCAATGCCAGGGTCTGAGGATATGTCATACCTTCCCACATCTTCTCTATACCACGGTGGATATATCCGAGGTGTGGATAGATACGCTTTACAGTCTCACCGTTGATGACTGTCTGCAGACGGAGCACACCGTGTGTTGACGGGTGGTTAGGACCGATGTTAACGACATAGTCATCATCAGTAAACAAGCGGTGCTTTGTTTCTGTAAGGTGACCATCAGCATCGAGATTATACTCTACGGTATAGTCGCTCTCCGGTTCGTCTGTCAGAGGGAACTTGTTTGCCTCCGGACTCATGTCAAAGTCCTTACGCAATGGGTGGCCCTTGAAGTCAGTACGCAGGAAGAGACGACGCATGTCTGGATGACCGAGGAACTTGATGCCTACGAAGTCGAAGACCTCACGTTCAAGCAGGTCAGCACTCTTCCAAAGGTTTATTACTGTAGGTATTACGTCGCTGCCGTCCACCTTCTTTGCTATTGTGCGTACGGAGCATCGTTCGTTGTTCTCTGTATTCTCGAGGATGTAGATACATCCGAGACCTTCTTCGCCGAAGTCCTCACCGATTATGGTAACAAGGTAGTCGAAATGTTTCTCGTTCTTCAGCTTTGCCATCTCACGGGCGAAGTCCTCGAATGTGAGTTCAATATTATTCAGTTTCATGTCTTATACCTTATTATATTATACGGTTTGAGTTTTCTCTGCATCGTTTGCCAAGTCGCCGCACTTGAAGTCCGCCGGCACATCGGTAACGATGATTGGCTCCGGATGACCGAGCTTCTGTGAATCCTGAAGGTTCTCGTTGCTCAAGCCGCGAAGTCCGCCCTTGCTCATTGAGAGTTCCTTCTCCTCCTTGGTCATCTTGTGGTTTGCGCCACCAAAAAATTTCTCGATCTTCACCTTGCGCTGCAGCTGCATCATGCCATAGAGGATTGCCTCAGGACGTGGAGGACATCCTGGCACATAAACATCAACCGGTACAAGCTCGCTGATGCCACGAACCACGTTGTAGCTCTTCTTGAACGGACCACCGCTGATG
>URLQ01000090.1 GCA_900548745.1 uncultured Prevotella sp.
GCAAAGGTAAAAAGCATAATGATTAAAAAAAAGGCTGCATCGCGGATACGCTTACCAAAAGTCATGGACTTACCAGTCAAAAGTCATAGAGTTTCCACTCAAAAGTCGTAGTCTTACCATGTTTAAGCCGCATTATATTGACTAAAAAGGCGTAAAATGCCTGAAAAGTGATAGATATCTGACAGATATTGTAAATATAAACAAATCTGTCAGCATGTTATGTTTTTGTATGTCAAGGGGTTACGTTAAAAAATGACAGAATGACAAATAAAAAAGGAAAAATAAAATTTCACGGAGAGGAAGCTTGCGAAGCAGTAGACAAATAAAGCCATCCATTATCTTACCCCTCTCCCGTCTCCCCTGAAGGGGGAGAGGCAGTTTGACTTCTTGATTGAGGGGTGTGATAGGGTTATGATAGGCTAATGATAGTCTTATGGTGGTCTTATGTTTGTCTTATGATAACTTTCATGTGGTATGTTCTTGTCCGAACTCTGCCAGCACAGAGTATAACGGGTAGTTGGTAATCCAGTCTTGCTCTCTATAGGGCGACATGGACATACGCACGCCATGCAGACAAGGGTTACGCTCAATGAACGCACGAAGACTCTTCGCTTTTAGATTTTCTTCGGCTTTTACTTCTATTGGAATAATCCTATCCTCTTGTTGAACAAGAAAGTCTATCTCCCCACGAGAGTTTTCCGCTGACCAATAATATATGGATAGAGATTGGTTCGTTTTTAGTTGCTGCAGAACATATTGCTCCGTCATTGCACCTTTGAAATCAGAAAACAAGCTGTTGCCATCCATTATGCTTTGTACGGGAATGTTGCTCATTGCCGACATCAACCCAATGTCTGACATGAAAATCTTGAAAGCGGAAAAATCTTCGTAGGCTGCTAAAGGCAGTTGTGGCTTTTTGCAGCGGATAACCTTATGTATCAGTCCTGCATCTTTAAGCCATTCTATGGCAAGCTCAAAATCTTTGGCTCGTGCG
Source organism: uncultured Prevotella sp. (assembly GCA_900548745.1). Taxonomy (GTDB): domain Bacteria; phylum Bacteroidota; class Bacteroidia; order Bacteroidales; family Bacteroidaceae; genus Prevotella. Next base: position 995 of record URLQ01000090.1, read on the forward strand.
CCTTCCTTTATCATGCCGTAGATGAATTTTCTGTTTTCTTTTGATAATTGCGCTGGTATAGAGTGCCATACCATTCTTATGCGGGGTACTTCGTTTGCCGGCGCATGTTTGGAGAAGTCTCTTTCGTATGCTTCGAGAATATTCTTTTGGATGGTTCTTACTTTATTAGGGTCGTTGTCTGTGGCAAAAGACAATACAGCAGAAGGCATTCCGCCTACAAAATAATACTGCCGTAATCGCTCTTCGAATTTGTTCCTGAACATTGTTATCATCTGCCAGTCTTTTGACTGTAAGAGATTCACCATTTTGTTTTCACCAATGGCATCAAGAAATTCGAAGAACGTAAGAGGGTACAAGTGCATGAAGTCAACCTTTCCTACAGGGAAAGACTCATTTCTGTGCATTGCTATGCCAAGCAAGGAACCGGCAGCTATTACATGGTATTGAGGAGCTTTCTCCTGGAAATACTTCAATGCCGTGATGCCTCGTGGAGCTTCTTGTATCTCATCGAATATTATAAGTGTTTCTTCATCTATTGTCGTATCCGAAAACCATTGTAGACTTGCTATGATTCGGGATATGTTGAAGTCATTCTCAAAAAGCTCATGAAGTTTATCGTTATCTTCAAAGTTCACGTAAATATGCTTCTTGTATGCTTCTTTTGCAAATTCTTGCATTAGCCATGTCTTGCCAACCTGACGTGCACCCAACATTATTAGAGGTTTCCTGTCTTTATTGGCTTTCCACTTATAGAGTTCGTTTAGAGCGTATCTTTTCATATGTCCTGATTATTAATGATTTAGCTTTGCAAATATACTCCTTTTATTTATGAAACTACACTTTTACGTCCTTAAAAATGTAAAAAACCACACTTTTACGTCCTAAAAATGTAAGAATCCACACTTTTACGTCCTTAAAAGTGTAGAGGGGGATGCAGAATACGTACTTAAAAGTGTTGTGGCTGGTTGGTTGATATATAAAAAAACGGCACGTTACAACCGTTGGTAACGTGCCGGATGATATGGTCTTTTATTCTAAAATGCTATTACTTAACCATCACCTTGATAGTTGAGCCGTCAGACATCTTAACGATGTTCAGACCCTGCTGAGGAGCAGTAAGCTTAACGCCATCGATAGTGTAGCGTGCAACCTCTGTGAGCTGCTTGCCGTTTACGACACCATTGATGCCAGAAGACATTTCAAGATCCTTACCGTTAGAGTTGGCAATCTTGCAATCCTTGTAGTTATTCTTGTTGTGCTTGTTGAGGAAAGCTACGACCTTCATCTTGTCCTTTGCCCATGTAGAAGTGAGAGGAATGCTGAATGTCTTTGTGAACTTATTGTTGTCCCATTCTACCTGCTCGCCCCATGAAGAGTTAGCATAGCGGATAACGTGGTTGTGATAGTAAGTGCCTCTTGCACCGCTCTGGCTCTTTGCCTTGATGTTGTCCTCTGTGAGGTAGAGTGTCAGAAGGCTTGACTCTGTATCGTATGATTCGTTACATTCGCCATTGACTGTTACGTTTGCTGTATTTCCATCCTCGCTCAATGCTACGTCAACAGTAAGAGCTGCGTCAGCAAGGCCGTTCAGCTCGTTTTTGATGAAAGCTGCAATTGCACTTGCGCTATATGCATTGATAGAAAGTACGTTGCCAAGTAAGTTCTGTCCTTTTGGAAGGTCGTCACATGTTCTGTTGAACATTATTCCAGGAGCGAATGTGCTTCCTGTTCCTCCAAACATCAGATTTGCGATATCATTATCCCATGACTTTGTCAGCCAGTCTGTATAATATCCAGTATGGTGGCAAGCTGTGAATGTGCGGGTCTCGTCAACCTTTGCCAGGGCTGATGTCAGAATCTTTGCACCTGCAGGACAGTTAGGACACTTCTCTGTAGTGAACTCTTCAACAACAGCATTTCTTGGATACTGTTTTGCAGAAACTCCGAGTTCGCCCTCTGCTACCTTGTCTTTAGCTTCATTGACGTTGCCGTTTACCTTTGTTATCTCTACCTTTAATGCTTTCTTGCCAGCTTCTGCCTGTGCAGGAATAGTGAGAGATAAAGAACCTGTATTGCCTGTGGCTACAGCTTCGCTTAATTTAACGTGCTGTTCTGCTTCTGCTACACCGTCGATAGTCATGATGTAGTCGAGGTCGTTAACGGCTTCCTTGCTGAGGTTATTGAATGACAGAGTAAGTCTGCTCTCTTTGTTTACAGCAGCACTAATCTTACCGAAATCTTCCGGTGTTACAGAATAGTCAGCGAAGTCACCTTCAACGATAAGCTGGATACTCAGATTACCATAATCTGTTCCGAAGTTGTACCAACCTTCGCCTTCACCACCTTGGCTTCTTGGAATATTTATAAACAACAACATAGGCATGTCTGTACGACCAGCCTGTACTACAGAAAGAGGATAGCAGTCTTCTGTATAACCGTTGCCTTTCGGTGTTGAATTCTGTATGAAGTCGAATCCTACGAATATTTCCTGATCCTGGGAAATTGTGTAAGGCTCATCGAGTGTGATAGTGTTCCAACCCTTTACTGGTGATGCTACATCCTTGGAAACTACATCAGCTCCAATACCATTGTTGTTTATAGGAGAGATGAAGACACGAGACTTGTTCATCTTGTAGCAAAGACCGAAACGGATAGCAACAACCTTCATTCCGTCGTATGCCTGAAGCATTTCTGGTGTGAGGTCGATGGCTGCCTTACAGTTCTCGTTCTTACCATAGTTTCCAAGTCCAAGGCCGTATTCTGCCAGCTCGTCAGTAGTGTAGTATCCTACAAGACGCTGGTTTGATGCCAGGTCTGCCTTCTTTGGCGACAGTGTGATAACGCGCTGCTGTGTAGCAACATTACTTTTCTCTACCTGTCCGCTGAATGGGCGTACAGTCTGTGCATTCATGCTCAAAGAGAGAGCAAGCGCAGCTAATGAAAGTAAAGTTTTTCTCATAATAGTTCTATTTAAAAGTTATTTAATTATACGTTTGATTGTCTTGCCGTTTGAGAGCTTCTCAATGGCAAGTCCCTTGAAGTCAGAGCTGACTCTTGTACCGTTTGCATTGTAGCGAGATACAACCTTTGCGTTGTTGTCGCTTGAAAGGTCATTGATTCCGGCAGGATCTTTATATTCGAAGTTTACGGTTATCTTCTGTGCGTAGGCTTTGAATTCACCTGGCTCAGGTATTTTTACACCGAAGAGTTCCTTCTCAACAACGCTGTAAACCTTGAATTGAAGTGTTGCTGTACATTTGCCGTACGCCTGTGGTATCCATTCGGTCAGAATTTCTTTTGTTTCATTTGCCTCTATTATTCCAGCGGCATTAAAGTCTATGTATTCTCCGGTTTGTTTTACATTAGCGCAATTAGCTGGGAAGCAGCATGAAAATTCACCATTGTCTAATCTCGACAAGTTGATATCGATACCTACACCCTGATCTGTTCCTGTAGTGTTCTTTACAGAAAGTCCTGTTGGAATCATCAGATCACTGCCCGAACCTTCTGTCTCAGAAAATTCCAGTGTCGCTCCGTCTGCAACAACATTGCCGTTCTTGTCTACAACTTGTAATGTTGTCAGATCTGACTGTGCGGATGCTCCGATGCAGAGCAATGCCGCGATTGCTGATATAAATACTCTTTTCATTTTTGTTTTTATTATTACTTATTTGTTGATTACTGAAGTTTTCTCTGTCTGTTCTACTCCGTCAGCTGTGAATACGAATGTTACAACAGACATGTTTTCTGGCTTCCAGTTGTTCTCGAGCTTGATGCTGTATTCCTTGTTGACAGTCTGCTCGTTGACAACGTTTATATCCTCGCCGTCCTTGTCGTTGATAGAGGCACGGAAGACATGCTTGTGGATATACTCGTTGTTTTCGCTGCCGTTAGGCATATACTGCATATCCTTGATGTTGTCCTCGATGAGCCATACCTGAAGCTTAGCTCCGCTGAGGGTCTTCAATCCAGCTACGTTGACATTCACTTTGAGAGTTCTTGTCGCTTCGTCATAGTTCGTTGTAGGAGTAATCATTACTGTCGGCTCCATATTGATGCGTCCGTTAGTAAAGGCAGCCCAGTAAGCGAGGTTCTTCTGTATACCGCCGAAACGGTCTACCATTCCGCTTGGCTGTGCCTTGACACCCCATTTGGTGTAGTATGAGTTTCCTACCTCCGTTGTCAACGACAATGGAGTGTGACCCTGGGCAACGGTGGTATATCCGAAGTCACCTCCATAGATGCCGACGGCTATGATGTTGTCCTCACCGTATTGCTCCTGCAATTGCTCTATCATAGTGGCAGCGTTAGGACAGTTTACGCAACGCTGACCTGTAAAGTCTTCTATCAGCACATGCTTCTTTACTTCTGCCGGCTTTACATATATAAGACGGTCATTCTCGTCAATCTCTGTGCATGACATGAATGAGGTAACCGACAGAATTGCTACGAGACCATATAGTAACTTTGATATTTTCATTTTCCTTTTAGAAATTATAGTTATAAGAAAGTGTGAATCCCTTGCTTGCCGGAACAAAGCGGCATACTCCTCCGGAGCAGTTATAACCGGCACGTGTTCTTCCGTATCCGACCTGCAGGCGGTGAGCTCCTGCGTTGAAGGTTACAAGTCCCTGATAGTAGTGGAGCTTGCTTTCGCCATTGTTGTACATGTCAGAAACGGTAATCATCCAGTGTGGAAGTATTGAGAGCTCAAGCAGACCGAACATCCAGTCGCCCTCGTCTTCGTCTGTTGCAAGATACTGTGCCTCGCCACGGAGGGTGAGCTTGTTGTTGAAGCGGTATTTAGCGTCAGCTACGAAAACATCAGAATGTATCATACCACCTTCGCCCTCAACAGTTGTCTTGTTGTAGAACTGGTTCATGTACATGAGGTTCAGAGTGAAGGAGCGTGAGAACTTCTTGTCAAGATGCACGTTCAAGTCCTGATAGTAGGTCTGGTCGCCCCATTTCCAGAACGATGAGCCGTAGCCACTTGTTCCTTTGCTGTTACCGTCAACCTTATGGTCGTTGCGGTCGATGGCATGGATGTGGGAGAAGTTAACCTTGAAGTCGGTTCCGTATTTTCCACCAAGGAAAGTGTTGCGCTTGAATCTGTATCCGAACTCAGCCTGGTATGCCCATTCGCCGTTAGGCTGTGTGGCATAAGGATAGAGTGCGGCAAGAGCGTAAGTCTGGTCGGTGGTGAAAGCCGGCAGGTTGTTCAGATAAGATGAATTGCCGATGACACTTCTGTCGCTGCGGAAGGTCATGTTGTCGCTTCTCTTAGCCTGCAGCAAGAGGCTCAGTCCGTTCTTTGAATAAGATGTGGAAAGCATAGCCACTGTTCCTTTACGGTATATGTAAGGATAGTTTCTGTCGTATGTAGGGTCGTCAGTCTTCCATGCGTATTCTGCAAGTACGCTGAAGTCGCCAGCCTGCAGGTTGGTACGTATGTCGAAGGCATTAACGTTTGATGGCAAGTTCAACTTGTGTGTAGGGTCAACCATAACGTCCTCGTCTTTTGCCGACTCATATTTGTTTACCCACGAGCCGCCGAGGGTGAGGTATGTGTTGTGCTCCTGCATGCCTTTGAACCACTGGTCAATGCTCAGTTCAAGGTCGCCACCGCTTACCCAAGCGTCGTTCCATTTCCAATAGTGGCGCTGCTTGCCGGCAAGGGCCTTAACCTGCACACCATTTACAGGACGCAGAACGAGTCTGCCTCCGAGAAGGGAGTTGTCGATACCGAGGCTGCGCTCCTCGTATGTACGGAGGATGAAGCCTGAGCCAAACTGCTCGTAGAATGTACCGAGTGTAAGATCCCAATTGTCGAAATGTGTTTTCAGGTAGAAGTTAGGTACACCCCAACCTTTAAAGCCCGGTTCCGTTTCAGCGTATCCAGGCATTGGGTGCTTTGTAAATTCAAAGCGTAGTCCGGCGTCGAAGTGATTGCTGCGCGCTGCAATATCAGCGTATGTATTTGTCAAAGCCCACTCGTTGTACTTGTCAGTTCCAATCTTTTTGTCCTCTTGTGGTATGATGACATCGCTCTGGATGCTGCCGCTGACAACAAACTTATCGTCGTCATTGTTCTCCTGGGCCTGCATGCTTGCTGTGGCAAGAGCTGCAGCGACGGAGAAGAAAAGTCTTGTTTTCATCAAATTATTTTTAGATTATGAAGTATAAAAAGCCGTGTGCCGTGGCAATGCTGTTGCCGGCACATGGCTTGATGGCTTTTAGTTATTACTTGACCAGTTCTCTTACCTTTTCGATAAGCTCCTGCTCTGCACCTTCGGTGTAGCCGTTGTGCTTATAGACTACTTTTCCATCTCCATCGCAGATAACGACGAATGGAATCATCTCTCCACCGAATGATTTGCGGAATTCGCTGTTAGGGTCGAGGATAACCTCATATTCCCAACCGTGCTGATTGACAAGAGGCTTAACCTTGTTGGCATTCTGCGCCTTGTCGATAGATACGGCATAGAGTTTTACACCTGTCTCTTTCTGCCATTCGTCATATACTTCGCTGATTGCGCTTAACTCGCGGTTGCATGGTTTGCACCATGTAGCGAAGAAGTCGATGATGAATGGTTTTCCATCGTTGCTGAGGGTTTGAGTATCAATAGTTTTGCCCTCAATGGTCTTCAGCTTGAATGATGGAAGCTGAGCATTTACACTTTCCACTGCTGCGAATAGCAACATTGCCAAAATGAACAATCCCTTGCTCATTCCGCTTCTCTTTAACAAACAATTTTTTCTCATGAGTTTCATAATAGTTTAATTCTACGTATATACTTTGCTGCAAAAATAGGTTTAATATTGTTTATTAGCAAATAAAAAGCAAGAAAAATGAAGTTCGTGCTTCTTTTTCTTGCTTATATGATACTTTAAGAGGCAAAAAATGCATAAATGCGTGACAAATATACACTTATTATTAATGTTTAATGCGCATTTCTAATTGTTGAACTGTTGTTGATTATTTGTTTTGATTGTTATATGAGTTTTGTCGTGCGAACAGAAAGGTGGACAGCAATCACAGTCCTCTCTCTGCCCAGTCGCTGCGGTCGAGGTTGCGATAGTTGATTGCTTCCGCAAGATGTTCGGGACAAACTTTCTCACTGCCTTCGAGGTCTGCTATGGTGCGTGCTACTTTCAGTATTCGGTTGTAGGCACGTGCCGAGAGGTTAAGGCGTTCCATTGCCATGCGCAAAAGGTTTATGCCAGCCTCGTCGGGTTCGGCATACTGATGTATCATCCTTTCTGTCATCATGGCATTGCAGTGTATGCCTTTCACATCCTTGAAACGCTCTTCTTGGATAAGGCGTGCTTTGATGACTCTTTCGCGGATAACGGAACTCGGTTCTCCGGGTTGGGCTTTGGAGATGTCTTTGAAAAGAACAGGAGTAATCTCGCACTGTATGTCGATACGGTCAAGTAGCGGACCGCTGATCTTGTTCATATAGCGTTGAATCTGTCCGGGGGTGCAGACGCAGTGGTGTGTGGGGTCGTTGAAGTATCCGCAAGGACAGGGGTTCATGCTTGCGACAAACATGAAGGAGCATGGATATTCGATTGTATATTTTGCTCTGGATATAGTTATCTTACGGTCTTCGAGCGGTTGGCGAAGCACCTCCAATGTGGCCTTGTTGAATTCAGGAAGCTCGTCGGCAAACAATACTCCATTGTGAGCAAGGGAGATTTCTCCCGGTTGTGGGTTCAGTCCTCCGCCTACGAGGGCAACCTGTGAAATGGTATGATGAGGGGAGCGGAACGGTCTTTGCGAAATCAGCGACATCCCCTTTCCAAGCTTTCCTGCTACAGAGTGAATCTGTGTGGTTTCAAGACTTTCAGCAAGTGATAGGGGAGGGAGGATGGACGGCAGACGCTTTGCCATCATCGACTTTCCGCTTCCTGGAGGACCGATCATTATCATATTATGGCCACCTGCTGCAGCCACCTCCATGGCACGCTTTACGGTTTCTTGTCCTCGCACGTCGGCGAAGTCGAGTTCAAAGCTTGACTGGTGTTCGTAGAACTCGCGTCTTGTATCTATTCTCGTAGCTTCAAACTGCATGGTGCCGTTGAGGAAGGCTACGACGTCAGCCAGACAGTCCATGCCGTACACATCGAGATTATTGACTACGGCAGCCTCTCTTATGTTCTGTTTCGGAACGATAAGTCCTTTGAATTTCTCTTTTCTTGCTCTGATGGCTATTGGCAACGCACCTCTGACAGGCTGAAGTCTGCCATCGAGACCGAGCTCTCCCACGAGCATGTATTTATCGAGAATCCCGGCATCCACCTTTTCCATTGCCGCAAGGATGCCTATGGCAAGTGGAAGGTCGTAGCCGCTGCCCTCTTTGCGGAGGTCGGCAGGAGCCATATTGACGGTGATGTCGGCTACAGGAAACTTATATCCGTTGTTCTGAAGAGCGGCAACGATTCTGTCGTGGCTCTCTTTTACAGCAGCATCAGCCAGTCCGGAGAGGTGAAACATCACACCTCTCATCAGGCTTATCTCTACCGTAACGGTAGTAACCTCCAAGCCGTTTACTGCTGCACTGTATGTCTTGACAAGCATGCTTTAGTGTATTAGATGTTGTAATGCGTTTATTTTATATATTTCTCAAGGTCATCTATTGCCACGTTCTTTGCAATAATCTTACCTTTTGTATCTATTATGATGTTCTCCGGAACGGCATGCAGGCCGAGAGTTGCCATCAGCTTGCTGTCGAAGAGCATACCGTCAGAGATGTTCGGGAAATGGATGTTGTCCCTTTTGACAGCGTCTTCACAGGTCTTTCTGCTTGCATCCACGTTGACGCCAAGAGCAGCGTAGTTGCCGTTGGCTTGCTGGATGAGGCTGTTGATGCGTCGCTTCATGTTCTCGCTGTCATAGCTCCATGTTGCCCAAGTGAAGATAATGCTTGTCTTTCCCTTGAATTTTCCCTCTGTTATGATGTTTCCTGCAATGTCTGTAGTCTTGAACCGTGGCAGTCTGCTACCCACGTTGGCATTGCTGAGAATATTCAGATTGTTCTTCAGTCTTGTTACGTTACCGTTCTGCGGCTGCTCTTTCGCAATAATTTCCAGTAGCTCCTTGGCTTTCTTTAAGTCAGCCGAAGCGTCGTTCTTTATGAAATATTTGCGCAAGAGGTATATGGCGACGGGAGAACCGGCATTGTCGCGGATGAAATGCTCTGCTCTTGAAACGGTTTCTGGGGGAGAAGCCATTGCTGTGGCTTGTCTGAAGGCAGTCATCAGTTTATTGTCGTCGGTACCCGTCACTTCCATTTGTTTCAGATGCGAAGCGTCTGCTTTAATGTCCACACCTTCTCCCGGCTCGGCAAAGATAGGCTGTTCGGAGAAATTAGGGAATACCAGGATGAGCGTACCTCGCCTTGTGCAAGGTATTTCGCGGGCAAATCTACCTCCGTTCACCTTGATGGTGTCAATGCCGTTTATAAGACCATCGGTGCTGTAGACATAGAACTCACCTTGGTTAAGATTCAGAAACCTTCCTTCTATGCTGAAATATCCTTTGCGTGTGCCGCAGGAAACCAGTGTCAGGGCAAGGACAAGAAATAAAATGATTTGCTTCATGAACTATATAAGTAAAACGATTGTACGGGTTGACCTCAGAGATTGTCAAGTACACCTATTATAATATATAATAAAAGGAGAGGACATAGTCATAGAATATACGACCTGCCCTCTCCAAAAAGTAAACGTTTAAAAGAAATTACTTGTTAACGTTCAAGAACTCAAGATCGTTGGCAGCGTATGATGCCAGACTTGGATCTTTCTGTACAGCGCTCTTCAGGTAAGAAGAAGCTGCGCTGCTGTTGCCCTGACGAGCATTGATGATAGCATACAGATAATCTGTAAGACCATTCTTGTTCTTGATGTTGTTCAATGTTGTCTGTGCGCCAGCATAGTTCTTGTTCAGAATCTGTGCAAGAGCAGCAGTGTTGCTGTTAACGCCCTTCATAGCCTCTTCAGCCTGAGCATATTTGCCGTTGGCGATGTTGAGAGCACCGACAGCCTTGTTAAGGTCGTTAGCACCGTTAGCCTTTGCGATGAGGGTCTGTGCTTCAGCAGTGTTGCCGTTCAAGAGAGCGATGAGACCCTTGTTGGCATTAGCCTCTGCTGTGTTGCCGTCAACAGCGAGAGCCTTGCTCAGATAGTTCTGTGCAGCATCGTTGTTGCCCTTTGCAAATTCGAGAGCAGCGATATTGTTGAATGCGCGGCTGTCGTTTGGATAAAGCTCAGCGGTTTTCTTATAGATATCCTCTTTCTTCTCGGCATTGTCCTCAAGAGCTGCAGCATAGAGCAACTCGTCAGCGCTCAGCTTGCTTGCATCTGTTGTGTACTGCTCCTTGATCTGGTCGTCGCTACGTCCGATTGTCTCATAGTTGATGATGAGACGAGAACGACGTAGTTCAGGAAGGATGCCGTCAGCGAGTTCGCGGAAGCCGGCAGACATGTTGCGGATCTGTGTCTCACGCTCTTCTGGATCCTGGTACATAGAGAGTACGCGGAGGATAACGTCCTTGTCCTGGAGGTTAGAAGCAGCAACGAGCTTCTGGAAGCCTTCCCAGTCCTGTGCAGTATATTTTGCTGTCACGTCGGTGTTAACCTTAGTGCTCTTAAGGGTGTTCTTTACATATTTCTCAGAAACGTTCTGACGCTTGTTAGCCAGCTTGTCGTTGAACTTGAGACCTCCATCAGGAGAAGCGTATGCCAGAACCTCAACGTCTTTGATGTTCAAGCCCTCTTTGTCGCGGTTGATCTTCTTGAGCATCTCAACGAACTCCTTAACGGAGTTGTTCTTCATCTCGCTCTTGCGCAGGTT
>URLQ01000091.1 GCA_900548745.1 uncultured Prevotella sp.
GATGTGGCGAGTTCGGAAATTTCATTTTTACCAAGCCTTCAGTAATGGCTGGCGTAAGAGAATATTCAAGGAAATTGGGACGATTCTTCAAACCGACCGCCTCCATCATTTCCTTTACGCTCTTTTCATCTGTGCCAATCGCAACAACTAACCGTTTTATATTTTCAGATAACGTAGATACCGTTTCATCAGAACTTGTATGGGTGCTTGTATGGGTACTTGTATGGGGTTCGTCAGTATCGCAATACCCTATAAGCATATAACGGTTCTTCAGTTCATGATGTTCGCCCACCATCAAATTACGGAAGAACCTGATGAGGAATGACTTGTTGGGCTCTATACCCTTTGACGGATTGCGATAGTTTGCACGAACAAGGGCATTGCGGAAGTACCAAGAGTTATCGGCAAACAAATCGTTGTCCACCTTGAAACCGATAGAGCGCAGATATTTGATGACAAACACCGCCGCTGTTCTTGTGTTGCCCTCACGAAACGGATGATTCTGCCATAGCAAGGTGACGAAATCTACAATGTGACTGATGATTTCATCCGTTGACAGTCCTTTATAACAAAAGTCTTTCTCTTGCTGAATGTCATATCGCAATGCCATCATAATGTCGGCAGCACGGCCATACACAACAGTATCTCCTTGCAATATCCATTCCTTCTTGCTGATGTCATAGGGGCGCACTTCACCAGCATGTTTGAATACACCCTCAAACAAGTGCCTATGGATATTCAGAAATTCCAATGCTGTAAACGAAAAAGACTTCTCGCTCAGTAGCTTGGCTATATTGGCAGCCACACGGTCAGCCTCTTCCTTTTCTGCATCGTCCTCGTCATGAGTAGTTTTGTTGACATAATACGACTTCAACTGTTCACGCACATCATCAATGGTAATATCGCCCTCAATGTGTCTGACAGCCGTCTCTTTCAGATAGTCAGACACCTTCAGTCCGTCAACATCTTGCAGACCGATAGCCGTGCGCCATGCCGAAGCCCTTTCGCGCTTATGTGGCTCTGCCACACGCGCATAGGTCTCAAAGTCTATATATTGTTGCTTGCTCTTGTCGCTCATCTTATTTGATTCTTATCTTCGCTAAACAACCTTTCTATTTGTTTGTCAAAATCAGACATTATTTTATGGCCTTGAATAATGCGATACTTGTCGTATTTTTTTGCGATTGACTATACATCATCACCTCGTCAAACCATTTATCCGAAGGTATTCGAATTTTTCGGATAGTATCGTACAAATGGTCTTGTTTGTCGTATTTTCTTCCATAATATTCTACATCGGTTTAATCATGGTTTCTGCATATTTATTTGTTTCAACAATCGAACTCACCCTTTTCATTAAATACCGCATCAAAATCAGCATCTGTCAAGCAATTGAGAACTTTGTTTCTTACAGCTATTTTGCAGAAATCCAACCGAAGCATTCTGTCTCCAAAAGAAGTATGGCGTAGTCTCAGCATTTGGATTCTACTAAAGCTTGGGCATTCTTGAGCATACTTGGCAAGGGCTTTTGCTTTTGGCAGATTATCGGCCTTGTCATCCCTATGTGGTTCAAGGATGGAAAAGTCATAACCACCATTTCCATCACTTCTGACGACAATAAAGTCGGGATAAAATCTCTTTATTTCATTGCCGCACTCATACGGAATACATAAAGCCCAAGGTTTGCGGTCTTGGTTGCGAAGCCTGCACACATACTGCGGATGCTTTCGTTCTTCATCAAGAGTCAGTGGTTCCCAGCCTTTTAAATTGAAAGTGGCTGTACCTTCTGAATTCACAAACAGGTGATCAGTACAAGTGTCGCCATCATTGTCAAGGTCTACATTGATGGTTTCAGGTAAATGAAATAGACGCTTGGAAACAGAGCTACCTTGTGCAACGAGGTTGTTGTATTGCAGTCTGAACTTTTCAGAAAGAAATTTTGTCTTCGGGCGATACAAATCAGTCAATCGTTCAAACTCACCTTTGGCATAACCCATTAGTAAATCACGCTGATGCTGGTCGGCTGCATACAGAATAACATCATACATATATGAATAGTCGTCATCTTCTCCATACACATCTGCATATCTGTCGCCTATGCCTTCACCACACAACAAAATATTTGCTTGCTGATATTGGTGGTATAATCCGGCATCAGTTTTTGAAAAGAGGTCTGGACCTTGCTGAAAATCGTATGTATTTCCACTCTTGTAAAATTCTACACTAAGGGTGTTCAACTGAAAAGTCAAAGCTTTTTCGACCAATGCATCATATTCGTTTGCAGCTTTCAGCTGCTCTATATATGTATGTATCCTTTCTGCAATAGCGTCTTTCACATCATCCACTGCTTTAGCAGTTGCGTCCATTCCAGTCATGACAGCAAGACGTGCCATATCGAACAAAGCTCTCAGATAGTTCTTTGTTACAGTAGCCTTTTTTACCTCATAAGTCAGAATCTCTGCCTGATTAATGGCATCTTTCACTTTTTCATAAGGATCGATGAAAGTATTGGAATTCACAGATATCTCTGATTTTTCCATATTGCCATTTTCAAATGTATTTTGATGTTGTAACAATTGGCTAACCTCTACCTTAGGTTTCTGTATATTTTGTGTCGTGCCATATTTTTCTGTTGTATCAGATGTATTTGTCGAGGAAGAGGCGGATGTATTTTTTGTAGACATTTCTTTTGTGTCAACAGTACCTGCGGAAGTTGTTTGAGCTGCGGATGTATGCGGTTGCTGTTGATTTACCGAAGTAGCAGCAACTGGTCTTTTTGCGGTCATCACCACAGTGGTCTTCTTGCCTTCCTGCACAGCCTGTATGTCAGTGGGCAAATCGCCTCCTTCTTCCTCTGACAGTTTTCTTACTACATCTGCCACTGTATCTGCGTCAAAATGAGGCAGATATAAATGCACATAGTTAAGCGATTCGTCCACCTCAACACGCATTCTTAATGGTGTGCGAATCATCCTGCCAAGCAATTGTGCTATGTATGTGGCATCTTTAGCCACACGATATGACATCATAGCCTCAGCACGTGGACAATCCCATCCCGTAGACAATGCCTCCTTGAAAAATACTATCTTTATGTTTCGATCGTCATTGATGGCCGACGGTTCACAATAAGGCACCTCCAATCCGTTGACAGACAGTGTGCCTTGCTCACCAAAAGCATGAACCACCTCGCCTTTCTCAAACGTTTCGCCCGTGCGTTTTTCCACTTCACGCAAACATTCGTCCAAATCGGTTGCAGATACTTTACCTGTCGTGCCTGCTTCCACCTGTATCAGGAAAATAGGACACACATTCTGACTATGTTGTTTCTCAGTATAGTCGTGCCAATGGAGGCACTTGTCCTTCCATTCGTCGGCAGCAGCTTGAAGCACTGCCAAGTTTTTGTTTATAGCACTTTCTTCTGGATAGTGAATCCCAACAATGTCCTTCAACAGTCCCGACTCACGCACCTCTTTCGGAGTTACAACCACCTTGTTCAAGGTTGAAAGACTTGCATTGGCCAGTGTATTGAAGCGTTCGGGAGTGGCACTCATGCCGATAATGAAAGGCAAAGCAGAAAGACCGTCTTTAGGACTTCCGTTTACGAACTTCTGCATGATGGATGTCTGATTGACTTTTGCACCACGGTGTGCTTCATCAATAATGAGCACAAGATTCTGTCCGTATTCCTCTATGGTGTTTTCTATGGTTTCCCAAATCGTATAGTCACGACCATCGCCAATGCCAACCATCTTGCTGCCCTTGCCTAACTTCTGTGTATTGAGGAAATAAACCATACCAGGCTCAAGTTTCTCGCCGCGAAACGACTCATCCAATGTCTTGAACTGGCTTATAACGAGTTTGTTGCAATATCTCACCAATTTCTGCTTGCTTTGCTCGTTCAGTTCAGGCGAGTCGCTAAGCCAAATAAAGATACTTTCGGGTATGGCAGCCACCATTCCCTCGTCATCGCCACACAGCATCGATTCTATGAAGTTAGCCATCATGATGGTCTTTCCTGCGCCAGTAGGAGCTGTGAACGATATGATTTGCTTCTGTCCGAAATGTTGCCAATTCATCTGCGCCATGGCAGCAGTTCGGCGGAGTTCGCTGACTCTGACTTTCTGAAAGGGTTTAAGAGATATGTTCATATTGGGTATCGTCGTTATTTTGTTGCATAATTGATACGGAAATTATCCAAATAGTCGCGGTAGAGCTGGAAGGTTTTCATCCCTTTCAGTTCGTTTGTCATAGCGAGGTACGCATTCTGGCTGTCTGTAATCAGATACACCACTTTTATTTCGGGGTGTTGGCTTATGTCTTCCTTGAAACGTACAAAGAAAGCCTCATCCGTCAATATTGCCATGCGGTTGTCTGGCAAAATGGCATAATCGTCTGTGATACTCTCTGGACATTTGCCTATTGCCCCTGCTTTCATCCACAGCAACGGCAACAATTCTTGCAACTGGCGTCCTCTCGCCACAGAACGCTTGTCCAAAAAACCAAGCTTGAAGAAGGCAGCATTAGCCTTGAATCCATCGCTCATTGGCATTTTCACCGGAATGGTTTCCTCTATCTGTCCCATCACCTCGCTCACCTCAGCCTTTATTCGCTTGAAGTCGGCATCCTTTTCTGCCACGATGTAGAAGTGGGTGATGTGGCTGTTGCCGTCTAATGCTTCCATCCATGCCTCCGCCTCATTTGTGTCAAACAAAATGCTGGCATTATAGCTGTCATCTTCTGACACGAGGAACGGCACATCGTCGCTCATCGTTGGCAACTTCACATCTTTTTGCTTGTTGGCAAGCGTCACCAAGGCCTTCTTCTGCTTCTTTGTGGCTTCAGCTGGCAGGAAGTTGATTTGCGTAAACTTCCTGTCGGTCAGTTTCGTTTCTGTCTGTGATGTTATGTAGTCGCCCACGATGGGCTTTCCGTTCACATCCTCGCCAAGTATGCTACACTTCGTTCGTGGCCAGTTCACATAGCGGGCAATGCCCCACTTTTCCCATTCTTCATCGCCGGGTCGAATACCTTGCGGTCTCAGTTCCTTTTCTTTCGGCTCACCAATCTCATTGTTAGTCACCATAATGCAACGGCGGTGTCCGCCATCTTCCTTGTTCAAGAGGTTTACGGCATGGAGGGTCGTACCACTTCCGGCAAAGAAGTCAAGAATTAGGGCGTTGGGCTTGTTGGCGACAAAGAAGCGGATAGTGTCATGGACGGCGTAGAGAGATTTGGGAAATTCAAAACGTTTATCTAAAAAGATTTTTCTTAACATTCCACTTCCTTGACGACTTGCATCATGATTTGATATTGTCCATTGAGTTGATGGTAAATATGCAGGTTTATAATCACGATCATCTAAGATATATGAGCCATCAACATTGGTTCCAAGAATCTTATATTTTCCACTTTTAACTTTATTATGCTCTCCTTTTTTGAGATAATTAATAGCCATACCCCTATCAGTAAAACCACCAAGTCTTACAACATGTTGTTTCTGCAATTCAAGCAAAGTATCCTTGCCAATTCTCCAACACCCT
This sequence comes from uncultured Prevotella sp., assembly GCA_900548745.1. Classification (GTDB taxonomy): domain Bacteria; phylum Bacteroidota; class Bacteroidia; order Bacteroidales; family Bacteroidaceae; genus Prevotella. Next base: position 5,541 of record URLQ01000091.1, read on the forward strand.
TCTGTTCCATCTAAATGAATAGGCCAAATTGCAATTGTCCCATTGGGCGATATATATGAATGTCTATCTACATTCAGTGGTAATGGTTCTCCTGCTCCCTTAAAATATTTACCATCCTCTGAAACTAAAACAGGATAAAAAAGATTTGGCCTATGATTTCTCATATTATTCGTTCCGGTTCTTAGTAAGCCTTCCCAATGAACACTATTTTTTGAAGTGTTTTTCACCCCTCCCATCCATTCTGATTGAAGTTCAAGAACAGCAGGAACACATACGCCTATTTTAACAAAGTATATATATTCATCCGTTCTCGTAAAATCAGTAAGCCTTGAAACGCCGCCTGGATTAATACTACAACTCACCATCTGAATCCTCGCCTCAGGGAAGATCTGTTCCAACAGACAACCAAGGTGATGATATTCCAGTTCATCAATCGTAACAATCAGTACAGAGTCGTTAGGATTGAGCAGCTTCTTGGCTATCTTCAACCGTGCCTCCATCATCGACAACCACTTGGAGTGACGATACGCATCCGTACCGTCAACATAGTCGCAGTTGTATTTCCAATCGTGCGAGTCGGGCTTGTTGTAAGGAGGGTCTATATAGATGCAGTCCACCATACCCGGATAAAGATAAGCAAGAGTCTGTAAGGCATGATAATTATCCGCCTCTATCAGCGTATGCCACAAGTCGCTGTCGGGTGCATTCTCCACACTGTCCATGGGCTTCAGATAAGGATATATCACATCGCCACGCTGCGCCACAGCCACTAAATCGTCAAGCAAGAAAGTCTTATCCTCAAGAGAAGCAAGATTTCGGCACACGGCATTGTCTTTCTCAATGTCTTGCACCTCATACACGTCATTAGGAGTATTGCCACGCAAAGCCACCTTCGTGCCACGACGAATCGTCACCTCTGGCATAAGTACATTATCAGGTAAATGGTTCTCGTAAACCAGTCCAAACCTTTTCTTCTTAGTCAGTCGAGCCACCTCTTCTCTGATTTGCTCTTGCAATTCAGTATTAGGTATTCGCTCTATATATCGGTCTATTGCAGCCATTCTATAATCTATATTTATTGTTTATGTATTTACTTTTCATACCCCTCATAATAGTAGCTCTGCTCTATTCCCTTGAATATCACTTCACGGTTCTCCGTGTCAGAAGTAAGATTCTGCGAGAGGAGGTAGCGCAGTTCGAGGTCGTTGATAGGTGAGCGTTCCATTGCCGAGAGATATTGGTCTTTGTCAACATACTGCCAATTGACCACTTTGCCAAGAGAGCGTTTGAGCATCATGTCGAGCCAGATGCGTGTGGAGCGACCGTTACCTTCCATGAAAGGATGACACACATTCATCTCGACATATTTTTCAATGATATGCTCAAAGGAATCTTCAGGCATTTTCTCTACGGCAGCGAGGGCTGCTTCAAGATAAAGACTATTGGCAAAGCGGAAACCGCCTTTGGCTATATTCTTATCGCGGATGACACCAGCAAACGGGTATAGCCCATCAAACAGATAATGATGTATCTGCTGAAGACCTACTGTAGTTCCAACTGGAATTTTATCTATATCGCCCGATTCATAGAAGCGGTGTGCGTTATCTAACGATTTTTCGTCTATTTCCTTTGTTGTCATAATCTTCTAATTGTATTCATCTTACTGGTTTGATGAGATATTAAGAAGTTTCTCTGCTTCTATCTCAATCCGGCTTTTCTTCGTCTGCACAATGAGAGAGCGGACATCCACATCAAGTGCCTCTGCCACTTGAAAAAGGGTTTCGAGGCTTGGTTGCGAACTGTTGGTACACCACTTGCTCACAGTAGCCGGGTCCTTGCCCAATTCATCTGCCAGCCATTTAGCCGTCCTTTTGTTTTCAACCAATACTATCTTGATGCGATTGATATCTTTCTTTGTCATATCCTTTCATGTGTTTCTTGGTCTACAAAGGTAAAAATTATCTTGGATAATCAAGAAAGATTACGGAAATAATTATCCATGTTATTGCGTTTTACATCTATTTTTAAACAAAATAACACCAATTCAAGGCTCTACAATCAAAATCCAACTACTTCCTGCTCGATTTTCATTGATTATAACTACCTTTGCCATATCAGAGCTACCGCAAAATATCACAAAGAATAAGCGTGGTACGACAGGATATGTGCAACAGCTGATTATCAAGGAATTGAACATTCCGAGGATGTTTGGCTAAATGTTGAAATTTCGTCCGTACCGATTAAAGTGTAATACGCTTGGCCGTCAAGGATGTGAAGACAGTGCATCGGAAAGTGAAAGACGTAAAAAAGGGCTTAAAAAGATACTTGAAAAAAGTATGAAAGTAGGACTAAAAAGCACTGAATATCAGATAATTAAAGAGATAAAAATCCTTACATTTTAGCCCGGCTTTCATACGGCTCAAACCTATGTTAAATAACTGGCATTCAGTTGGTTACGTATGGTGCATCGTAATTTCAGGTGCGTTAAGGATTCTGAAACTTTCAAAATAGATTACAGTATACAAAACTTAAAAAGAGGTATTCTATACACCTTCAATTGCGGTCTTGCCAGTCTGCCGTAATGATGAAGAGAATACTGTATATAAACACGAGACAGCGATATGCCATGTTCTTTAGGCATATCGCTGTCTTGTCCTAACGATATGATGTGTCCACGTTATCACATCACTAATCAAATTTTGATAATCACACCAAAATTAGCCACGAATCCATCGAGAGGTGCATAAATATCACGGAAAACGGGATTTGTGACGCTGCCGGTATAGATGGTGTCAAATCTTGTCTGGCGGCGGTCGGTGAAGTTCTCAAAGTTTGCATACACTGAGAATTTCTCCCAAATTTTCTGTACCATAAGGCCCATTGTCACATATCCTTTGCCATACATTCCATCGGTGAGTCGCTGACGGCTGGTATAGTAAAGTTCGTAGCCTATACGCCATGAATCCTCAACCTCATACATAAGCACTGAATTGAGACGGTGTTTAGGCGTCAGCGTCTTATCGTAGGTGTGACCGTCCTCTCTTACACGGGCATGGTTGAATGTATACCCGAGAAACAGGCTGAAGTCTGAATACTTGACTTTCAGATTTGTCTCTGCGCCAAGGCTGCGCATGTTTCCGTTGATATTGAAGAACTGGAAAAGCCCGTTGTGCAGGGGTCTCAGTTCAAGCGGGTGTCTCAGATAAGTGAAGAAGAAGAGCTGGTTAGCTGTGAAAATGACTCTGCCGTCCGCGATGCTTGTGCGGTAATTCACATCGGCCTGAGCCCCATAGCTTCGCTCTATGCTATTGACATCTTTGTCCACAGGGAGAATGTTTGCGAATTGAAGACGTTCGCTTTCCTCAGAGAATATTGTGGGTGGCTTATAGCCGAATCCTCCACCAATACGGGTCGAGAATTTGTCTGACAGTTTGAAAAGTGCCGATATGCGTGGAAGGACTATAAATCCATAGTCTTTGACATAATCGCCACGGAGTCCGGCTTCAAGAATCACCCGGTCAGATACGTTTGTGGTGTTGTTCACAAATATGCCATAGGTGTCGAGTGAATAGTCTCGGTCAAGATTGTTTGTGATTCTCTTTTCGTTGAACCGTTCGGTCCATACATTACCACCGACAATCCATTCAGAGATTTCTCCCGAATTAACGTATGAGATTTCACTGAATGTTGACCACTGGTCTCCATTAAAATTATATGTAGGAATGGTGATGTCTCGTTTGTAGAGTGTCGCGCTGTTCTTTACGTTAAGGCTGCTCTGATCATCAAATCTGTGCTTGAATGAGATTCGCGAGGAATAACGCTGTGATTTGTTCCGCTCAAAATATGGATGTTCCTCTGAATATCCGTGGCGTACGTATTCCATATCGCCTCCAAGACGGTTCTCGACCATTGACTCCAGTCCTATATTAAGGTTGGTGCTCTCTGTAAAGTACAGGAAAAGAGTGGGATTTACAGTAAACCTATCAAATTGAGGTATGGCAGTGAATCCCACATGCGAGGGATCATAAGCCCAGTTCCGATTGTAGGATGCGAAGACTGTGGTGCCGACTTTGCCAAAACGCTGTCCGAAGAAAGTGTTGACATCCAGCCCTTTTGCGGTTGTCCCGTTAAGCTGTATCTGAAAATCACGCTTTTCTGTGGGGGTCTTGGTTACAAGATTGACAAGACCTGCGATGGCGCCACCGCCATAGAGGGTACTTGAGGATCCTTTTATAATCTCGACCTGTCTCAGGTCAAGGGGCGGAGTCTGTAACATTCCGAGACCGGCAGCAGCTCCGGAAAAAACGGGAAAACCGTCACGGAGAATTTGGGTGTATTTACCGTCAAGACCCTGTATTTTTATCATGGCGTTGCCGGAGATGGCCGAAGTCTGCTGTGTCTGTATGCCAGTGCTTTCGCTGAGCAGCATTCTTATATCACCTGGCTTCATGACATTTTTCTCTTCAAGTTCCTCTGAACCGATAAATTCCACACGCGTCGGAATATCCCTGAAAGTGCGGGTGCCTCGGGTTGCAGAGATAACAACCTCTTCCAGATCGTTGTCTTCGCCCTCTTCAAGTGTAATTGTTACATAGGGTTCGCCATCAGACAAAGGAAACACATAACTCTTTTCCTCTGTCTCATATCCAAGATAGCTGAACCTGATGGCTTGTGGACCATCGGGGATACCTGTGATTTCCACGAAACCGTCCTTGTCGGCTACATTTCCCAGTTGTGTCCCCTCCACAGTTGCGGACGCTCCTATTAGCGGTTCGCCGCTGTCTCCGTCTATGATTTTTGCCTTAAATGTGTTAAGCGCGGCTGCTGTCTGTGACAGAGATATTATCCATAAGAATATTAGTATTATAAAATGTCTCATTAAATTGTGTCCTTAATTATTGATGATGATTGAATAATAGATGCCGACGCCGATGAAGAGAATGGCCACGATGCGGTTGAACTGTTCTTCACTACAGCCTTGACAAGCGAAGCAAACTTCTGGTTGCAAGCGCATGCGCTTACCAACATTTTGATCTGTTTCATAATTTTTGTGCCTCCTCTTAACTCTCCCCGAGGGATGAGAACCGTAACAAGGCTTGGGTTGTATTATTAATAATGTTTACAATTCGCAAAACAACGAACGTATAGGTTTTAAGAAAACCCTCGAAACTAATGACGAGGGTACAATTGGATCAAAGAGTGTATTTGAGGATAAAGTGATTTACTTGCAGCAATCCTCCTTCTTCTCGCACAATTCCATGTTAAAGAACTCAGAGAAGAGCTGCTGAGCATACGCCCAGTTCTCACGGTTCATGCAATACTTCACTTTAGGCGTTTCAATCTCAACCTGTATTAATCCTGCATCCTTCAATGCTGACAAATGCTGACTTACAGTAGCCTTAGCAATAGGCAACTCCTCATGAATGTCGCCAAAGTAGCAAGTGTTTTGCTTTGCTAGAAACTTCATGATAGCAATGCGAGCCGGATGTCCGAGAGCCTTGGCAAATCCTGCCAGTGTTTCCGTCTTTATACAGTATTTCTTTTCTGCCATAATAAGCGTTTGTTTAATTTTCTGTTCGCAACAGTTACGAACAATATTTCAAACCGCCAAATTTACTTTCGTATTTTTGCGAATATTTAACATTCCGTATCTTTTATCACGGCAAATAAAAACAATTGACAATTTATTCTAATTATTGCCAATCTTATTAATTGTCATGTTTTTTGACTAACAGTTGTGAATTTGCAAGAAGGAGAACAAACACTCATCAAATATCAAATATAATCAGACCGCATTCATCAACATATCAAATTACACATACTGTCCTTTTAAAATGTTACTTATATGTTACTATAAAATATAATAAACAAGTGTAAGCAGCATATAATCATTATGTTAATATAATGCCATAGGATAATAGCCTAGTTTGGAAACCTCATTGTTACTTCACCAATCAGGTTAAGAAACTAAATTAGCGTTTCACGAATCTGGTTAAACCACAGGGGTAAAACGCCACCCTGGTTTATTACAAAAGGGTATAGCAAATCACTATACACTTAACTCATTTTCATGAGGCGGTGTTTCGCAGGTCCATACAAAATGTTGTATTGGTACCAAACTTTAAGCCACAAATTCCTTCTTAACTCTCTGGACAGTGCTTATACCTTTTCCCGTGAGTTTTGCAACATCACGGATGGCATACCCCTTGTTCAGAAGGTTGATGACCTCTCTATATTCTTCCCTCTTTTTATCCTGGGACTTGGTG
>URLQ01000092.1 GCA_900548745.1 uncultured Prevotella sp.
CATCCACAACGGCATAGCCGGAAACATACAGGTATTTATCGAAGAGGAGCCGAACGACACTTTCGTTCGCGACGGACAAGACCTCATCTACAACCTGCTGCTTGACTTCCCTACAGCCGCCCTCGGCGGACAGGTAGAGATTCCTACTATCAGCGGAAGCAAGGTGAAGATAAAGATTGAACCTGGTACACAACCAGGAAAAGCTCTCCGTCTGAGAGGCAAAGGGCTGCCTGCAGTGCAAGGCTACGGCCACGGCAATGGAGATTTGGTAGTACATATCAGCGTGTACGTGCCTAAGACTCTCAGCAAGGAAGAGAAGAAACAACTGGAAGAAATGCAGAAAAGTGACAATTTCAAAGGAGACACCGCAACAAAGCAAACTATATTCCAGAGATTCCGCAGCTATTTCAATTAAAGAAGAATCAATAAGAAAGCAAGTCGTACTTCATGCAAGTATGGCTTGTTTTTCATTTGCAACAATACAAAAAAACCTTATTAACCAGAAGTTTTATTTGGAAATACAGAATGCACACAGTAATTTTGCATCATAAACAGAAATGAATCATGAATTACGAAGAAACAATAGAATACCTTTACAACAGCGTACCGATGTTTCAGAAGGTCGGAGCAACAGCATATAAAGAAGGACTGGACAACACTTACGAGTTGGACAAGCACTTCAACCATCCACACACAAGTTTCAAGACAATACATATTGCCGGAACAAACGGCAAGGGCTCCTGCTCTCATTCCATCGCTGCCGTTCTTCAGGCAGAAGGATACAAAGTGGGACTTTACACATCACCGCACCTCGTTGACTTTAGGGAAAGAATAAGAATCAACGGCAAGTGCATCAGCAAAGAATATGTTGTGGACTTCGTGGAAAAGGAGAGAAAATTCTTCGAACCGCTGCATCCGAGCTTCTTTGAACTGACCACAGCACTTGCCTTCAAATACTTCGCAGAAGAGAAAGTCGACTATGCCATAATTGAAGTGGGACTGGGCGGAAGACTCGATTGCACAAACATCATCTCCCCTATCCTATCGGTCATTACAAACATCAGCTTTGACCACACACAGTTTTTAGGAGACACACTCGCTAAAATAGCATCAGAAAAGGCTGGTATCATAAAGAAAGGTACACCTATTATTATAGGAGAATACTGCAGCGAGACAAGACCTGTATTCTCAGCAAAGGCAAAAGAAGAAAATGCCCCTATCTGTTTTGCAGAAGACTGCAAGGAAATCATTTCCGCAACACCCGATTCTAAGGGTGGAATGGATTACAAGACAAAAGACTTCGGCAATATACATGGTGACCTTGGAGGCATTTATCAGGGAAAGAACACCAACACTGTGCTCTGTGCAATGAAGCAGCTCATACATATGGGCATAATAAAAGACAAGGCAAACATAAGCAAAGGACTCGCAATGGTAACATCTTCGACGGGGCTTCGTGGCAGATGGGAAACCATCAGAACGGCACCGACCGTAATCTGCGACACAGGACATAACGTGGGAGGATGGCAGTATCTCGGCAAACAGATACTGAAGCAGCCGTGCAAACAACTGAGAATGGTGTTCGGAATGGTCGATGACAAAGATATTGACACAGTATGCAAGCTATTGCCAAAGGACGCAATATACTATTTCACCCAAGCCACAACCCACAGAGCAATACCTGCCGAGAAAGTAAAAGAGGAAGGCTGCCTACATGGGCTTCACGGACAGACATTCAGCTCCGTAAAGGACGCATACGAAAAAGCACTTGAAGATGCCGATGAAAGCGACTTCATATTCGTGGGAGGAAGCAGTTACATCGTGGCTGACTTTCTCACTTGGATAGGATAAAGTGCTTATACATATCATTTTATAAGGAAAAGATGGTCGCATTAGTGGTTTTTAACACTACCGACCATCTTTTTTTTACGTATTTCATTTGTGTTTCTCATATATTTTTATTTACTTTGCATATAAAGATTACTAACTATAAAAAAACTATATTATGAACACGAACGAAACGCCAAATCTGTGTGGTTTGAAAAGAGAAGATTTTCAAACCACAATAAACGGAAAGAAGACAGACCTGTATATCTTGAAAAATAAATTAGGCAACGAAGTGGCTATCACCAACTATGGAGGTGCTCTCGTAGCTATTATGGTACCAGACAAAGACGGCAACTATGCCAACGTCATTCAGGGACATGATAACATACAGGACGTAATAAACAGCCCGGAGCCATATCTCTCAACACTTATCGGAAGATACGGAAACAGAATATGCAAAGGAAAGTTCCAACTGAATGGCAAAGAATACCAACTTCCGATAAACGACGGCGAGAACTCGCTGCATGGAGGTAAAGACGGTTTCAACAGAAAAGTTTGGGACGCACTGAGAATGAACGAGGAAACTGTAGTGCTTAACTACATTTCAAGCTACGGCGAAGAAGGATTTACAGGAGAAGTGAAAGTTACTGTTGCATATACATTCAACGACGATAACGAATTGATTATCGATTACCTTGCAACAACAAACAAGAAAACCATTATCTGTCTTACGAACCACGGATTCTTCAGTCTGGCTGGTATTGCCAACCCAACACCTACAGTGGACAATGTGGAACTTGAGATAAACGCCAACTTCTATCTTCCTATTGATGCCCAGAGTATTCCTACAGGAGAAATCAGATTCGTAGAGGGTACTCCTTTCGATTTCCGCACACCGAAAACTATTGGAGAAAGAATCAACGATGACAATGAACAGCTGAAGAACGGAAGCGGATACGACCACAACTATGTACTGAACAAAAAAGAGGAAGGCGAACTCAGCTTCGCAGCAAGACTCTATGAACCGAACAGCGGAAGAACAATGGAGGTATATACAACAGAGCCAGGTCTGCAGCTGTATACAGGCAACTTCGAAAACGGCATTAGTGGAACACACGGTGCCACGTATCCAAGAAGAAGTGCAGTATGCCTTGAAGCACAACACTTCCCGGATTCTCCTAACCATCCGTATTTCCCTTCTGTGGTTCTACGCCCGGGACAGCAATACAAACAAACTACCATATATAAGTTTGGAACAAGAAAATAACAACTAACTGATTACATTCAATAAAAATTACTCAACTATGGAAATAGAGCATGTAAGAAGTAGATTTATCAAGCACTTCGACGGAAAGACAGGAAACATCTATGCATCTCCTGGTAGAATAAACATTATCGGTGAACATACCGACTACAATGGAGGATTCGTTTTCCCTGGAGCTATAGATAAAGGTATAATGTGCGAAATCAGACCTAACGGCACAAACAAGGTTATGGCGTACTCCATTGACCTTAAAGACCGCGTAGAGTTTGACATAAACGACGAAAAAGGGCCTAAGGCAAGTTGGGCAAGATACATCTACGGCATCATCCAGGAAATGAAAAAGCTGGGCGTTGACGTAAAAGGCTTCAATACAGCCTTTGCTGGGGATGTGCCTCTCGGAGCAGGACTCTCTTCTTCTGCAGCCCTTGAGAGCTGCTTCGCCTTCGCACTTAACGACCTGTTCGGCGACAATAAAGTGTCAAAATGGGATATGGTTCTCGCAGGACAGGCAACGGAACACAACTACTGCGGAGTGAACTGCGGTATAATGGATCAGTTTGCAAGCGTATTCGGTCAGGAAGGAAAACTGATGCGACTCGATTGCCGCAGCCACGAGTTTGAATACTTCCCATTCGACCCTAAAGGCTACAAACTTGTGCTCGTTGATTCTGTTGTAAAACACGAGCTTGCCTCTTCTGCATACAACGACCGCCGCAAGAGTTGCGAAAATGTCGTAGCTGCATTGAAGAACAAATATCCAGACAAGACAATAGAGACTTTGCGCGACGCCGACTGGGACATGCTCGAAAGCGTAAAAGCCGATGTAAGTGAAGAAGACATGAAACGAGCCGTTTACGTTTTAGGCGAGAAAGACAGAGTGTTGGCAGTGTGCGAAGCTCTGAATGCCGGAGACTACGAAACAGTCGGACAGAAAATGTATGAGACTCATAAAGGACTGAGCAAGGACTATGAAGTTTCTTGCGAAGAACTTGACTACCTCAACGACATAGCAAAAGAAAACGGCGTGACAGGAAGTAGAATCATGGGTGGTGGATTCGGAGGCTGTACCATCAACCTCGTAAAAGATGAACTACACGACAAATTCATCGAAGATGTAAAAGCTAAATACGAGGCTAAATATGGCAAGACTCCAAAGATTTATGATGTTGTCATAAGCGAGGGCTCACGAAAGATCTGCTAAGAAACAATAAAGAAAGGTGTGTAGGAAAAGTAACCATCAAATTTCCACACACCTTTTTATATTTATAAATCTTTCTGATTTATACAAAAAATATATTCTTTCCAGTACTCTCACGGAAGTACTGGAATAATCTCCCTAAGAGTACTGATGAAATTCACATAGATACGACACACAATCTACAGGGTCATGCAAAATAAAAAGGGACTTTAACTCCAAAAGACAAAGCCAAGCAAATTAAACATAACAATACCACGTTTTGCTATTTGAACATTAAAAAATGGCAATAATACACATAAAGGAACCTGTAAAAGGTGTAAAATAACACTGTAACGTAAATTTCTTTATAAATTATGAGTGTAATTCAAAAAATAAATCGTAATTTTACCACGGATTAAGATAAATACAAAAATCATATCCCAAACCTATTAATTGACCAAGGTCAAAAAAAAGACAGGAAATCTAATAAAAAAATTATATGAAATACTTAAAGAACCTTCTCTTGGGAGCAGGACTTGTGGTTACAGCTCTCATGGTTTCTTGCACCACTGGAAGCAAGACACAGTTGACGGAATCAGGATTAAATCCAACCGCCTTTGACACAACTATCAACAACAAACCTGTAAAGCTCTATACACTCAAGAATGCCAACGGCATGGAAGTGTGCATAACAAACTTTGGAGGACGTGTGGTTTCTTTATGTGTACCAGACAAGAATGGCAAACCCACGGATGTTGTTTTGGGATATGACAACATAAAACAATATGCAGACTCAGTAAACAGCCCAAGCGACTATGGCTCCTCAGTAGGCAGATATGCCAACCGCATCAACAAAGGACACCTGACTGTAAATGGAAAAGACTATCAGCTGCCTCAGAACAATTTCGGGCACTGTCTTCATGGAGGTCCTTCAGGATGGATGTATCAGGTTTATGATGCAAAACAGCCTAACGATTCAACTTTGATACTTACTATAGTTTCGCCAGATGGAGACAACAATTTCCCCGGCAAGGTTACAGCAACGACAACATACACTGTTTTAAGCAACAATACTCTCGACATTACCTTTGATGCAACGACAGATAAGGAAACTGTCGTAAACATGACAAACCACAGCTATTTCAATCTTAATGGCGACCCTTCCAAAGAAGGAACAAACATGGTGCTCTATGTCAATGCTGACAATTTCACTCCTGCCGACAACACCTATATGACAACAGGTGAGATAAAATCGGTAGAAGGCACTCCTATGGACTTCCGCAAAGCCCATGCAATAAGTGAAACGATAAACGACACGACATACGACCAGATAAAGAATGCCACAGGTTATGATCACAACTGGTGTCTAAACACATACAAGGACGGTAAGGGTGACGACACAAAAGTTTGTGCGTCACTATATTCACCAATAACCGGCATCCTGCTTGAAATGTACACTAACGAACCAGGTGTTCAAGTATATACCGGCAACTTCCAGGGCACAGGCATTGCATGCAAGCATGGTATAAAATATCCGAAGCATGTCTCTGTATGTCTGGAAAGCCAGAAATATCCGGACTCTCCCAACAAGAAAGACTGGCCTTCACCTTATCTGAAGCCAGGAGAGAAATACCACAGTCACGTGGCTTACAAATTCAGCATTAAATAATGAAATAAATATAACAACTAACCTAACAAACTTAAAAAAATATGGAATTATACGATTGGTTGGTGATAGGCATATTCTGCCTTGCCCTAATTGGAATTGTAGTATGGGTTGTAAGTCAAAAGAACAACAACTCAGCAGATTATTTTCTCGGCGGACGAGATGCTACGTGGATAGCAATCGGTGCATCTATCTTCGCTTCAAACATCGGATCGGAGCATCTTATCGGACTTGCAGGAGCTGGTGCCTCTTCGGGTATGGCAATGGCACATTGGGAGATTCAAGGATGGATGATTCTGCTTTTAGGATGGGTCTTCGTACCATTCTACTCTCGCTCTATGGTATATACCATGCCTGAATTCCTTGAAAGAAGATACAACAAGCAGAGCCGTACTATCCTGTCTGTAATATCTCTCATAAGCTATGTGCTAACCAAGGTTGCAGTAACAGTATACGCTGGCGGACTTGTGTTTCAGCAGGTTTTTGGAATAAAAGAACTGTGGGGAATAGACTTCTTCTGGATTGCAGCTATAGGACTCGTACTTATAACAGCGCTGTATACAGTATTTGGAGGTATGAAGAGTGTGCTTTACACTTCTGTTCTACAGACCCCGATTCTTCTCCTCGGCTCAATCATCATCCTCGTTCTCGGACTTAAAGCCGTAGGAGGATGGGAGCAGGTTATGTCAATCTGCTCTGCAGAACCGGTTAACCAATATGGTGACCACATGACAGACCTGATGCGCGACCTTCGCGACCCTCAGTATCCTTGGCTCGGAGCGTTGGTTGGCTCTGCTGTAATCGGATTCTGGTACTGGTGTACCGACCAGTTTATCGTTCAGCGCGTATTGTCCGGCAAGAACGAAAAAGAAGCTCGCCGCGGTACTATTTTCGGAGCTTACCTGAAGCTCCTTCCTGTATTCATCTTCCTGATTCCGGGTATGATTGCATATGCATTGAATGTAAAGAGCGGTGGAGGCTTCTTGCCTGTAGATGCAGCAGGAAACGTTATAAGTGATGCCGCCTTCCCTACCCTTGTTGCAAAACTATTACCTGCAGGATTCAAGGGTCTTGTTGTATGTGGTATTCTGGCAGCTCTTATGAGTTCGTTGGCTTCTTTGTTCAACTCGTCAGCAATGCTGTTTACAATAGACTTCTACAAACGTCTTCGTCCTCAGACATCAGAGAAAGCTCTCGTCCGCATTGGACAGATAGCCACTGTGGTTATTGTAATTCTCGGTATTCTCTGGATTCCTATCATGAGAAGCGTGGGCAATGTACTGTACAACTACTTGCAGGACGTACAGAGCGTACTCGCACCAGGTATTGCCGCAGCCTTCCTACTCGGTATATGTTGGAAGAGAGCATCAGCAAAGGGTGGCATGTGGGGACTCCTTGCCGGTATCATCATCGGTTTGACCCGTCTTGGTGCCAAAGTATATTACAGCAACGTTACGAATGCAGCAGACAACTGGTTCAAAGCTGTATTCTTTGACTTCAACTGGTTGTATTTCTGCGGTGTGATGCTCATCATATGCTGCCTTGTGGTAATCATCGTGAGTCTGGCAACAGAAGCACCTTCAAAAGAAAAAATTCAGGGACTCGTATTCGGCACATCCACTCCAGAACAAAGAGCAGCGACAAAGGCGAGCTGGACTAAATGGGATGTAATCAACAGTGTCATAATACTTGGCATCACAGTTGCCTTCTATATCTATTTCTGGTAAAAGAACACTTGATAAAATAACACTTAATATAATAATACATATCATCCGTCTGCCATTCTTCCATGGCAGACGGAGTAAAAAGCAATCGGCAATGACAGATTTTTACAAAGAATATTCCAAGGTGTATGTGTCGGTAGACTGCATCATCTTTGGCTTCGAGGCAAACAGGCTAAAATTACTTGTCGGAAAGAGAAACATGGATCCAGGACGTGGAGAGTTATCACTCTACGGAGGCTTCGTTGAAGAATACGAGAGTCTTGACGAGGCAGCAAACCGAACACTGGAAACACTAACAGGCCTTGACAATCTATACATGAGACAGGTTGGAGCATTTGGCGCAGTAAACCGTGACCCAGGAGAAAGAGTAATCTCTGTGGCATACTGTGCGCTTATCAATGTAAAAGACTATTCAAAAGAGCTACAGGAAGAACACGAACTTGAATGGATTGACGTTGAGAAGCTACCAAAGATGTATTCCGACCACAACGAAATGGTAAAAAAGGCCATCATGCTCCTCAGAAGAAGAATATCTACAGAGCCACTAAGCTTTAATCTTCTGCCTGAACTGTTCACCCTGACACAGCTGCAGCATGTCTATGAAGCTATTCTCGGAGAGGAAATCGACAAGAGGAATTTCCGTAAGAAAATCAAGACTATAGACTTTATAGAAAAAACAGACAAAATAGATAAAATAACATCTAAACGAGGTGCCGCTCTCTATTGCTTCAACAAAAAAGCATATGAAGACGATCCTTGCTTCAAACTATAAGTATTAATAAACATGTTAGAAGAACTCAAAGAAAAAGTATTTCAAGCGAACCTTGACTTGGTCAAGCACAACTTGGTTATATTTACATGGGGAAATGTCTCTGGCATTGACAGAGAAAAGAACTTGATGGTCATTAAGCCATCAGGAGTGTCATACGACAAGATGAAAGCATCAGACATGGTTGTCGTTGATATAAATACAGGAAAAGTTGTAGAGGGAGATCTGAATCCATCTTCTGATACACCAACACACCTCGTACTATATCGTGCATTCCCTGAAATCGGCGGTATCGTCCATACACATTCCACATACGCCACGGCATGGGCACAGGCAGGAAAAGACATACCTAACATCGGAACGACACATGCTGACTATTTTCATGACTGCATACCATGCACCGAAGACATGACAGCAGAGCAGATGCCGGAATATGAGAAAGAGACCGGTGTGGTTATCGTTAACCGATTCAAGGACATCAACTATGTTCATACTCCAGGAGTTCTCGTAAAGAACCATGGTCCTTTCTCTTGGGGAAAGGATCCGGACCAGGCTGTATACAACTCCGTTGTAATGGAACAGGTTGCCAAGATGGCGTTCATCTCATTCTGCGTAAACCCGCAGACAACGATGAATCCTTTGCTCGTGGAGAAACATTTCAGCCGTAAACATGGTCCTAATGCATATTATGGACAAAAAAAGAAATAAATCAAGACAAATCACGTTATAACTATGTCCCATTGGAACATCTCGTTCTATATAGGACACCAATAAATAAAAGAAAATGATAAAGGCATTTGAGAACTTGGAACTTTGGTGGATAACAGGAGCACAGCTTCTGTATGGTGGAGAAACCGTTAAAATTGTGGACGGCCATTCACAAGAGATGGTTGACGGTCTTAACAAGTCCGGCATTATCCCTATTAAAGTAGTATATAAGGGGACTGCAAACTCAGACAAAGAAGTTGCAGCTATCATGATGGCAGCAAACAATGAAGAGAAATGTGTCGGCGTAATAACATGGATGCACACTTTCTCTCCAGCAAAGATGTGGATACATGGTCTGCAAATGCTTCACAAACCTCTGCTTCATCTGCATACACAGTATAATCAGGAGATTCCATGGGATACTATGGATATGGACTTCATGAACCTAAACCAGAGTGCTCATGGAGACCGTGAGTTTGGCCATATCTGCTCTCGTCTGAGAAAGCCACGCAAAGTGGTTGTCGGATATTGGAAAGACAAGAAGACACAGGAACATATTGCGGTATGGGCACGCGTTGCAGCTGCCGTTGCCGACGCCAAGGACATGCTTATCATACGATTCGGCGACCAGATGAACAATGTTGCTGTTACTGACGGTGATAAGGTCAGCGCAGAGCAGGTTCTCGGCTACCACGTAGATTATTGCTGCGTTTCTGAATTAATGGAATATTGGAAACAAGTAAAACCTGCAGATGTAGACGCACTCGTAGAGGAATATCACAAACTCTATAAAATTGTTCCTTGCGAGGCTGGAGAAGAAATCGGGAAAAAGAAAATATGGAATGCTGCAAGAGCAGAACTTGCAATACGTGCTATACTGAAAGCAAAAGGAGCAAAAGGATTTACAACAAACTTTGATGACCTTGGCTCATGGGAAGATCCTGATACTGAAGGCTTCGTAGGCTTTGACCAGATTCCAGGCCTTGCATCACAGCGTCTGATGGCTGAAGGATACGGATTTGGAGCAGAAGGCGACTGGAAGTCGGCTGCTTTGTACCGCACTCTTTGGTATATGACACAAGGACTGCCAACAGGATGCTCATTCCTTGAAGATTACACATTGAATTTTGACGGCGAGAACTCAGCCCTACTGCAGAGCCACATGCTTGAAGTATGTCCGCTTATTGCTGTTGCCGACGAACCTGTACGCCTTGAAGTTCATCATCTCGGAATCGGTATACGCAAGCAGCAGACAGCCCGTCTGGTATTCAACTCAAAGGTTGGAGACGGCGTTACAGCAACTGTTGTTGATATGGGCAACCGCTTCCGTCTTATTGTAAACGATGTACACTGTATTCAGCCAAAGCCGCTGCCTAAGCTCCCTGTAGCAAATGCTCTATGGATTCCACAGCCAAACTTTGAAATCGGAGCCGGTTCATGGATTCTCGCAGGCGGCACACACCACAGCTGCTTCTCTTACGATATAACTCCAGAGTATTGGGAAGACTATGCAGAGATGCTCGATATCGAATATCTGCACATTGACAAGAACTCTACATTTGAGAGCGTAAAGCGCGATCTCCGTATCAACGAAGTATATTACATGCTCAACAAGGCACTTAGATAATAACAAAGATTATGAGCAACGCTAAACAAACGATACAGGAAGGGAAAGCAATTCTCGGCATTGAGTTCGGCTCTACAAGAATAAAAGCCGTACTCATTGACGAGAACAACACCCCTATAGCACAAGGAAGCCATGAGTGGGAAAACCAACTCATTGACGGTCTTTGGACATACAGCATCGAGGCTATATGGAACGGCGTACAGAATTGCTATGCAGACCTCCGGGCCAATGTCAAGGCTCAGTACGACACGGAAATAGAACGCCTCGCATCTATTGGTGTAAGTGCAATGATGCACGGTTATATGGCTTTCAACGAGAAGGAGGAAATTCTTGCTCCTTTCCGTACCTGGCGCAACACCAACACTGGAGCGGCGGCAGCAGAACTGTCCAAGCTGTTTAACTTCAACATACCACTCCGTTGGAGTATTTCACATATATATCAGGCAATACTCAACGAAGAAGAGCATGTCAAGGACATCACATACCTTACTACTCTTGCCGGATATATCCACTGGCAGATAACAGGCAAAAAGGTTCTTGGCATTGGAGATGCTTCCGGTATGCTGCCAATAGACTCTACAACAAAGAACTACTGCGCTGACATGGTAGAGAAGTTCGACAAACTTGTTGAGCCTTATGGCTATAGCTGGAAACTTAACGATATCCTGCCACAAGTTCTCTCTGCAGGAGAGGATGCAGGTACCCTTACTGCAGAAGGAGCCAAAAGACTTGACATCTCAGATCATCTGCAAGCCGGTATCCCGGTATGCCCACCAGAAGGTGATGCAGGAACAGGAATGGTAGCGACAAACGCCGTAAGGAAACGTACAGGAAATGTATCTGCAGGCACATCATCCTTCTCTATGATTGTATTGGAGAAAGAACTGTCCAAGCCATACGAAATGATTGATATGGTGACGACTCCTGACGGAAGCCCTGTGGCTATGGTACATTGCAACAACTGTACATCCGACCTGAATGCATGGGTGAATCTGTTTAAAGAATACCAACAACTGCTCGGCATT
>URLQ01000093.1 GCA_900548745.1 uncultured Prevotella sp.
GACGGTCTGCAATGCCGTTGACGCATCCTACTGTAGGAACAATCCATATTTCATTTCTTACACCCACTTCACCGTTCTTGCGCTCATAGCCTTTGAATGTACGGTTGTCTTTCTTGATACTGAGAGTTTCATTCACTGGATGATACTCGTATGAAAGAGTACCGGAGAGATTAGTCTTGAGGTTGTTCTCGTTAACCCAGCTACCGGCAACGAGGTCTTCTCTTGCGTGTCCGATAGGGTAGCCGTACTTTATGATGTTCTCACCCTCTTTGGTGTCGTTGATAAGAACCTTGTGACCGGCAGGAGTGTCCTGAAGAACCTTTATGTCCTTGCCGTCAACAGTGATAGTCTCGCCTTCTTTGAACGGGCGTAGACATACAACCACGGAGTCTGCCGGGTTGATTTTGATAAATGAAGATAAATTCATATTCCTTTTTGAATTATATATAATATTATTTAATGATGTTTTGTTTCGTAAATAGTCATAAGCTCTAAAGCTGTGTCCTTCTGTAGAAGTCCACATTCTCTTTTGTCAGCAGTTCAATAGGCATATAGTTTGTAGGATCCACTTTCTTGTTAAGCACGATAGCTTTAAACAACGAGTCAACACAATTATATCCCTGCATGTATGCATGCTGGGCGATAAGGAAAGAGACGGAGCCTTTTCTTAGGCATTGTGCATTCTTCTCCACCATATCATAACCCATTATCTGTATATTCCTTCTGTTTGTCTTCAGCAGGAATTCACCTACGATATATGCTTTGGAACCAAGTGTAATACAATTGCGTATGTTTGGGTGCGTGGAGAAGAAGGCTTCAAGTTTTTTACCGTATCCCAATTTTGATTCTTCTGCAGGAATATCCAGTTCTGTTATTTTCACTTTTGGGAAGTGTTCACTCATATAGTGCCTGAATCCCTGTTCACGGTTTTCCTGCTGGCGACTGGCTACCTTTCCGTTCTTCACCTGCTTCATCAGCATTATCTCTTTGTCATGTCCGGCAATGAGCATCAGCATTTTTGCTGCGAACACACCACTACAGAAAGAGTCTTGCCCAAAGAACGTCAGCGGATTGAGGTCCGGTATATATGAGTCGAGCAAAATAAATGGTATTGATCTTTCATGCATAATCTCGCAGAAGTGCTTTGTAACCTGCGTCTCACTTGGCACTACAATAACTCCATCAGGATTCTTCTCCAGACATTCCTTGGCAGTTTGCGAAAAAGACTTGGTGTCATACCTTTTAAAATACATTATCTCCAAATTGATATGGAAATCACGTCTTGTCTCACAAGCCTTGGCTGTTCCATCCTCTATTTCCTCCCAATAAGCTTCAGAGTCGTGTTCTGGTATTATACAATAGAAAGTATATGACTTGTTATACGCAAGAGCACTTGCATACATATTCGGCTGGTAATTGATTTCGTTGAGCACTTTCTCCACCTTCTCCCTTGCCGTTTTTGAAACATTTGGACGGTTGTGAAGAACTCTGTCAACAGTTCCTACAGATACACCGGACTTCTCGGCTATATCCTTAATCCTAACTTTTTCTGCCATATTATAAAATGCTGACTACCCGATTTTATTATATAAGTGATTTTAGATATATGTTCTTTGTTATTTTGCAAAAATAGCAATAAAAAATGAAAATATACATATTGTTGAACTCATTTTTGCTTAAAAGTGACATTTTCTTCAATTTATTTTGTGTGAATGGAGATAAAACAGTAATTTTGTGAACGAAAAAAGCAAATTACATTTAACAATTAATTTATTTATAGTATAACAAATGGCTAAAGTAGTTACATTGGGCGAGATTATGCTTCGCCTTTCTTCTCCTGGTCAGAAGAGATTTATTCAGAGTGATCAATTTGATGTTGTATATGGTGGCGGTGAGGCTAATGTTGCTGTCAGCGCTGCAAATTATGGTCATGAGGCTTACTTCGTGACAAAGGTTCCTACACACGAGATTGGTCAGTGTGCTGTTAACGCATTGCGTCGTTATGGTGTTCATACTGATTTTATTGCACGTGGTGGTAACCGTCTTGGTATTTATTTCCTTGAGACTGGTGCTTCTATGCGTCCTTCAAAGGTTATTTACGACCGTGCAGGAAGTTCTATCGCAGAGGCTGACCCTTCTGATTTCGATTTCGATGCTATCATGGAAGGTGCACAGTGGTTCCACTGGAGCGGTATCACTCCTGCTATCAGCGACAAGGCTGCTGAACTGACAAAGCTTGCCTGCGAGGCTGCTAAGCGTCATGGTGTAACTGTCAGCGTTGACCTTAACTTCCGTAAGAAGCTTTGGACATCAGAGAAGGCTCAGAGCATCATGAAGCCTTTGATGAAGTATGTTGACGTTTGCATCGGCAACGAGGAAGATGCACAGCTTTGCCTCGGCTTCAAGCCAGACGCTGACGTAGAGGGCGGTAAGACTGACGCCGAAGGTTACTATGGAATCTTCAAGGGTATGATGAAGGAGTTCGACTTTAAGTTCGTCGTTTCTACACTTCGTGAGTCGTACTCTGCAACACACAACGGCTGGAAGGCTCTTATCTATAACGGCAAGGACTTCTATCAGAGCAAGCACTATGACATCATGCCTATCATTGACCGTGTAGGTGGTGGTGACAGCTTCGCTGGTGGTCTTATCCATGGTCTTCTCACATGGCCAGAGGATCAGGGCAAGGCTCTTGAATTCGCAGTTGCAGCTTCTGCTTTGAAGCATACTATCCCTGGCGACTTCAACCTCATGAGCAAGGAAGAGGTTGAGAACCTTGCTGGTGGTGATGCTTCAGGCCGTGTACAGCGCTAATATATAATAAGGTCTGGATTGGAACAGAAACAGAGTGTTCCATCCGGACTTTATATTTTATAAGAAATACTTAATAAAAAAAGAAATGGCAAGATTTGATAAATTGGCAGTCTTGAAAAAGATTGGTGAAACA
Organism: uncultured Prevotella sp.; assembly: GCA_900548745.1. Lineage (GTDB taxonomy): Bacteria > Bacteroidota > Bacteroidia > Bacteroidales > Bacteroidaceae > Prevotella. The sequence continues at coordinate 2,948 of URLQ01000093.1, forward strand.
GGTATGGTACCTGTATTCTATGATAAAGATGCAGAAGTAGCAAAGCAGGTTGTAAAGGCTTGCTATGATGGTGGTGTACGTGCATTCGAATTTACAAACAGAGGCGACTTTGCTCATGAGGTATTCGAGGAGGTTGTTAAGTTTGCTGCTACAGAATGTCCTGAGTTGGCTCTTGGTGTTGGTTCTGTTGTTGATCCAGCTACAGCTGCTCTTTACATTCAGCTCGGTGCCTGCTTTGTAGTAGGTCCATTGTTCAACCCTGAGATTGCAAAGATCTGTAACCGTCGTTTGGTTCCTTACACACCTGGATGCGGAAGCGTATCAGAAGTTGGTGCTGCTCAGGAAGTAGGTTGCGACCTTTGCAAGATTTTCCCTGGTGACGTTCTTGGACCTAAGCTCGTTAAGGGTCTTAAGGCTCCAATGCCATGGTCAAAGCTTATGGTAACAGGTGGCGTTTCTCCAGACGAGGAAAACCTTACATCTTGGATTAAGGCTGGTGTATACTGCGTAGGTATGGGTTCTAAGCTCTTCCCGAAAGATGTTGTTGCAGCTAAGGACTGGAAGAAGGTTTCTGATAAATGTGCTGAAGCACTTGCTTACATTGCTAAGGCTCGTTCATAATAAATTGTTCAATAGAGGCTTCAAAGGTATTTTATGCCTTTGGGGCCTTTGTCTTTGTTTAGCTTGTTCGAATACGGATAAAGAATTGGTAGACAGGCTAAACGATATATCTTATACTTATCATTATAGAAGTATCGATAGTACACTTGTCTATGCCCGACAAGCCTTTTCTAAATCCTCGTCATATCATTCAGGAGAAGCAGAAGCGCTGAATAATCTTGCCTTCGTCAGTATTGCCAAGATGGATTATAGTCTTGCCTCAAAACAGCTTGACAGTGTTCTTGATATTACGGACAACCAGATAGAGCTTCTCGTTGCCGATGTTCAGTATATGCGTTTGTGCCAAAGGAAGGCTAAGAACAAGGATTTCTATAATTATAAGGAGCATGCGCGCCAGCGCATGAAACGCATAAATGAAGAGCGTGATATTCTTGATGAACGTATGGCAAGGCGTCTTCTGTATGCAGAAACAGAATATCACTTCGTTACGTCCACCTATTTTTATTATGTAGGACTTTATCGTCAGGGCAAAGCTGAACTTGACAAGATAAGTCATGACGGACTGATGCAGAAAGACACAGCCCAGTATCTGAATTGGTTGTATCAGTATGGCAGTGGTGGAATGATTGAAGGAAAAACGAAGTTGCGTGTTCTACAGTTAGAATACGATAAGCTCCTTGAGTGCTATTTGATGTCTAAAAAACTTGGCTATCGCTATTGGGAAGCAAACGCCATGCAGTCACTCAGTGAGCATTTCGTAAATAGTGACAACCGCAAATTCCTTCTTGAAAATAATCCAATTTCTATAGGCTATCTGAATACAGATAATATGCCGGACAGTCTTCTTGCCGGATATTTAGCACAAAAGTCTATGAATATGTTTACCGCTTATGGTGATATCTATCAGACAGCTGGAAGCATAAGAACCTTGGCCCAGTGCTTTTGGGAGATTGGCGACAATAGGAGCTCTATACTATGGTTGAACTATATCTTTGACCATCTGCCTCAGGTGAAGCAAGCTCCAGACCTTATTGCAAGTATCCGAGAACAGATGAGTATCGTATATTCCTCTATGAATGACAAATACGACAGCGACACTAATCGCAATATTTATCTCGACATGCAGGAGCGTACGCGACAGGATATGGAACTCGATGCCCGTGCAGCACAGCTTGACAGCACATCTGGTGAACTTAATCTGATGATAGTCGGCATCATTGTTTTGATTATTGTGTTTTTTATTCTCATAATACTATTGCTGCGCCGTGAAGCAAAAAAGCAAGTCAATACTGACAATATAAATAAGGCAATACTTAAATGTAAAGAGGATAACCTGCAGCATATCAATAATTTAAATGAACAAATTGAAGATATTGAAGAGTCTCGTGACATATTGCTTCTGGATATAGACAAGAATGAGAGAAGAAATATTGATAATCGTTCCAAAGTATTTCTTGTAGATAGCGTTACACCACTTATAGACCGCATGATTAATGAGGTGGACAAACTTCTTCATCGCAAGGAGTCTGAAGAAACCATGTCGGAACGTCATAAATATATAAAGGAATTATCTGAGAAAATAGATGAATATAATGCTGTTCTTACTCAATGGATACAACTCCGTCATGGGGATATTGGACTGCATATAGAGAGTTTTCCTTTAAGCGAACTGTTTGATATTCTTGATAGAAGTAAGACTGTCTTTTTAATGCAAGGAATCAAACTTACAGTTGAACCTACGTCTCTTATTGTAAAAGCCGACCGTATACTGACTCTCTTCATGCTTAATACTATAGCGGATAACGCACGTAAGTTTACTCCTTCTGGTGGAAAAGTTACTGTGGTAGCGAGAGAAGATAATGATTATATAGAAGTGTCGGTTACGGATACCGGTTGCGGTATGACAGAAGAGCAACTTACCAACGTATTCAACAGGAAGGTAGCTAACGGACATGGCTTCGGCCTTTCCAATTGTCGTGGTATTCTTGATAAGTACCGTAAGGTCAGCAAGATCTTTGATGTTTGCCGGATAACTGCTGAAAGTTCATTAGGTAAAGGCAGCCGGTTCTCTTTCCGTCTGCCAAAGGGAACAATGCGTCTTGTTATAACATTGATGATTACGTTCTGTGGTATTGGAAAGAGCTATGCTGCAGACCTTAATCTCCAGCGGGCAAGAGCCTTTGCTGATTCCGCCTATTATTCCAATGTCAATGGCGCTTATTCCAAGACAATAGCTTTTGTAGATTCCGCACGTACTTGTCTCAATGATTGCTATTTGAAGAGTTCATCATCGGGTAAACTGCCATTGATGAGCATGAATCCCGACAGTGGTGAAGCTGCCGAAATACTATGGTTCAGGAAAGGTGTGAAGACGGACTATGCCATCATACTTGACATTAGAAATGAGGCTGCCGTTGCTGCTCTTGCCTTACATTCATGGGACTTGTACCATTATAATAATGATATATATACAAAACTGTTCAAGGAAGTGTCTGCTGACAATTCTTTGGGTGAATACTGTAGAATAATGCAACGGTCTGAGACAAACAAGAATATAGCCATTGCAATGCTTGTACTCTTGTTTGTTTTTCTTCTTGCCACTGGCTATGTCCTATACTACAGAAGGGCAATAAAGAAACACACCATTGCAGAACATAACCGTTCTATAACAAGTATACTTCAAAGTGAAGTTCCGGTCTGTGAGAAGTTGCAGAAGATATCCCAACTGTCAAAAGACAAATATGCAGATGAATATTCATCACTCTTTCAAGAGATTATCAGTGTGCTGACCGATGCTGCTGAACAGGAATCTTCACTGCGTGCGTCAATAACATCTCTGAAAGATGAAGTAAAGAAAATGCAGTTTGAGAATGACCGATTGTATGTAAGCAACAATATCCTTGAAAACTGTCTGAGCACTATCAAACATGAGACGATGTATTATCCTGCACGGATAAACCATTGCATCTCGGTGGAAAATAATACTGTTGATGCAGCACATGAAGCTCTTGTTCAGATAAATGATCTTATCACGTATTACAAGGAATTGTATTCAATCCTTTCAGAACAGCTTCACCGCCAGTTGGATGATATATCCATGCGTTGTGTTCCTGTAGATATCTCACATTATTTATCAGACGGGAGACTTATAGTCTGGGGCAACAAGTCTTACTATGACTATCTTTTCTTCTTGCTTAAAAAGAAGAATAATGGTGTTGTACCCAAGTGCTCGTTGCTGTCTGTCCAGAATACTTACGTACGCTTAGAGGTCATGCTTGATAAGGTCGTACAAGAAAAGCGGCAGTCAAACTTCTTCATGCCATGTATCGATAATATACCGTTCATGATATGTCGGCAGATTATCAGAGAAACAAGCAACGCTACTAATCTCTGTGGATGCGGCATTACGGCACGTCAACTTGACAACGAGACAATAACGATAATACTTACTCTGCCTTATTGTCGGAAAGACTGACATTGAATAAGACTATGAGTGTTGGGAGATGAAAAGACAAAACATAATGACAATAAAAAATCTAATATATAATATGGAAGAATTTAAAGTAATAATTGTAGAGGATGTTCCTCTTGAGCTTAAAGGCACAGAAGGAATCTTCAAATCTGATATACCAGAAGCAAAAATCATTGGTACGGCAGAGGATGAAACGTCATACTGGAAACTGATGAATGAGAACAAGCCAGACCTTGTTCTTCTTGATCTCGGACTTGGCGGCTCAACTACTGTCGGTGTTGAATTGTGTCGTGAAACTCATGTTCGTTATCCGGACATAAAAGTACTGATCTTTACAGGAGAGATTCTCAATGAGAAACTGTGGGTAGATGTTCTTGATGCAGGGTGTAATGGTATAATACTGAAGACGGGCGAGATGCTGACACGTGCTGATGTAGTGAGTGTGATGTCTGGAAAGAAGAATGTGTTCAACCAACCTATAATGACAAAGATTCTTGAACGTTTCAAGCATGACGTTAAAGCTCAGATTATGCGCCAGGAAGCTCTTGTCAACTATGAGATTGATGAATATGACGAGCGTTTCCTTCGTCACCTTGCCCTTGGATATACAAAGGAGCAGATTACTAATCTTCGAGGAATACCGTTCGGCGTGAAGAGCCTGGAGAAGAGACAGAATGAACTCGTGCAGAAACTCTTTCCTAAAGGAAACGGCAGGGTAGGGGTCAATGCCACTCGTCTTGTAGTAAGAGCTTTTGAACTAAGAATCCTTGATATTGAGAATTTGCATCCGGATGATGAATAGAAAGAAAATAAAAAATCTGTTTTCAATTACAATATGTCTTCTCTGTCTGGCAGAACTGTTGCTTATCCTTTCTTCGTGGCTTATCAGCAGTGCATTTCCCGACAGTTCCGTGCGCTCATTGCTTGGTAGCGAAGGCGTCAGATGGCTGTTGGGACATTCGGCTGTCAATCTACGACGTTCATCACTTGTATGGCTTCTTCTTGCATCCATAAGCTATGGAGTATACACTAAAAGCGGTGTAAATAGGTGCATCAAAGATTTACTGAAGAGTAGGAAACTGCATTATAGAGAGCGTCTCTCGCTTTTCCTTGCCGCCACGGAACTACTCTTTGCCGTTATAGTCATGTTGCTGTTGACATGTGTTCCTCATGCTATATTGCTCAGTGTATCAGGAGATCTGTTTCCAAGTAGTTTCAGTCAAAGTATAGTGCCGATGGCATGCATGTTACTGCTGCTCATCGGCACTACCTCAGGCATTGTCCTTGGCACGTTTAAATCAGCACTCCAATGGACAGATGCTATGACTTACGGCTTGAGAAAATTCTCTCCCGTAATCCTTCTTTATATCTTCGGCATACAACTTGTATGCACAATTCACTTCGTGTTCTTTATGTAGAATCAAGAACCACGAAGAGCCTTGTCCATGTTCTCGGCAGCACGTCTGCCGTCACCCATGGCAAGAATTACTGTTGCACCACCTCTTACTATATCGCCACCGGCATATATCTCTGGTCTTGAGCTTCTCATGTCATCGCCCACGGCAATGGTACATTTCCTGCCCAGTTCCAGTCCTTCGATAGACTTTGGCACTAAAGGATTAGGTGAAACGCCGATAGCCACAATCACTTGGTCTGCATCAACGGTAAGAGTCTTTCCTTCTATTGGCTGCGGACTTCTTCTTCCACTGGCATCTGGCTCACCAAGTTCCATTACCTGCAGAACAGCCTGCTTTACGCATCCGTTTTCGTCAGCGATATATTCGATAGGATTATGCAGGTTCAAGAATCTAATGCCCTCTTCTTTTGCATGGCGCACTTCTTCAAGACGAGCAGGCATCTCCTGTTCTGAACGTCTGTATACTATAGTAACGTCAGCACCAAGTCGCTTGGCTGTACGACAAGAGTCCATTGCCGTGTTGCCGCCACCGATAACAAGAACTTTCTTTCCGAAGTTTATAGGAGTATCTGATTTCGGGTTAGCGGCATCCATAAGGTTGACACGTGTAAGGTATTCATTGGAAGACATGATGTTGATAGAGTTCTCTCCCGGAATGTTCATGAAGTTTGGCAATCCTGCACCACTACCGATAAAGAATCCCTTGAAGCCTTGTTCCTTTAACTCTTCAACACTAATGGTTTTGCCGATGATGCAGTCGCACTGGAAGTTTACACCTATCTTCTTCAGGTTTTCAATTTCCACATCAACGATATGGTTAGGCAGACGGAACTCAGGAATACCATATTTCAGCACACCGCCGATTTCATGCAATGCTTCAAAAACATGCACGTCATATCCTCTCTTTGCCATATCACCAGCAAAGCTCAATCCCGACGGACCAGAACCTACAACAGCAACCTTGATGCCGTTCTTCTTTATCTCATCATTCATTGCTGCACCTCCACCATGTTCGCGCTCATAGTCGGCAGCAAATCTCTCAAGGTATCCGATAGCCACTGCCGGCTCGTTCATTTTCAGATGCATGCATCGGCTTTCACACTGCTTCTCCTGTGGACATACACGGCCACAGACAGCAGGTAGTGATGATGTGTTTTTCAATACACGTGCTGCACCTATTATATTACCGCGCTCTATATTCTTGATGAATGACGGAATATCGATATTTACAGGACATCCTTCCGTGCATGTCGGTTTTGCACAGTCAAGACAACGCTGTGCTTCACGCTGTGCCATAGCAAGTGTTATACCCTGATTCACCTCTTCCTTACGGTGGGCAACACGGTATTCAGGTGTCAGTTCTGGCATCGTCACACGCTCGATAGCCATACGTTCCTTTGGCTTCATCGCCTTGCGTAAGTCGGTGCGCCACTGTGAATTACGGTCTTTAAGGGAATCCATACTTTCACCGGCAAACGCCTTGTCATCCTCTGTACAGGTACATTCCGCAGAGTTCTGAGTTTTGCATTCATGCTTTTCCTCCACCTTGCAGATATGCTCTTCAAAGTGTTCCATCTCTTCTCTCTCAGCCTGCTTGAATGTTCCCATTCGTTTGAACATCTCATCCCAGTCAACGAGAGCTCCGTCAAACTCCGGTCCGTCGATACATACGAACTTTGTCTTTCCTCCGATGGTAAGTCGGCATGCTCCACACATTCCCGTACCATCCACCATAATGGTGTTCAGTGATACGTCTGTTGGGATATTGTATTTCTCTGTAAGCTTGCAGCAGAACTTCATCATTATTGGAGGTCCAATGGCAAAAACCTTGTCGATATGCTCCTGCTCAATGAGCTTTTCCATTCCGACAGTTACCACACCTTTCTCTCCATACGAACCGTCGTCAGTCATGATAATCAGTTCATCGCTGCTCTCCCTTACCTCATCTTCAAGGATCACCAGGTCTTTGTTCCTTCCCGCAATAACCGAGAGCACCCTGTTTCCTGCAGCCTTCAGTGCCTTTATGATAGGCAGCATAGGAGCTGTTCCGACACCTCCACCGGCACAGAGTACAGTACCGTAGTTCTCTATATGGGTAGGGCTACCCAGTGGTCCTACGACATCTGCTACATAGTCACCTTCGTTGAGCTGACACAACTTAGTAGATGACAGTCCCACCTCCTGAACGACAAGCGTGATCGTTCCTTCCTTGATGTCTGCATCTGCAATAGTCAGTGGCATGCGCTCACTGTTTTTATCCACTCTTACGATAACGAAGTTACCAGCCTTTCTGCTTTTTGCTATTAAAGGGGCTTCGATTCTGAAAAGGAAGACCTTTTCTGAAAATTGCTGTTTTTGTATTATTCTATTCATAATATCAGAATTGTTTTTTATGATTATGCAATAGTTGCAGTCCATCAGTATTACATAATGAACCGCATTATACAGAATTGTGATTTAGGGTTAATAAGACTATATATATAATTAATAATGTGGAAAGCAAGACATGGCTATCTGCCGTCCTGCTTCCCACATTTGTATCTTAGAAGTTCTTGTCGTCGAGCATCTCGAAGCCACAGTAAGGCACAAGAGCCTTTGGCACTCTGATTCCTTCAGGAGTCTGGTTGTTCTCTATTATGGCAGCCACAATACGAGGCAAAGCCAAAGCAGAACCATTCAGAGTATGACAGAGTTCCGTCTTCTTTGTTTCCTGATTGCGATAGCGACACTTCAGACGGTTTGCCTGATAGCTTTCGAAGTTACTTACAGAAGAAACCTCAAGCCATTTCTTCTGTGCCGCGCTCCATACCTCAAAGTCATAGCATATAGATGATGTGAAGCTCATGTCACCTCCACAGAGACGGAGGATATGATACGGCAACTCCAGCTTTATCAGCAGTCCTTCTACATGGTCGAGCATCTCTTTCAGAGAATCATATGAATGTTCTGGCTTGTCAATTCTTACGATTTCCACCTTGTCGAACTGGTGCAGACGGTTAAGTCCGCGCACATCCTTACCATAAGAACCAGCCTCTCTGCGGAAGCATGCAGAATAAGCACAACGCTTGACAGGCAGGTCTTTCTCGTCGAGAATAACATCTCTGAAGATATTTGTCACCGGTACCTCGGCAGTAGGGATGAGGTAAAGGTTATCGAGGTTACAATGGTACATCTGTCCTTCTTTGTCAGGAAGCTGACCTGTGCCATATCCGGAAGCCTCATTCACTACATATGGTGGCTGTATTTCCAGATAA
>URLQ01000094.1 GCA_900548745.1 uncultured Prevotella sp.
GCAAAGGTAAAAAGCATAATGATTAAAAAAAAGGCTGCATCGCGGATACGCTTACAACGAAGCGTTTAATTTATCGTTAAAAATGAATGATTTTTGTATAATAATTATGAAAAAAACGATGTTTCGCTCCATTAAAATTATATTTCAGCCTAATTATCTCATATTTTTACGTTGAAAATAGAAAACATTTGCTTGTTTTTCTTGCATCTCGGCAAAAATAATTAGTTTCTTTACAGCGTTATAAGACAAGTCTTTTATATGTAAAATTGCACCTGAAAACGTCAATGTAAAGCGTTTCAGTAACACTTTTCCTGCATTGTAAAGTTATTCAGTAAAGGATTTAATTGAGAGTGAAGTATTTTAGTTCTTATGTAGAGGTTCAGAACGGTGACTCATTTCGGTTCAAGTCTTGCAAGTAGATGATGAGTTCGGTTTTGTAAGTTGACAACTTGTCTCTTCGTCAACAGACTTCTGATTTGTGTTCTAACGTCTCGTTGAAGACTGAGATTGCGGTGTTTTTTAGGTTTTATTTATTCTTTGAACTCAACAATCTATCGATTTACTTGCATAATATTTCAATTTTGTCTACTTTTGCCCAAAAGTAACAAAGTCTTAAATAAATACTATAAATTTAGCGATTAGAAAAACATGGCTAAGTCTAAGCAAATTGTTGAGTGCGTACCTAACTTCAGTGAAGGACGCGACCTGGAAGTAATCAAACAGATTACTAACCAGATTGAGAGTGTAGAAGGTGTTAAATTGCTCGATGTTGACCCGGGTGAAGCTACCAACCGTACAGTGGTGACTTTCGTGGGTGAACCAGAGAATGTCGTTGAGGCAGCATTCAAGGCAGTGGCAAAGGCTGCCGAGCTTATAGACATGCGCCACCATCATGGAGCGCATCCACGAATGGGAGCTACCGACGTGCTTCCTATCGTGCCGGTAAGCGGAATAACACTTGAAGAGTGTGCTGAGATTGCACGAAAGCTTGCAAAGCGCATTGCCGACGAACTCTCAGTTCCATGTTATTGCTATGAGGCAGCAGCCTTGAAGCCTGAAAGAAAGAATCTTGCAATATGCAGAAAGGGAGAGTATGAAGGACTTGCAGAAAGAATGAACGACGAGAAAGAGGCTCCTGATTTCGGAGCACGTCCTTTTGACGAGCAGGTGGCACGTACCGGTTGTACTGCTGTCGGTGCACGCGACTTCCTTATTGCAGTGAACTATAACCTGAACAGTACTTCCACACGTCGTGCCAATGCCATCGCATTTGATGTCAGGGAGAAGGGCAGACCGGTACGTGAGGGGAATCCTATTACAGGAAAGAAGAAACTGGATGAGAACGGTAAGGTCGTTATGCAGCCCGGTACTCTGAAGGGAACAAAAGCCATCGGCTGGTTTATCGATGAATACGGCATCGCACAGGTGTCGATGAACATCACGAATATCAATGTGACTCCTCTGCATAAGGCTTTTGACGAGGTGTGCCGTTGTGCTCAGAACAGAGGATTGCGTGTTACAGGTACTGAAATCGTAGGACTTATCCCAGAGCGCACACTCCTTGAGGCTGGTAAGTATTTCCTTGAGAAGCAGCATCGCTCAGCAGGTATACCAAAAGAAGACATTCTGAAGATCGCCATCAAGTCTATGGGACTCGAAGACCTGCGTCCTTTCAAGCCAGAAGAGAAAGTAGTAGAATATCTGCTTGAGGCAGACAAGAAGCAGAACAAGCTTGTAGACCTTACAGTAAAAGGTTTCGCTGATGAGACAGCACGTGAGAGTCCGGCACCTGGTGGAGGTTCGGTATCTGCATATATGGGAGCCTTGGGAGCATCGCTTGGTACTATGGTGGCAAACTTGTCAAGTCATAAGCCTGGTTGGGACGACCGTTGGGATGAGTTCGCAAAATGGGCAGAGCGTGGAATGGAAATTCAGGAAGAACTGCTGCATCTCGTTGACGAGGATACAGAGGCGTTCAACCGTATCATGGCAGCATTCGGCATGCCAAAGAAGACAGACGAGGAGAAGGCTTTGCGTTCAGAGGCAATACAGCAGGCAACGCTGTTTGCAACGGAAGTGCCTCTGGAGACAATGAAGGCTTCATCGAGAGTGTTTGAGCTTTGCCGTCAGATGGTAGCGGAAGGTAATCCTAACAGTGTGTCAGATGCCGGAGTGGGTGCTCTCGCAGCACGTGCGGCAGTGCTTGGCGCAGGAATGAATGTCAAGATCAATGCCGCTTCACTGAAAGACCGCACTAAGGCAGACGCCCTTATCGCAGAGGCAGACAAGCTTATAGAAAAGGCTAATGCGGAAGAGAAGGAGATAACAGCGGCTGTCGATAAGGTGATAAATAATGGCTAATCAGCTGTAGAAAAAGATAAATAATATAATGAATACTATGACAAAAGAACAGTTTCAAGAAGAGATAAGACTCGGAATCCCCGACACACTGCCGGAGGCGATGCCTTATGACAAGGATATAAACCATGCCCCAAAGCGCAAGGATATCCTTACACCGGAGGAGAAGCGTCTTGCTTTGCGCAATGCGCTGCGCTATTTCCCAAAGCATCTGCATGAGCAGCTTGCACCGGAGTTTATGGAAGAGCTACATGAGTACGGACGTATCTATATGTACCGCTACCGTCCTCGCTACGAGATGCATGCCCGTCCTATCAGCGACTATCCACATAAGTCGGAGCAGGCGGCAGCCATCATGCTGATGATTCAGAACAATCTGGACCCAGCCGTGGCTCAGCATCCTCACGAGCTTATAATATATGGTGGCAATGGTGCCATCTTCCAGAACTGGGCACAATATCGTCTTGCCATGAAATATCTTAGCGAGATGACAGATGAACAGACCCTCGTGATGTATTCCGGTCATCCGATGGGCTTGTTCCCTTCACACAAGAATGCGCCAAGAGTGGTTGTTACAAACGGTATGGTTATTCCTAACTATTCGAAGCCAGACGACTGGGAGCGCATGAATGCCCTCGGCGTAAGTCAGTATGGACAGATGACAGCCGGTTCTTATATGTATATCGGTCCGCAGGGCATCGTTCACGGCACAACCATCACGGTGCTCAACGCTGCCCGCAAGCAGATGAAGAAAGACGGAGAACCTAATGATATCCATGGAATGCTGTTCGTATCTTCCGGTCTTGGCGGTATGTCAGGTGCACAGCCAAAGGCAGGAAACATCGCCGGCGTAGTAAGTGTGGTAGCAGAAATCAATCCACTTGCAGCAGAGAAGCGTCATGACCAGGGTTGGGTAGACGAGCTACATTATAATCTCGATGAGCTTATCCCGGCAATCCGCAAGGCTGTTGCAGACAAGCGTACGGTGAGCATGGCATACGTAGGCAACGTCGTTGACCTGTGGGAGCGTCTTGCGGATGAGAACATCCATGTTGACCTCGGAAGTGACCAGACCTCATTGCATAACCCATGGGCAGGCGGTTACTATCCAGTAGGTGTATCTCTCGAAGAGTCAAAACGCTTGATGGCAGACGAGCCTGAGAAGTTCCGTGAACTCGTACAGGCGTCTTTGCGTCGTCAGGTGGCAGCGATAAACCGTCTTACAGAGAAGGGAATGTACTTCTTTGACTACGGTAATGCCTTCCTCCTGCAGTCAAAGCGTGCCGGAGCAGATATAGTAAAAGCAGACGGCAAGTTCCGTTATCCGTCATACGTTCAGGACATCATGGGACCGATGTTCTTCGACTATGGCTTCGGTCCGTTCCGTTGGGTATGTACATCATGCGATCCTAAGGATCTTGAAGTGACCGATCGCATAGCAGCAGAGGTTATGGAAGAGATAAAGGCTACCGCACCAGAAGACATCCAGGGACAAATGGCAGACAATATCCATTGGATTCGCGAGGCTGGCAGAAACCATCTCGTTGTCGGTTCCCAGGCACGTATCCTCTATGCCGACTGCGAGGGAAGAACAAAGATTGCCCTTGCCTTCAACGAAGCAATAAAGCGAGGAGAGATAAGCAAGCCTGTAGTACTGGGCAGAGACCACCACGACGTGTCAGGTACAGACTCTCCTTTCCGTGAGACAAGCAATATATATGACGGTTCGCAGTTCTGTGCCGACATGGCAGTGCAGAATGTCATCGGCGACTCTTTCCGTGGTGCCACTTGGGTATCAATCCACAATGGTGGTGGCGTAGGCTGGGGAGAAGTTATCAATGGAGGCTTCGGTATGGTCATCAACGGTGATGATGATTCAGCACGTCATATCCGTGAAATGCTATTCTGGGATGTGAACAACGGTATAGCACGCCGTAGCTGGGCGCGCAATGGCGGCTCTATGAGCAGCATTGAAAGAGAGATGTTGCGCACTCCTGGATTTAAAGTGACGATGCCAAATATCGTTGACGATGAACTAATAAATAAATTCTAAAGATAATCACATTCTATGATACACAAGATTTCAGCAGAGCATCTTACCATCGAGCGTATAGGTGAGATCGTTTATAATGGTTATAAACTGGAGTTGAGCGATGATGCAAAGAACCGCATCATACGTTGCCGCGAATACCTTGACAAGAAGATTGCCGAGACCACAAAGCCGGTATATGGCGTGACTACCGGTTTCGGTTCATTGTGCAACGTGTCGGTAGATGCCGACAAGCTTGCCCAGCTTCAGATTAATCTTATGATGTCGCATGCCTGTGGCGTGGGCGACCGTGTGCCTAACGATATCGTTAAGATGATGATGCTTCTCAAAATACAGTCACTCAGCTATGGCTACTCAGGCAGTAAGCTCGACACCGTGCAGCGTCTGGTGGATTTCTTCAACAATGACGTATATCCTATCGTATATATGCAAGGTTCACTCGGAGCATCTGGCGACCTTGTGCCGCTGGCTCACATGAGCTTGCCGCTTGTAGGATTGGGCGAAGTAGAATACAAAGGCAAAGTGATGAGCGGAGCCGAGGTTCTGAAGATTCATGGCTGGGAGCCAATACAGTTAGCTTCAAAGGAAGGTCTCGCACTGTTGAACGGTACGCAGAACATGAGTGCTTTTGCCGTTTGGTCATTGCTTAACGCACAGAAGCTCAGCGATTGGGCTGATAAGATTGCCGCTATGTCGCTGGATGCTTACTACGGATTGCTTTCACCATTCACAAAGGCTGTACATGTGGTTCGTCCTCACAAGGGACAGCTCGATACAGCAGCTCACATGCTTGAGTTGCTTCAGGGCAGTGAGATTGCTGATAAGCCAAAGGATTATGTGCAGGATCCATATTCATTCCGTTGCATACCACAGGTACACGGAACAACAAAGGATACTATAGCATACGTAAAGTCGGTTATTGACACAGAAATCAACTCCGCTACCGACAACCCGACAGTATGTCCGGATGAGGATTTGATTATCTCTGCCGGAAACTTCCATGGTGAGCCTATTGCGCAGCCAATGGACTTCCTGGCTATCGGGTTGAGCGAGCTTGCCAATATCTCGGAGCGTCGTATCTATAAACTCATATCTGGAACCCGTGGCTTGCCAAGCTTCCTCGTCGCTAAGCCAGGCTTGAACAGCGGTTTCATGATTGCACAGTATACAGCAGCCTCAGTGGTAAGCTTGAACAAGAGCCTTGCAACACCATCTTCAGTAGACAGCATCCCTTCATCTCAGGGTCAGGAAGACCATGTCAGCATGGGTGCAAATGCAGCTATCAAGTTGTATAAGATAGTATTGAACGTGGAGCGTGTGCTTGCAATAGAGCTCTTCAACGCAGCTCAGGCACTTGAGTTCCGCAGACCGTTGAAGTCATCGCCTGCTGTTGAGGCTATCTTTGAGAAATATAGAAAGGTTGTTCCGTTTATTGTGAACGATGAGGTTATGTATCCTCATATACAGCATTCTATAGAATTCTTGAGAAACAACGAATAGGGTAGAACGCTATAAATTATATATAGCTTAAATTATTACGACGGCTCAGACACCGCGGACAACTCATGCCTCTCTATATCGCATATGGAGAAATGTCATGGCTGTCCGAGCTGTATGAGCCGTTTTACAGTTTTTATAAATGATTACTTATGAGATTGCTGATAACAAACATAGGAATCCTTGCAGGATTAGATAAAGAACAGAAGTTGCGTCTTTGCGGTAGCGAGATGAAGCAGTTTTCAACAATTGAAAACGCATGGCTTCTGATAGAAGACTCTCGTTTCAAGGACTGGGGAAAGATGTCGGAGATGCCATCGGAGGGTATTCCTTCCGACAAGACGATAGATGCCGGTGGAGGAGCCGTATTGCCATCATGGTGCGACCCACATACACATATCGTATTTGCCGGAAGCCGTGAAGGAGAGTTCGTAGATAAGATTTGTGGACTCAGTTATGCAGAAATAGCCAAGCGCGGCGGTGGTATATTGAACTCTGCCGATTTGCTTCATACCCTTTCAGAGGATGAGCTTTATAGCAGTGCCATGCGCCGTGTGGATGAGATAATAAGAAAGGGAACAGGATGTGTTGAGATAAAGAGCGGCTACGGTCTTAATACAGAGGATGAGTTGAAGATGCTTCGCGTAATAAGGAGAATCAAGGAAACAACACCTCTGAAGGTCAAGTCTACTTTCCTTGGTGCACATGCTGTAGGCAGAGGATATTCACAACCGGACTACGTAGATCTTGTGGTTAACGAGATGATTCCGGAAGTAGGAAAAGAGCATCTGGCAGATTATGTAGATGTGTTCTGCGACGAAGGTTTCTTCACTCCAGAAGAGACAGCCCGTATTCTTGAGGCAGCAAGCAAATGGGGTATGATGCCAAAGATTCATGCTGACGAGCTTGCATCGTCGGGTGGAGTAGAGGTTGGTGTAAAGCATGGAGCCTTGTCGGTAGACCATCTTGAAAGCATGACGGTAGAGGAGATAGAGCTGTTGCGTGGCACTTCAACCATGCCAACCGTATTGCCAGGCACATCATTCTTCTTGAACCTTCCTTATGGAAAGGTGCGTCAGATGGTAGATGCCGGCCTTGCTGTTGCCGTGGCAAGTGATTATAATCCAGGTTCCACCCCGTCAGGCGACATGAAGTTTATTGTGTCATTGGCATGTATAAAGCTTCGTCTGTTGCCTGCAGAGGCTCTTAATGCTGCAACGATAAACTCAGCTTGTGCAATGGGCGAGAGTAAAGACTATGGCAGTATTGCGGTAGGAAAGGTGGCAAACGTCTTTATCACCGACCCTATACCATCAATAAGCTATATCCCTTATGCATACACCACTCCTGTAGTCAGGAAGGTAATCCTTTCAGGAAAGGAAGTGATGTGACAAAAAACAAATAGACGAGTAGATTAGTCTTGCAACTTGTCTACTCGTCAACTTGCAAAAAAATCTACTCGTCTTTAATTTTCTTCTGTCTCCATCTTGCCGGTGATATACCTTCATGAAGAGAAAACACCTTGGAGAAGTAGGAGGCAGAAGAAAATCCTACGCTAAATGCGATATCCTCAAGTTTCTTGTTCGGTAAGTCCTGCATTTGCTTTTTTGCTTCAGCAAGGCGCAACTTACAAATCCAGACACTGAAGTTTACCCCATATTTCTCATTAATATAATACGACAGATAGTTCTTGTTCGTACCAAGAATTGTCGCGATGTCTTCTATCGTGAACTGTTGTGAGAGATAAGCTTTCGTTCCTATCCATGCTTCAAGCTTCTTTCCTAAAGGCTTTGACGTGTCGTCAGACTTTTTCTCCCAATCCATCATACTCATGTTGGTCGTTTCAGACTCGGTGTCGGCAGTAGACAGTTTGGCGTAAGGTCTTGAGAAGTTTATGAAGCTTACCGCAATATATATGTTCAGTGATATTACGTAAAACTGGTAAAGCCAGTTAAAGTATATATTCCCAAACATTGTCGTGATGGCAATGCACCACGACAGGCACAGCAGGCACACACTTCTTTTAATCCATTTTGCGAAATGCAACATGTCGTCGGTAAAATAATTCTCGAGCACATTCTTATTGCGGAAGTACTGTATGTAGAAGCTGTATATGAACCTTACTATATACGCTATGAGAAGAGCCAATGATACCAGAGTCAAGATGTTCCGGTATTCAGTCATACTGTCGAGTGTGGCAGCAAAAGCTATGACAGTCGTTACTGTCCATAGAGAGGTATCAATAGCCAGTCGTCGCTTTGTTATGTATTTTCTGTTGAGCAACGTACAGAAGGCATAACACAGCAACACATCTTCCAGATAGAACAGAATAATGTCTGTGCTTGCGATATAGTAATTGAATTGTGTCCAGTCGTTGTTTGTAAGAATGCACCATGCAAACAGATTCAGAGCCATTGCTGCAAATGCTGCAGCCAGAAGCCCTTTAGCAGTTCTGTATGGTTTATATGTCTCGTCAGACGGAGCTTTTATAAGTGCGATGAATATCGAAATCGCAAGATATACGGTTCCTGCGCATTGTATTAGTTCGGCAAAATACTTTTCAAGCATATAGGTTAAATGTAGTTTACGTGATATCCAAATCCATGGATTTTGTTTTATTGACGCTTAGGTAACGCAAATGTAGTCATTTCATTTGAAAAATTGACCGATTTGTAAAATTATTATTGTTTTTTACAAGTAATTATGTTGCAAACTTTTTCTCTTTTTTAAAGTAGAAGCCAATATAAAGGCGTATTTTTGCCCACGAATAAAAACTATTATTTACCACACAGAACTTCAATATAATCAAAAACTAAAACTTTATATATCTTGTGGGAAGCCTGTCGAGCGACAGGCTTCCTTGTTGATGAATTAGTTGTTTTTTTCTGTTGTTATGGATGTCGGTAAGGAAAAAAGCCGTATATTTGCAGTTATGAGAATATATTTTTATCATACCGAAGATACCCAATATATATATGGAGAATGGGAAAAGGGACAGTTTCCCGGACATTTTCTGTATGGTGCCACCCATCTGCGGGAGCATGGCATCGACATGATAATGCATAAGCACCGTGACTTCAGCGGCAGACTGAGGGCGGCAGTATATGTGTTGTGGCAGATATTGAAGAACTATGGCAAGATTGACGCCGTTTATGCCACCCACTATAAGTTTCTGGAGCTGGTGATATTCCTGCGAGCCTTAGGACTGTTTCGCAAGCCTGTTGTCATCTGGCACCACCAACCTATAATAACACCAAAGAAGAAGTGGCGTGAATGGCTCGGCAGACTGTTCTATCGTGGTATCGACGATATGTTCTTCTTCTCCCAGAAGCTGTATGATGACTCCTTGAAGACGAAGAAGGCACGGCAGGAGAGGATGCATGTAGGGCATTGGGGAGCCGACATGGACTACTACGACCGTATCATGAAAGAATATCCCGCAGACCAGCATGTCGGTTTTATATCTACAGGCAGGGAGAGGAGAGACATGAAAACCCTCGTGGCGGCATTCAACGAGACGGATGCCCGGCTTGATATATACCTTAATAAGAACAACTGCGGTATAGACTATGAGCAGATGTTCCGCAATATGGAAGTCCGCGATAATGTGAACGTTCATTTCATGTCCGGTTATCAGCAGGCTAATCTCAGTGCCACGGTTTATCATTCAGCATGTGTAGTAATCTGCTGTCTTGAGACAAAATATACCGTAGGGCTGACCACCGTCGTGGAGGCCCTTGCCTTCGGACTGCCTATAATATGCAGTCGCAATCCGCAGATACCGGTAGACTTTGACAAAGAGAAATGCGGCATCTCCGTGCCGTACTACGACAAGGAGGGCTGGATAAGAGCCATCCGTTATGTGCAGGAGCATCCCGATGAGGCTCGGAAGATGGGACAACGTGCCCGTCAGCTTGCAGAACAGATGTATAACGACCGCCGTTGCGCTGCGGAAGTGGCGCAGGTGTTAAAGAAGTATGAGCGATGAAGAAGCGCGTCTTTCATCTTATTTCCCATTTCGACCTTGGCGGTGCGGAGCGGGTGGCAGCCAATATAGCGAAGTCGGAAAACAAGGATTTTGAATATCATATAGTGGAAATCCTCAGAGGCAGTTCTGATTTCACCGATGGCTTCCTTGCCTAATTGCGCAGTGCGGGAGTACATTGCCACCGCTCATGGATGCCAGGTTTCCATTATCATTTCATGGCAGAGAGGATAGCAGCCGTGCTCTTCCCGTTGCGCTTCCTTTATATATGGTTGCGCTATCGCCCGGATGTGATACATGCCCACACGGAGACCCCTGATATGTGTCTGTGGGCTTTCTTCAGAGTCTTCCCGTGGTTGCAGAAGCGCTGCCGCATAGTGAGAACCATCCATAACACATGTCTGTGGACCGGACTGAAGCGCTTTGGCATGAAAGTGGAACGCTTCTATCAGCGTAACAATGCCAATATCGCCATATCGCAATCCGTTCTCGACTGTTACACCCGGGAGTATGGCAGCGTGCCACCTATTATATACAATGGAGTACCCGAGGTGCGGCAGGAGAGATGTCCCTTCCTCGTAGACGGCAAGACGAACATACTCTTTGCCGGTCGCTATGACGAGCAGAAAGGAATTTCCCACCTTATATATATAATACGACAGCTGCAGGATATGCCGGAGTATCATTTCCATGTCGTGGGAGGCGGAAAGCTGCAGAATCTTGTGGATGCGCAGCTCGGCACGCTCCCCAATGTGTCGTTGCACAACCCCGTATTCGGCATCTCCCGTTATCTCGCTTCGTTCGACTATATGCTCATGCCGTCGGAATTCGAGGGTTTGCCTTTGATGTCCGTCGAGGCATCGTTCGCCGGACTCCCCGTGGTCTGCAGCGACTGCAAAGGACTTAACGAGACCGTTCCTGCCGGCTGGCAGCTCACGGCTCATGGCAACAGTCATGAGGAGTATATGCAGATCTTCCGTAAAGTCATCCCCCATGCCGACCGGGCAGCCCTTGCTCAGACGGCAAGACGCTTCGTCAGGGAGCATTTCTCGGTAGAAAAGATGCAGGCAGGTTATGAACAAGTGTATAGGTAGGAGTAAGTCCTCCATCTATACAACACCATTTATTTTTCTTGAATAATGTATACGATAATAGATAAATTCAGAGATACGCTGTTCCATACGACAAGCAAGTATGACCTCTCGGCATGGGACAAGCAACCCGAAACGTCGCTTCCCGTATATGGAGTATATCATATCTTCTGCGATAAAGACTGGCAGCGGATGGTGGAGATGCAGATCCGCCACCTGAAGGAGAGCGGACTCTTTGCCGCCACGACCCGCTTCTGCGTGAGCATCATAGCGCGCCACGACGGGGACATACAGAAACTGAGGCGTATTGTTGGCGACGACGAGAAGCTGGAAATCATTTCCGACAGCCGTGATCCGCGAAAGTTTGAATATCCGGCCCTGCAGTTTATCCGCAGGAAATGTACGGAGGAAGACTGCCTCGTATATTATTTCCATACGAAGGGCATAACGTATCAGAACTTCAATACCACCGACCGCAAGTTCAACAACTTCAAACGCAACATAGAGTCGTGGCGGCAGATGATGGAATATTTCCTCTTTGACAAGTGGAAGGTAGCCGTAAACCTGTTGTCGGGCGACACCCTTGCCGAGGCAGACGGGCCGCAGCATACGCCGACTTGCGGTGAGCGCTACGACGTTTATGGCTGCTATCGCTTTCC
>URLQ01000095.1 GCA_900548745.1 uncultured Prevotella sp.
ACTCATAAATCTACCCTTAATCGTGTATTGGATGATAGTTGCGGATTTTAGGTTTTTATGTTTTTTTTTACCCGTATGTTGCGTTGGTGGTTTATTGTAATGTGTTGGTAGTTAGTGCGTTGCGCTGTTTTTAAAGTTTGTTGCAACGGCTTCTGTATATCGAAATGCAACATTGGCGATATTGAATTTTTCTTTGTCGGTTGTTAATATTAGGCTTGGTAATACTTTTTTTTGTGATTAAAAAATGATAACTTTGCACATGTTATAGTATATAAAGACATTCAACTGGCAATGAATAGAATAACGTATCTTATTATTTTTTTTGTACTGTTGGCTGTTGGTTGTACCAATGACGGCAGGACAAACAAATCTCTTGTTGAGATAGACTCGCTGCTCGGCAAAGGAATGGTGGACTCTGCTTACAATTGTTTGCAAGCCATTCCGCAGAAAAATTTACGGTCAACGGATGATTCTGCATATTATTATTTGTTGGATACTCAGTCGAAGTATCGGTTATACAAGCCTATAGAAACGACGAAGGACATAGAATTCTCCATTCGAGTATATTCCAAAGGTACTGAGAACAGTGACAAGCTTGCTTCTGCCTACTATTATAAGAGTATGGCTTCATACGACCTTGGAAGAATAAGGGAAAGCGTAATAGATTTAAAGAAGGCGGAATTTATATCAAGAAAATCCAAAGACCTTGCATTGAAGCATAAGATATATGGTGGCTTTGTAATGGTTAATGAAAAGGCTGGAGAGAATCGGGCTGCACTTGAATACTCGTTGAAGTCTGCAGATGTATCGAAACGGATGAAGAATGCAAGCTGGCTTGCTAATGCTTATAATTATATGGTGGCATTATATGATCGCCTTGGCATGAAGGACAGTTCGGATTTTTATCTGAAGAAGAGTATGGAGTTGGTAAAGAAGTGTCCGCAGAAAGATGTCCCGTATATAATGGTCAATATCGGAGTATATCTGATGCATACCAAACCGGAACTTGCCAAGACTTATTTTAAAAAGGCTATCGAAGTGCGGCCGATAGAAGAGGCTTACGTTAATCTTGCAGCGATATATGCTAATGAAGGCAAAGCGAAGTATGCTATATCTATGTGGCGGAAGGTTGAAGAGTCTGACAATATGCGGGCAAAAGGGCAGGCCTTGTATTCTATGTTGTCTTTTCATATGAAGAATGAAGACTATCGGAGTGCTGCACTTACTGCTCGGCGATTGGTGGAGTTGAAAGATAGTCTGTTGAATAAGCGCGATGCTGATAACGTAAAGGCGATACAATCAGAATTTGACGTCAATGTTTCGCGTCAGGAGTATGAACGTAAAATTACTTTCAGCTTGGTGGCAGTTGTGCTGCTTGCTCTGCTTGCGGTGATAGTATTCCTTTATTCACGGTACAAGACCTACAATATGAAGGCTGCCGTTGCCAAGGATCAGATGCTTATCAGCAGCTATGAGCGTCAGGTTGCTGACCTGGAGCGTCAGGGATTGGACAACAGAAAGGAGATAGAGGCCATAAACCGCCGTAAGGAGAGACTGCTCGACAGGCACCGCGACACGTTGAACCGTGCTTATCAGTTGTTCTCCGATGTGACGGAAAGGGGCAAGACTACGGTGTTGTGGAAGAAGCACGACTTCGAAATCGTAATAGAATACTACCGTCTTACCGACGTGGAGTTTGTGGATAAACTTGAAACGTCGTACGATGAAATATCGCCCAAATACAAATTCTTCCTCATTCTTGAGCATATCGGCAAGACCGACAAGGAAATCATGGCAGCCATGTGCATTGCCGATGTTACGGTGCGTTCGATAAGATCGAGGTAAACAAGAAGAAGAAAGACGTTGCCCGTTGATAGGTATGCAGGCTTATAACATAAAAGCGTCCGGCTCCATCGAGCCGGACGCCTTCGATATAAATCATTGACAGTAATTTGTAATGGGGAATTTATCTTGTATCCTAATTCCCGCTATAGCCTGTATTCTGTTTGAATTCTTCTTTGTTTATTACTGCGTCAAGTTGTGTCTGAGGAATAGGGCGTAGAATATGATAATCCTTTATGTTTGCCTTAGCATCAGGATTGTACTTTTGTACACGCTCAAGCAATTTGCCTGTTCTTTTCAGGTCGTACCAGCGTTGCTGTTCTCCGCCAAGTTCTCTTGCTCGTTCGTCAAGGATAAAGTCGAGAGTAAGTTCATCCTGAGAAATCTCCATTTCGGCCTTATGTCCCTCTTTTCCTGCTCTCCGTCTGATTTGGTTTATATATTCAGTGCCTTCTTTTTTATGGTTCATATTCAACTCTGCCTCTGCTGCAATGAGATACATTTCGGCAAGTCGCAGGATGACACCATGGCGTTTGCTTCCTGTATAGTTTACGGATTCACGGGTTGGATCAAGGAATTTCTTGAAAGTAACGTTCTGTACGCGGTTCTTGATGGAACCGTCAGCATTGTAAACCTTGTCGCGGTCAATCACGATGTAGTTGTGCTTGTCCTGTTCTTCCTGACTCATGCTGTATTTTGTGAATACAATAGCTGTGTCACCTTTTGCTATATAAGAACTGTTGTTGTTATTGCAAATCCAAGCTTGTTGGAATATGTCATCATAACGGGAGTCTATTTTTTCGTTGAATAAGTCGAGATAATATGCTGTCGGCATATATCTGTTAAACCCACGACCATATTCGATAGAGCGTGTGACTGGCTTTTTGCCGTTTTTGTCGAGGACTTGATCGTAACACATGACCCAGAACAAGTGTACAGGATTATTGCCTGGCTTTCTCCAAATGATGGCATTGCCGTCTGGTCCCTGTTCGATTGATGTTCCGAAGATTTCATTTTTGTCATATACGCATACAAAGATATTCTCTTTCGATTCGTTGCAGGTATTGATGTCGCAGAGTTCTTTATAGTCACCAGCCAACTCGTATCCGTAGTTGTTGATAACATTTTTAGCGTGTGTCAACGCTCCTTCGTTGTCACCGGTATACAGACAGACACGTGCCATAAGTGCTTCTGCTGCACCTTTCGTTGCTCTTCCATAGTCGGTTGTCGTCTCTGGCAGTTTGCTGAAAGCTTCTTTTAAGTCTTCATTGATGGTTTTATAGAAGTCCTCCACAGAAGAGCGTGTGACGTATCCGCTTGGCGATTTACATTCATCAGTAGTAAGATATACTCCGCCCCATGTTTCCACGATATGCCATAGATATAATGCACGTAGGAAGTGTGCTTCGCCAAGTCGTATGTCTTTTTCGTTTGCTTGAAGGTCAGATGTCGGGAGTCTGTTTATTGCAGAGTTACAAGTGTTTAGGGCAGAATACAGTCTTTCCCATTCTTTGGTTATAGCAGTGCTTGAACCTTGTAACGAACTGTTGTAATCAGAAAGTTCAGCTTGTCCGCATCCGTTTCCACGTGTAAAGATGTCGGTACCCAATTCCGTCATGGATATCGCATACTCTTGTCCGTACCAGAATCTCAGTGGGGTGTAGCAAGAGTTTACAAGAGCTTCAGCTCCAGACTTTGTCTTATAGAAAGTGTCAGCGGTAAGTCCGCTTTTGTTGTCTTCTTCAAGAAAATCGCTGCACGAAGTGCTTAGTGTTGTCGCGGCACATGCCATGATACACCATTTATATATTTTGTTCATAGTTATAATAGAAATTATTAGAATTCAACATTTAGTCCAAATACAGCCTGTTTTGTCATCGGGTAGCTTAGAGAGCCTCCACGTTCAGGGTCATAGTTGTCGAAATGGCTGAATGTGAAGAAGTTCTTCAATGAGCAATACACTCTGACTTTTGAGGCGTTTATTTTGCTTATCCATGTTTTTGGCAAAGAATATCCCAATGTAATCTCTTTGATTTTCAAGTAAGAACCGTCTACATATCCGAGAGATTCCAGTCGGGGGTCGCTGCTTGAGAAACTTTTCTCTGGACGTGGAAAGTCATTTGTCGGATTGTCCTCGGTCCAGTAGTTGAACTTCAGTCCTGGGTCACCCTGGTTTCTGAAAGAACCATATCCTGCCGCTTCTGCGTGCAGAGTCTGTCCTTGTCTCCAGTACATGAATACTCTGAGGTCAAAGTCTTTGTATCTGAAAGTATTGTTCATTCCCATTACGAAATCAGGAACTTCCGAACCAAGGATTACACGGTCGTTGTCATTATCAATTTTGAAGTCTTTGTTCTTGTCGTAGATCTTTATTCTACCTGGTTTCTCTCCATATTTTGCAGCTTCTTCAGTCTCGTTGAGTTGCCAGATACCAAGTTTCTTCAGTCCATAATGTGTTTTTATAGGGTGTCCTACAAACCATCCATTGTTGATGTCACGGTCTGATCCATCTGCAAGTTCTTTGATTTTTTCTCTGTTTAGAGTGAAAGTCAAGTCTGTGTTCCATTTGAAATCCTTATTTACTATATTTGCTGTATTGAGCACAATTTCTACACCTTTGTTTTCCGTCTTGCCTATATTGTCCCATGATATAGAGTAACCTGTAGAAGTCGGTACTTTCTTCTGCATCAGCAAGTCGTATGTGTTTTGGTAGTATAGGTCAATAGAACCGCTGATTCTGTTGTTTAGGAATCCGAAATCAATACCGAAGTTTGTTGTTGCGGTCTTTTCCCATCCGAGTGCGGTATTAGGAGTCAGTGCCGGATAGTATCCGTATGCACCGCCTTCAACACCATTGTTTATGAACGAGTACATTGTCTTTCCCAGTCCGCCTTGTGTCTGATAGGCAGAAACGGCACTGTTTCCAGATATACCATAACTTAGGCGCAGCTTCAGATTATAAAGCCATTCAACATCCTTGAGGAATTTTTCTTCTTTCATTCTCCATGCAAACGCTGCAGAAGGGAAGAAACCCCATTTGTGTTTGCTTGCTAATACAGATGAACCGTCCTCGCGGAATGTAAGGGTCAACAGATACTTTTCATTGAATTTGTAGTTTATTCTTCCGAAAAACGAAGCCATTGTTGTCTTTATGTAGTTGCTGCTTATTTTCTGGCTGTTCTGTAGTGCGCCAAGGTTGTAGAAGAGCATGCTTGGAGATATGATGTCGTGTCCTGAACCGGTATAAGTCTCTGCCTCATTCTGATAGAGGGCATTTCCTGCCATCACACTGAAATCATGTTTGTCGATTTTGAAATTGTAGTTAAGAGTATTTTCCCACGACCAATTCATTTCTGTCTCATTGGTAGCGTCTGCAACAGAATAGTCGCCCGCTCCGTCATGAGTATACTGGTCGGCAAAGTGTCCGTTTCTGACATCCTTTCTGTCCAAGCCGAATGTAGAAGTCAGTGTCAGGTTCTTGATAATGTTCCAGTTCGCTCCAATATTTCCCACAAGATGACTTGTCCTTCTGTTGTTTTTATAGACTCCCGCTGCCTCTTCTGCTATAGGGCTGATAGTCTGCCCGTCATTGAACGGCAGAGGGTTTATCGAGCCGTCTTCATTGTATACATCACCGTATGGTGACTCGTATATAGCACGGTTTAATGGGTCGCGTCGTATATTTTGGTTCTGGAACGTATATACCATGTTGAAATTGAGCTTGAAGTCTTTTGTCACCTTGTGTGAGATGCCAAGAGTAGTGTTGTATCTGCTGAGATTGTCAAGTTTCACAAGTCCTTGCTCCTTCATATATTCGAACGCAAGGTTGAACGATGTCTTTTCAGAACCATTAGATATACTTATAGAATGTGATGTCTGGCTTCCGTCTTTCATCAAGAGGTCAACCCAGTCTACGTCTTGGTTGCTTTTCACTGCATCGTAGGCAGAACCAAATATCTTTGCATCGTCAGCTTCGCTTGCCCATTGTCCGTCCGCTTTATAAGCTTCACGTTTGAAGTTTGCCCATTCTTGCAAGTTCATTCTTTCTGGATATGCAGCCACGGAATTAGTAGAGTAGTATCCGTTGTATGTAACTTTTGTTTTGCCTTGTGTTCCTTTTTTTGTTGTTATGAGAATTACACCGTTGGCACCTCTTGAACCATAGATAGCTGTTGATGAAGCATCTTTTAGGATTTCCATTGATTCGATTATATTAGGGTTGATATCAATGTCGGTTCCGTATGGTATGCCATCTACAATTATAAGAGGAGTATTTGAAGCATTCAAAGAACGGTTGCCACGGATTGAAAATGAAAGTCCGGAGCCTGTTTGTCCGCTTGACTTGGTCATATCGAGACCTGCGACTTTTCCCTGTAGACTTTCAAGGGCGTTGGTCGTAGGAGTTGCAACGATGTCCTCTGATTTAATAGAAGTCATAGACCCGGTCAAGTCACGCTTCTTTACAACTCCATATCCAATTACAACAACTTCGTCAAGGTCTTTCATGTTGTCCTTCATGATTATTTTCATTGGTGTCCCGGCTTTTGCTTCAATTACCTGGCTTACCATTCCAATATAGCTTACCTCTATTTTTTTTGACGTTGCAGGAATTGCGATGGAGAATTTTCCATCAATGTCGGTTACGGTTCCTAATTTTGATTGTCCGACAACGACGATACTTGCTCCGATAACGGGTTGACCGGAATTGTCAAGCACTGTTCCGGAGACATTCTTGTTCTGTGCATGTACATTTAGTACATTCAGAATGGTTAGTACGAGCACGATAATAATGGATCTGCTCTTTAGTTTGAGATGTTTCATATATATGTATTGTTAAAATTTAATTATATTTGCTGCAAATATATAGGATTGTTAAAAAAAGGAAGGTGGATTATTTTCTTTTGAGGTTTAAAATCTTTTACTGTTGTGTATTTTCCACCTTTTCGTGTGAATATTTCCTTTTTTTTTGCAATGTGAAGATTATTTTCAACCAGCAAAAAAATATAATCCTCTTAAGTGTTTGAAGTAACAACTAATTTTGCAAAAAGCAAATTTAATAACAAAATAAATGATAGTATTAATGAAACATCTTGGAAAGACAATTAAAGGCGTAGTGCTTGGAGCCGTATTTGCATCTATTGCAGCGCCTATGAATGCGGAGGATAATCTGCGCCTATGGTATCCAAAGCCTGCGTCATATTGGGAAGAAGCCTTGCCGCTTGGCAACGGACGTCTTGCTGCAATGGTTTCCGGCTCTGTTGCACAGGACACGATTCAGTTAAATGAAGACACCTTCTGGAGCGGTTCACCTTATAATAATTATAATAAGAATTGTCTGGCGTATCTGCAGCAGATGCGTGATGGTATACAAAGCGGTACTGAAGAAGGATATGTTAAAGCTCAGAAACTTGCATTGAAATATCTTGTCGCAGATAAGTCGCTGACAAGCCATGGACAGATTTATGAATCTGTCGGGAGGCTTTTGTTGACGTTCCCAGGGCAGACTTTTGTCGATGAAATGGTAAAAAACGGTAATACGAAGCATCCTTCAACTGTAAAGAATTACAGGCGATGGCTTGATTTGGAGAATGCAACAGCAGGTGTTAGTTATGAATGTAAAGGAGTAAAATATACAAGAACGGTGTTCACATCGTTTAAAGACAACGTTACTGTAGTACGGCTGACTGCAAGTAAGGCAGGAAAGCTTGATTTCATAACGTCGTTTGTCGGACCGGAGAAAACTGCTCGTATAAAATGTACCTCATCTATATATGATGACAATACGTTGTTGGTGCATTCAGTTCCAGGAAAGGAAAGTGAAGAAAATATCCCATGCAAGTTGGAATGCTACACATTTATTCGTATTGTAGATAATGATGGAATGGTTAAAAGTGGAACGCAAAGCGTAAAAACAGTTGCAACGGTTGATTCACAGACTGTCCCAACTCTTGACGTGAAGAATGCAACCGACGTGACTTTGATTATTAGTTCCGCAACGAATTTCGTTAATTATAAAGACATCTCGGCAGATGCCAAGGCAAAAGCTCTGTCGTTTGTTGAGGCTTGGCAAAATAAAAAATACGAAACGGCTCTTAGTGAACATGAGGCAAAATATAAAGAACAGTTTGACAGAGTTAAGCTTTCTTTAGGAGATAATCGTGAGCAAAGCGCAAAGGATACAGAAACTCGTATTAAGGAATTCTCTACAGTGTCGGATCCTTCGCTTGCAGCAATGTACTTCCAATTCGGAAGATATTTGCTGATTTCATCGTCGCAACCTGGTTCTCAACCAGCAAACTTGCAAGGCGTATGGAATCCTGACGGAAGACAATATCCGGCATGGGATTCTAAATACACTACAAATATTAATGTGGAAATGAACTACTGGCCGGCTGAGGTAACGAATCTTTCAGAATGCCATCTGTCGTTCCTGCAGCTTGTTAAGGATGTTAGTGAGACAGGAAAACAGAGCGCAGAGAAGATGTATGGTTGCAAAGGATGGACGTTGCATCATAATACAGACCTGTGGCGTGCCACGGGTGCTGTTGATTATGTTTCTGCTGCTGTATGGCCTACATGTAATGCTTGGTTCTGCTCGCATATATGGGAACATTATCTGTATACAGGCGACAAGAAGTTCCTTGCAGAATACTATCCGGTGATGAAAGGAGCGGCGGAATTCTATCAAGGCTTTTTGTATAAGGACCGTGTGACAGGATATATGGTTGCCGGTCCGTCTGTATCTCCAGAAAACCATCCTGGTAAATGGAAATATACAGATGACAAAGGTAAAAGTCAGAACTGTGCTGTGTTTCAAGGCATAACAATGGATAATGCAATGATTTATGACTTGCTGAAAAACACATCCACCGCAGCAAGAACTCTTGGTATAGATGAAGCATTCTCAAAGGAGATAGATAAACTGCGGAATAAGATTTCTCCAATGCGAATCGGAAAATATGGACAGTTGCAGGAATGGCAGGAAGATTGGGATCTGGAATACTCTGGTCATCGTCATTTGTCACATTTGTGGGGTGCTTACCCTGGTAGTCAGGTGTCACCGTATGATAATACCGACCTTTATCAAGGTGTGCATAAAAGTCTTGTTGGACGTGGAGATGCAAGCCGTGGATGGTCGATGGGATGGAAAGTGTGTCTGTGGGCACGAATGTTAGATGGCAATCATGCAATGACGCTGATAAAGAATCAATTAAAGTTGAAGAATCCAAATTCCACAATTAGAGATATGGATGGAGGAACTTATGCAAACATGTTTGATTCTCATCCACCATATCAGATTGACGGCAACTTCGGCTGTTGTGCAGGAATTGCCGAGATGCTTGTACAAAGCCATGCCGGGTTCATTCATATCTTGCCTGCTCTGCCTCTCGAATGGAAAAAGAATGGTGAAGTGAAAGGACTGTGTACTCGTGGCGGATTTGAGATAACCGATTTGAATTGGACTGATGGAAAAGTTACGTTGTTGAAGATAAAAAGTAAGGTAGGTGGCAATCTGCGTCTGCGTACGGCAACTCCTTTAAAAATGGCTGATGGAACATCGTTGCGTCTTGCAGATGGCGACAACACCAATCCTCTTATGCAACCATATAGAATGCCTGCTCCTATAGTTAAGGATAAATCAAAAATACCGGCAACATTTTTGCCGGAAACTGTTCTTTACGACATACCGACAGAGGCTGGACAGGAGATTGTGCTTGTTTGTCGTAATTGACAGCTGCTATATATAAATAAGGTATAGCATATTATCTTTTTTCGTTTCACAAGAGAGTGTATCATTTTTTTCCTTTTGATACACTCTCGTTCTTCTGTCTGTTTTGATTAGAACCTCAGACTCGTGAATGAGAAGAACATATCCCTTCTCTCACTTTAACCCTAAACGGTCTAATGACCGATTGGGATTAAACTTGATCAGATCTTTGCTTTATCTTTAGATAATCTGTATCTTGGAATAGGATATTAATTCGTTTATACGATTTTCCCCATTGAAAAAACGATAATCCGCACAGCCTTTTTCTTTGTTTTTTACCTTTGCGGCATCTTAACGGAATAAAAATATAATCTAAAAAACAATTAAAACGTAAAATTATGAAAAGAATGATGAGTCATTTATTTCATGTGGCTCTGATGCTTTGGGCTTTTACCTTTGCAAATCCTGTTATCAGCCACGCGCAACAGACAGCTGTTGCGTCATGGGTGTTTTCGGAGGGATGGGAAACCTCAAGCAGCGGAACTGTTGTGACCTACACACCGGATGGTAGTGGTTGGCAAGCGATAAGCAACACCGCATGGAAGAGTAAACAACCCGTGTTTCTGCCGAACACATGTTCGGGAGTACAGTCAAGCTATAAGCTTTCGCTAAAGACAAGCGATGGCAAGTGGGAAGTGAAGCAAAGTAAGGATAGCTATGTCTTGCGTCTGAACACAGCTTCAATAGATAAGTTTACACAAAAGGAAAACTATGGTGATGCTACTAAGCATGACCAATATTTTGAAATGAGTTTCCCTACTGTAAACTTGAACAACGTGAAACTTAATTTTGCTATAGGCGACGGGTCAAGCAGTTCCACACATTTTGGTGTGGCATATTCCGTTGATGGAGGAACGACATGGACAACGCTTGAAGACTATGTCAGCGGCAGTCATTGGAATACATATAATGACGCTGTTTACTCTCTGGATGCCGACAATAAGGATAATGTGATAGTAAGACTGTTTATTGTCAGTGCCACGAAGAACAGCAATTACAATCTGAAATATGTAAATGTACTTGCTGACGACCATGAGGCACCGGTATTAGTGTCAAGTCGTCCAAAGGATAGTGAGAATAATGTCGTGACAACAGGAACCATAGCGTTGAACTTTGATGAGAGTGTGCATGTGGCGGATGGAACTAAGGCTACGCTTACGAATGCAAATACAAACAATGTTGTCAAGCTTGCTCCAACAGTAAACGGCAATGTAATCCGTTTCAGCTATTCTGCTCTTGACAAAAGTGCAACATATAACTTTGAACTACCGGAAAAAACTGTAAGTGACCTTTCGGGTAATGTACTTGCGAAAGCCTTGACGTTCAGTTTCATCACTGCCGATACCGATCCGATACCAGCTCCTGTAATAGAGAGCAAGAATCATCTATGGTACAACAAACCTGCAGGTTATTGGGAAGAAGCTCTACCGTTAGGAAACGGTCGCCTTGGTGTTATGCACTCTGGTAGTGTTGCATGTGATACGCTCCAACTCAACGAAGATACATTTTGGGATCAGGGACCGAACACAAACTATAATGCAAATGCTTTTGGAGTACTCAGAGAAGTTCAGCAAGGCATCTTCAACAAAGATTATGCTTCGGTACAGAATCTTGCTGTGACGAACTGGATGTCACAAGGCTCTCATGGGGCAAGCTATCGTGCAGCAGGTGTTGTCTTGCTTGGCTTCCCGGGGCA
>URLQ01000096.1 GCA_900548745.1 uncultured Prevotella sp.
GAATTTCTATGAGAAAGTTACGGACTTTCTATGGGAAAGTTACCGAATTTCTAAATGATGACAAAATAGCGTACTTATAGAGGCTTGGCGTGATTGTCATAATCAACGTGTATTGACGTACTATACCAACTGGATATTTATACAGACTATGCGTTTGTTTATGCATTCTTGTCGCTTGCTTATGTTGTTTAATCTAAAATGGTTCTTGTTGTCTTTGAAATTGCTAATCGGGTGTTTTTATTGTTTTTGTTAATGCTCATTTAGATATCCTATCACTACATATTCCGGATGAACCAAAAATCAATCATTAAATTGTTTTGTCCCGAACTATTCTCATATAACATCACAAATATAATCCATATCGCTTATGAATTATATTTGAATAAAAAACATAACACCGAAAAAACGGACTTCTCTCTTTTGTCTTTTCCGCATGGCAAGACAAAAGAGAGAATATTTTATGTAATCAGTCCTTACATTCATTCTTGATCTCCTCCAAGCTGTTAGCCACCACGATATGACGGTGCCAGTCGCCGCGAATCATGCCCTTCTGCTGCAAATCATCCAACAAGGCAATGAGGGAGTTCCAAAAACCGTTGATGTTATAAAGTATCACCTTCTTCTTATGGTAGCCTATCGTTGCAGACGCCGCTACGGTAAATATCTCATCGAGAGTGCCTATGCCGCCAGGCAAAGCTATCACGATATCACTCTTCAACAGCAAGAGATCTTTGCGGTCGCTGAGATTGTCGCATGGTATCTCTACCGAGAGATGAGGACTTACATGACCGTTCTCCTCAATTTTCGAAGGAACAACACCTATCGTCATGCCGCCATTGCTATATGCTGCCTCGGCGACACATTCCATAAGACCCATATCGCAACCGCCAAACACGATGGAATGGCCGTTTTTTGCACACCACTCTCCCAACTCTCTTGTCTTCTCAAAGTAAACCGGCTCTATATTACTGTTGGCCGAACAGAACACACATATCTTCATTTGTATAAAAGTTTTTATATTTGCATGGGCAAAAGTAATACTTTTCTTTTTCTTTTGCTAACTTTGCAGTTATAAAATCATTTCCCGCTTATGATGAACTGGCAACAACTTATTTCCAACAAGCGCCTCGGACAAGAGGAACGACACATTGAGAGACATGACGACCGTAGCGAATTCAAACGTGACTACGACCGTCTAATATTTTCGGCACCATTCCGCCGTATGCAGAACAAGACCCAGGTGTTTCCTCTGCCCGGCAGCATCTTTGTACATAACCGCCTTACCCACAGTCTGGAGGTGGCGAGCGTGGGAATGTCGCTCGGAAATGATGTTGCCGCCGCACTTACGAAGAAGCATCCGGAACTTGCCGACACCTTGTTTCCGGAAATAGGAACTATCGTCAGCACGGCCTGTCTTGCCCACGACATGGGTAATCCGCCGTTCGGTCATAGTGGAGAGAAGGCCATACAGACTTTCTTTACCGAAGGGAAAGGGTCTTATCTGAAAGAACAGGTTAGCCGGGAGCTATGGGACGACATAACCCACTTTGAGGGAAACGCAAATGCTTTCCGTCTGCTTGCCCACAGATTCAAGGGAAGAAGAGACGGTGGCTTCGTAATGACATATACCACGCTTGCCTCCATCGTGAAATACCCATACGAGTCGAGCCTTGCAGGAAGCCACGGTAAGTTCGGATTCTTCAATACAGAAGCCCACACCTTCAAGAAGATTGCCGATGAATTGGGCATTTTATGTAAGTCAAAGCCAGGAGAGCCGCTTGTGTATGCAAGACATCCGCTGGTATATCTTGTGGAAGCTGCCGATGACATCTGCTATGAGATAATGGATATAGAGGATTCCCACAAGCTGAAGATTCTCTCTTTCGAGAAAACGAAGGAGCTGTTGTTAGGATTCTTCGATGAAACCATAAGAAACAGTATTGAACAGCGCATAATAGATGAGGGAATAACCGATGACAACGAGAAAGTAATCTATATGAGAGCCTGCGCCATTGGCAAGCTGGAGAATGTATGTGCCCATACTTTCATCGAACATGAGGAAGATATTCTCAACGGCACCTTCCAAGGCTGTCTGATAGACCATATACCGGAGCCTCAACATTCTGCCTACAAGAGATGTACGGAAGTTTCAATACAGAAAATTTACAAGAGTAAACCTGTGCTCGACGTGGAACTGAGCGGTTTCAAGATTATGGAAACCCTGATGGAGATAATGACTGAGGCTGCCGTACACCCCGACAGGTTCTATTCCCGTCAGCTTATAAGCCGTGTCAGCAGCCAGTACGACATCACCTCTCCAGATCTTGAAACCCGTATAATGGCAGTTATCGACTATATCAGCGGCATGACCGATGTATATGCCCTCGACATCTACCAGAAGATTAATGGTATAAGCCTACCGATAGTATAGATTTAGCCATACTATCGGTGGCTGTTCTTTATAATCTTTTGCTGCTTATAATACAAAGCAGCAAAATAAGCGTCCGTTTACTTGTTCTTATATATAATAGGATTGGCACCACTTGTAATCTCAAGTGCCTCAGGATGCTCCTTTATATAAGAGTCTATATGGCGCATGCGCTTTTCCTCAAGGATTTCATCCACGGCGATGAGGATACCTGTCTCCTCCACATCACCGAAGCCATCATTGATAGCCGTGCCGAAAAGTTTCATTGTAGGACTGAGATTCATATAGGCATTCACCAAAGGAGGGATATTGTAACCCATCTTACGGATTTCGCGGTTCAGTATTCTGTAGTCTGCACGGAAGTCATCCTCACAGAAAAGAGCCTCCAGTTCCTTTGGATCAGTCTCTATTTTCAGCGGTTCCATCGGTATTACGAGGTTCTCCTTATCGTCGAAATGCTTCTTCAGGAAATACAGTATCATATCCCTGCCCTTGCGGATATACGACGGATACATCGTCATCTTGCCGAAGAAATACTTTACGTTAGGCATCACCACAGTAAGCGCACCCAGTCCATCCCACAGGTTGTCGAGAGCAAAAAGGCTCTTTGCACCCATCCTGGAGCTTTGGTATGGCAGAGCCACGAAGGAGCGTCCCAGCTCAATGGTCTGCGGCATATATTCCTTCATGAACTTGTCGGAGAAATGGAACATGTGGCTTGTGGCGAGTATAGGCTGTCCTTTCTTGTCGATATCGATGTCCGTTCCAAGAATATAACGGTAACCTCCGATTATCTCCTCTGCCTCCGGATTCCAGACTATAAGTTGCTTATAGCAGTTTGGCATGGTGTCAAACTCGTCTATATCCATGCTCTTGCCCGTGCCACCGCCAGCCTCACGGAAAGCGATCTCACGAAGGCGTCCTATCTCTTTCATCACATTGGGCGCATTGTGCGCTGTGATGACATAGATTTCGTTATTGCTTTTGTTTGTCATTCGCAACTGACGCTCCTGCGTAAGTTCCTTTTTCAGCAGAGCCTTGTCAATTGGCTGGATAATCTCTTGTTCCATCTTAGCTTTCTTATATTTAGTGGGCTATGCCCGTATGTTCTTCGTTATCTATATTGCATTACAGTTCATAAACCTTGTCTTCCACATAGCGTGCCCATTCTTTGGCAGTCTTGCTCTTGTCGAAGGTCTGCCATGGTATAGGCTTTCCGATAGCCACTCTGAACTCTTTATGAACGTTCTTGTACATCTCGTCTACGAGGAAGAGCATGGCGATATTGAATTTTATGCCGAGCCTCTTGCAGATATTGGCAAGATTGTAGAAGAAATCGGAGTTCTGTCCACCGAAATGTATCGGCACGATATCACGCTTATACTCCACGCTCTTGGATATGAAGGTCTTGGTCCACGGTATGTCGTGTATCTCTCCGTTTATGCGTCGCGAGCACAGTCCGGCAGGGAACATGAGCATATGGTTGTCGCTTCCAAAGCCAGCCTCCACCATTGCCGGGAAGTTGCGGCTTTGGTTTCCTGTCTTATTGATAGGAATGCACACGGGTGCAAGTCCCGGAAGGTTCATCAGCAGGTCGTTGACGAGGTATCTGAACTTACCGTCATAATGTCTGCCTATTATAGCTCCGAGCGCCACGCCGTCCACTCCACCGAGCGGATGGTTGCTTACGAAAGTATACAGTCTGCCGTCGTTCTTGTCCGGCAGATTCTCCATGCCTTCAACCTTCAGGGTCATATCAAGATACTTGACACAATCTTCCAGCCACTCTACACCCTTATGTGCACGGCTGTCCCACAGGAAAGCATTCACCTCATCCTGGTGTATGATGTGCTTCAGCCACCTTGTAAGCAACGACGGCACATAGCGAGCTTTACCACCCATCTTGCTTTTAAGTATGTTGTCAATGTCTATCGTCTTCTCTGTGACTTCCATTTTCTATGCTGTATCTACAGGTAACAATACCTGTATTTTATTGTTGTTGTAAGTATCTATTAGCTTTTATTAATGCAAAAATAATCTATCTTTTCCACATACGTTACTATTTCTCCTAAAAATGTTCAACATTGCGAATAATTTAAACAATTTTGCAACAATTAGAGCATGGTTTATTCATATATGAGCGTTGTAAGACGGTCTGCGGCGAGTATTTCATTCGCCACTTCCTGTATCTCCTCCGCCGTAATATTGTCTATATCGTCCATAAGTTTCGTTACATCTTTCTGCCATCCGTAATGCAGGAATGTCTTTCCGAAATCGAGTGCGAAGCTTTCCCTGTTGTCGCATGCCACACCGATCTGCCCCTTTATCTGTCGCTTTGCGGCTGCCAGCTGACTGGCTGTCAAAGGGGCGTTGATTACTTTATCAAGTTCCCTGCGCACCAGCTTCAGGCATTTTCTTACGTCTTTTGGGTCGCAACCGAAGTATGTGCACCATATTCCCGTATCGGAATAGCACACCATGGAGCTTTCCACCGTATATACAAGACCGTTGCG
Source organism: uncultured Prevotella sp. (assembly GCA_900548745.1). Taxonomy (GTDB): domain Bacteria; phylum Bacteroidota; class Bacteroidia; order Bacteroidales; family Bacteroidaceae; genus Prevotella. Next base: position 4,942 of record URLQ01000096.1, read on the forward strand.
CTCACGGAGCGAGATGTTCAGACGGGCGTTCATTCCCGGTCCGCCAAGGATATTGTTCAGCAGATAGAGCGGCATTCTGCGCCTGTCGTGCACGCTGTATGCCCTGTTGCCTATCATCACATGTGCCTGATGTGTGCCGCGGTCGTGCTTTATTGTCTTCGGTTCGTAGGACGGCAACACGGCTGTCGGCGTTACGTCTATCAGAGGTGTGGCTGACGGGAACTCCGCCGTTGCCCGTTTCAGAAGTCTTACCACGGTATTGAAATCCACGTCTCCGGAAACGAAGAACACGGTATTCTCCGGCCGGTAGAAGCGTCTGGTGAAAGCAAGGGCATCGTCTGTAGTGTACGTCCTCAGCGTCTCTGCCCTTCCCAATATGTTATGTCCTAATGGATGACCGGCAAAGACGGCATTCTCGAAGTCATCATATATCAGTTCTGCCGGCGAATCGTTGTAGCTCTCTATCTCATCGCAAATCACTTCCACTTCCTTGTCTATCTCCGTCTGTGGATAGGTGCTTTGAAACACTATATCGGTAAGCAGTTCCACGGCTCTTGGGAAATGTTCTTTCAGTATGGCGGAATAGTAGACGGTATCTTCCTTGTTTGTAAAGGCGTTGAGGTCTCCTCCCACGCTCTCCAGTCTGTTAAGTATCTGCATGGCTGTACGTCTTACCGTGCCTTTGAAGGTGGTATGTTCGCAGAAGTGCGCCATACCTTCCTCTGAACTTTCCTCGTCTCTCGTACCGGCACATATCTCGTATCCGCAATACACCACGGGGGAAGGAGACTGCAGATGTATTATACGCAGTCCGCAATCAAGGGTTATCGTATTATATTTCATTTCTTGTTTTATAGAATCCTGAATGATAAGATTTCCGGATGCAAAGGTAAGAAAGAATAATGAAATAACAAAAGAGGCCACTGAAGTAATTAAACCTGCAGTGACCTTAACGTTAGTATGTTATGAAAAATTTGAGAGAACGAAGCTTCACAGCTTCTTAGTTGTTTTACTAAACATGATTTTATTATGAGAAAGCATAGAAAATTGTCTTACTTCAGTTGGTTGGGCATTACGGTTGCTTTCTTCAAGCTGTCGATTTTCACCGAGTCGCCCATTGCCACGGCTGGGCCGTTGTGCACCTTCGGCGATACTGTTGTTGCCACGTCATCATCTTCTTCATGGAAGGCGAACTGCGAAGCATTGCCCAACGTTAGGATTATAGCCACCATTGCCGCAGCCTTGAACAACGGCATGAGGCGTTGTCTGAACGGAACCACACGTGCCTTCACCTTTACCGGTTCGTCAATGAGTGCCTCCATCCTTGCATCGAAATCATCGCCGAGCACGTTTTCCTCCTTGTCGCTTGCCACGCAGTCAAACAGGCTCTTGTATTTTGCCAACTCCGCAGGAACGTCGTCCTGGGAGAAGAATGCCTTCAGAATTGCCTCCTCTTCGAGTGTTGTCTCGCAATTCCAGTAGCGTTCCATTAGCTGTTCGATGTATTTATAATCCATATTCTGCATTTTCGTTAAACTTTTGTTTTACCGCCTGCCTTGCTCTGTATATGTTCACCTTCACCTGTTCTTCCGTTATGGATAGCACTTGGGCGATGTCTTTATACGACTTTCCTTCAAAATCGCGGAGCTGCATACATGTTTTTTGTTTTTCCGGCAGACTGTCCACTATGCGTCTTACCATGTCTACCATGTCTTTCTGCTCTGCTCTTTCATCGGGTGTCGGCAGACTTGAGGCTTGCGGACCGTAGTCCTCTTGGTCGAGCGACTCATCCTGGCGTGACATTTTCTTTGTCTTGTCCAGTGCAAGGCGTCGGCATATCGTCAGGCTGAATGCCTCTATCGACTCTACGTCCTGCAAGGTGTCGCGGCGGTCCCATATCTTCATCATCGTATCCTGGACGACATCTTCTGCTTCCTCCCTATTCATTGTGATACGGAGCGCAAGCCGATAGAGCACGTTTTTCAACGGCAAGACATCGTTTCGGAAACTGATTTTTCTCATTTGCCTCTATTATATTAGACGATTCAGTTATGGATAAGTTACAAAACGCAGGAGTTTTCCTATGCTTTTAACGTTTTTTTGTTATTCAATCATTGTACCGCACCTCACCTCGAGGTCGGTGTCTTTAGTTATTGCTACTCTTTTTACGCCTGCCTTTATAGCAGCAAAGGCGTTTTCGAGCTTTGGCAACATGCCACCGGCGATGGTACCGTCGGCTACGTATTTCTCAAATTTCTCTTTGTCAAGACATCTTATTACGCTGCCTTCATCATCGGAATCGGCAAGCACTCCTGCCTTCTCGAAGGCATAGACGAGTGTCACATCGTAGTATGCCGACAGTGCCTTTGCCGTTTCGGAAGCGATGGTGTCGGCATTCGTGTTCAGGATATTGCCCTTGCCATCGTGGGTCAGCGGTGCCATAACGGGCACTACGCCGCTTTCTATCAGGTCGGCAAGGCGGCTGCCGTCTACCGTGTCAACATCTCCGACGAAGCCATAGTCCACGTCTTTCACCTCTCTCTTATGTGAGCGGACCACATCCATGTCGGCTCCTGTCAGTCCGAGGGCATTCCCGCCCCTTGTCTGAAGCTGCGCCACGATGTTCTTGTTTACGAGTCCGCCATACACCATTGTCACCACACGCAACATCTCCGCATCGGTAACACGGCGGCCGTTTACCATACGGCTATCTATTCCGAGGGCGGCGGCTATCTTGGTGGCGCTTCTTCCGCCACCGTGTACGAGCAGCTTTCTGCCTTCTATCTTGCAGAAGTTGTCAAGTAATTCAGAAAGACGGCTACTGTCTTCTACAACAGCGCCGCCTACTTTTACTACAGTTATGCAGTTTTTCTCCATTTACTTTTATTCCAAATATGTATATCCGTAGAGTCCTGAACGATAATTTGAAAGGAACTCTTTTCCCTCTTCGAGCGATATTTTGCCTGCTTTCACACTCTTCGTCACCCATATCTCAAGCTGGCGGACGAGTTTCTTAGGGTTATACTGCACATAGCTCAGCACTTCTTCTACAGTCTCTCCGTCGAAGATCTGGTCTATGTTGTACTTGCCGTCCTTCACCGAGATGTGTACGGCATTGGTGTCGCCGAAGAGATTGTGCATATCGCCGAGTATCTCCTGATATGCTCCCACGAGGAACACTCCGAGATAGTACGGGTCGTTTTTCTTTATTGTATGCACGGGCAGGATGTGAGACAGGTGGCGGTTGGTGACGAAGTTTGCTATCTTGCCGTCGCTGTCGCAGGTGATGTCCTGTATCGTGGCGCTGCGTGTCGGTCTTTCATCAAGGCGCTGCAGCGGCACTATAGGGAAGAGCTGGTCTATAGCCCAACTGTCTGGCAGCGACTGGAAGAGCGAGAAGTTGCAGAAGTATTTGTCGGCAAGCAGCTTGTCGAGTCCTTTCAGCTCTTCGGGCAGATGCTTCATGCTCTTTGCCATGCTGTTCACTTCGCGGCATACGCTCCAGTACATCCTTTCTATCTCGGCACGCGTCTGTAGGTCTACCATTCCGTGGCTGAACAGGTCGAGAGCCTCCTCGCGGATTTGCTCGGCATCGTGCCAGTCCTCCATCATTGTGCGCGGATTGAGGTTGTCCCATATCTCATAGAGGTCTTTCACAAGTTTGTGCGACTCTGGAGTTGGTTCGTATTCCTCGTTCATCTCCGGCAGGGAGGCTGTCTCCAACACGTCGATTACGAGTACGGAGTGGTGTGCCGACAATGAACGTCCGCCTTCCGTTATCAGGTTCGGATGCTTTATTCCGTTGGCGTTGGCAGCCTCGATAAAGGTGTATAGACAGTCGTTGACATACTCCTGTATGGAATAGTTCACGCTGCTCTCGCTGTTTGAGGAACGTGTGCCGTCGTAATCTACGCCGAGTCCGCCGCCGCAGTCTACAAACTCCACGTCGTAGCCCATCTTGTGCATCTGTATATAGAACTGTGATGCTTCGCGCAGGGCTGTCTGTATGCGGCGTATCTTGGTTATCTGGCTACCGATATGGAAGTGGATTAGCTTAAGGCAGTCCTTCATTCCCTTGCTTTCAAGTATTTCGAGGGCTGCAAGAAGCTCTGAGCTTGTAAGTCCGAACTTACTTGCATCGCCACCGCTTTCTTCCCATTTTCCGCTGCCTGAGGAGGCGAGCTTTATCCTTACACCGAGGTTTGGCCTTACGCCGAGCTTCTTGGCTATGCGGGCAATGATGTCGAGTTCGTTGAGCTTCTCCACCACGATGAATATTCTCTTGCCCATCTTCTGTGCAAGCAGGGCGAGCTCTATGTAGCTTTGGTCTTTGTATCCATTGCAGATTATCAGGGAGTCGCTCTGGCACTGTACGGCTATCACGGCATGCAGCTCTGGCTTTGAGCCTGCCTCCAGACCGAGGTTGAACTTGCGTCCGTGGCTTATGATTTCCTCTACCACAGGCTGCATCTGGTTTACCTTGATGGGATAGATGATAAAGCTTTCGCCCTTGTAGTCATACTCCTTGGCTGCTTTCTCGAAGCAGCTTGACGTCTTCTCGATACGGTTGTCGAGGATATCCGGAAAGCGCAGCAATACTGGAGGGGTTATGTCGCGGAGGGCGAGCTCGTCCATTATGTCACGGATGTCTATCTGGGTATTGTCCTTGCAGGGCGTCACATATACGTCGCCCTTGTCGTTGATACCGAAGTAGGATGTTCCCCATCCTCCCATATTGTATAACTCCTTGGAGTCTTCAATGGTCCATTTCTTCATTTCTTTGTTTTGTCGTTGTGGTAAATGTTGTAGGATTCCGCTGATGTCTGCTACCGACTACAGCATTTCTTTTATATTCTTTACAGAGGTCTGTATCTTGTCGTAACTGTCGAGGAGGTTCACGTCGAGCACGTGTTTTGCCTTCAGATAGTATGGCTCGCGCTGTGCAAGCTGCTCTTTGACGAAGGCTTTCACCTCTTCGGGGGTCTTGTTCAGAAGCAGAGGGCGCACGGTCTTTCCCATCTTCAGATGGGCATAGAGGACCTCGGGGGTTGCCTTCAGATATACGGTTTCGCCCTGCCGGTTAAGATAATCCATATTATCGAAGAAGCACGGGGTGCCGCCGCCACAGCTGAGCACGACGTTCTCGAACTCTGCCACTTCGTGCAGCATGTTGTGTTCCACCTTGCGGAAGCCTTCCTCGCCGCCTTCTTCAAAAATCTGCGCCACGGTGCGGTGCATGCGGCTGGTGATGTACCAGTCGAGGTCGTAGAACATCAGTCCGAGGTTGTCGGCAAGCTGTTTGCCCACGGTGGTCTTGCCTGCCCCCATATAGCCTATCAGGATTATTCTCTGCATAGGCTGCTATTTCTTTACCGTATTGTTTATCACATTCATGCACTCCTCGTATGTCAGCTCTGCGGCACGCTCGTGCATTGCCTTCGGCAGACGGTAGTTCTTGCCGTCGTAGACGAGATACGGACCATACTTGCCTTTCATGACCTCGAGCTTGGAATCTTCGTCGAACTTCTTCAGATGACGCATGTTGTCCTCGATGCGGCGGCGTTCTATCAGCGCCACGGCGGTGGAGAGCTTTATCGTCATTGGGTCTTCGCCCTCTGGAAGCGACACGTATTTCTTGTTGTGGAGGATATACGGTCCGAAGCGGCCTGCTCCAATCACTACCGGCGAGCCTTCGAATTCGCCCACTGTGCGCGGCAGCTTGAACAGGTCGAGCGCCTCTTCGAGGGTTATCGTCTCCATGCCCTTGTCTTTTGGCAGCTGTGCGAAGCTTGGTTTCTCCTTGTCTTCGGCTGAGCCTATCTGGATAACGGGACCGAAACGGCCTATCTTCACGAATACCGGCTTGCCGCTCTTAGGGTCGGTGCCGAGCTGTCGCTCTCCGGCTTTGTGCTGCTGGCGACTGTTCATGGTCTGCTCCACGCTTGGCTCGAAATGCTTGTAGAAGTCTTTCAGCATGTCGGTCCACTGCTCTTTGCCCTCGGCGATGGAGTCGAACTCCTGCTCTACGTTGGCGGTAAAGTTATAGTCGAGCACCTCAGGGAAGTGCTGCAGTAGGAAGTCGTTGACCACCAGACCGATGTCGGTAGGCTGCAGCTTTCCCTTGTCGCTGCCGGCGGTCTCGGTCTTGGTAGTGTTTGTTATGGTGTTTCCCTTGAGGGTGTCTATCGTAAAGGCTCTGTCTTCGCCCTTCTTGTCGCCCTTCTGCACATAGCCGCGCTGCTGTATGGTGCTGATTGTAGGGGCATATGTTGACGGACGGCCGATGCCGAGTTCCTCCATCTTGTGTACA
>URLQ01000097.1 GCA_900548745.1 uncultured Prevotella sp.
ATCGTGAAGGATGCCGACCTTGACGTGCTCGGAGGAACATTCCGCCCAGTGACAGAACAGGAGAAGAAGGACATGAACATCTCTTACGGACTCGCTGTGACAAAGGTGGCAAACGGAGCCTTGAAAGACGCTGCCGTATACAAAGGCTTCATCATACTGCAGGCTAACGACGCACCGATGAAGACCCTCAACGACCTGCAGAAAGCCGTGAAGGATGCTTCCACAAGCAAAGACCCTGTGCTCATCCTGAAGGGCATCTCGCCGACAGGAAAGAAGGCCTACTTCGCAGTAATGCTTGACAAACAGTAAAAGAGTTGACACGTTAAATAAAGATATGGATGCGGACAATCAGAACCGCATCCATATTTTTTTACTATTAGAAGCATTAAATTCATATTTTATTGGAAATTTGTTGCAAATAACAATAATTTTATGTAGATTTGCAATCGGTATAATATTGCCCTGCCATAAGAGTGGGGAAAACTACTAATTAGAAAGGAACCGCTTTAATACTTTGTAACTATATGAGACAACTGAAAATCACAAAGTCCATAACGAACCGCGAAAGCCAATCGTTGGATAAATATCTACAGGAAATAGGACACGAGGAACTACTCAGCGTGGACGAAGAGGTGGAACTCGCACAGAAAATAAAAAAAGGCGACCGTAAGGCACTCGAAAGGTTGACAAAAGCCAATCTGCGATTCGTTGTCTCCGTGGCAAAGCAATACCAAAATCAGGGGCTCAGCCTGCCCGACCTCATAAACGAAGGTAACGTGGGACTGATAAAGGCTGCAGAGAAATTTGATGAGACACGCGGCTTCAAATTCATCTCATACGCCGTATGGTGGATACGCCAAAGCATACTGCAAGCCATCGCAGAGCAGAGCAGAATAGTAAGACTGCCGCTCAATCAGGTGGGCTCGGTAAACAAGATAAACAAGGTGCTCAACAAATTCGAACAGGAAAACGAACGAAGGGCAAGCATCGACGAAATAGCAGAAAGAGTGGATCTGCCGGAAGACAAGATAGCTGACGCCATGAAGATAAACGGCAGACACATCTCCATGGACGCACCATTTACCGAAGGCGAAGACGGAAGCCTCATCGACGTAATGCCAAACAACGACTCGCCGGAGCCTGACAACATGCTCGTGATGGAATCTCTCAGAGAAGAAATAAAACGCGCACTGCAAACCCTGAACGAAAGGGAGAGAAAAGTGATAGAAGCATTCTTCGGCATAGACCAGCCCGAAAAAACCCTCGAGGAGATAGGCACCGAATACGGACTGACAAGGGAACGAGTAAGGCAGATAAAGGAAAAGGCAATAAGAAGACTGAGACACAATACGCAGAACAAGATGCTGAAGACGTTTCTCGGAAGATAACAACGCCCGCCACAACAACGGCAGGCAAAACAGATAACAACAAATAATTATATGAAATCATACAAACTCATTGCAGCCATCATGCTCGTCGTAGCAGCAACAATGGCTGTCAGCGCAACAGCAAAAGACAAGAAAGCAGCAAGAATGTACGTGTTCGGCGTGGCGACATCGTTCAACGACTCTACTGCCTACTTCACCACGATACAGGAGATTGACTCCGTAACGACAACAGGAAAGACAGGCATGCTGGCAAACAAACAGGAATACTCCTACCAGCTGAAAAACCACTTCAACAGCAAAGGACTGGCATACAGAACCTGCACCACCATCAACAACAAGGACAAGAAGAAGATACAGAAGCTTTATGCCAAAACCAAGCAGAAGCTCGCCAAAAAGAATAAGTTTATAATAAAAGACATCGACGAAGGGGAATTCAGGTTTGAGCGCATAACAATGGCTCAATAACCCCCGTGGTGGCACAAATGCAACCACACCCCTATATATATAATAAGGAATATATGTTCTACCGCATAGCAGAGCTTGACGTGGAAATAATATTCAGCACGTCAGACTTCAACAATACAACACTTATACCATCGTTCTCTCCATTCACCATCAGCGAAAAGGAGAAGAATGATGGTATTTTTTTCAGACTCTACGTGGACGACAGCCTCAAGCCACGCAGGCAGGGAAGAGAACGCATTGGCAAGTTCGACACCGGAAACGGAGACACCGTGGTGGACCGCTTCGAGGACGGATCCTACCAATACATCATAAAAAACATCAACGGACAGGAATGCTGCCTGCTGCAGGCGGACAAGGAGTTCGCAAACTGCAGATGCGCCCTGAACGGAAACTTCAACATGAGACAGTTCGGACTGAACAACGCCCTCATGCTCATCTTCGCCTTTGCAGGAAGCATCAGACAGACGCTGCTCATACATGCCTCGCTCGTAAGGAAAGACGGCTTCGGCTACGCCTTCATCGCCAAGAGCGGAACGGGAAAGAGCACACAGGTGGCTAACTGGCTGAAGCACATTCCGGGATGCGACCTGATGAACGACGACAACCCGATTGTGAGAATCATCGACGGAGAGCCCTTCATCTACGGCAGCCCGTGGAGCGGCAAGACACCGTGCTACCGCAACGTGAAAGCAAGGCTCGGAGCCATAACACGCATAGACAGAGACAAGAAAAACTGGGTGGAGAAGCTGAAACCCATAGAGGCTTTCGCCTCTCTCCTACCCTCGTGCTCGACGATGAAATGGGACAAGGACATTTTCAACGCTATCTGCAACAATGTAACAAAACTCGTCGAGACCACAGGCATCTACACGCTGCATTGTCTGCCCGATAAGGAATCAGCAATAATATGTCAAAAAGCAATATCTGCAAGATAAGGAATCAGCAATAATATGTCAAAAAGCAATATCAAGACAGTAGAAAAACAGTTTGCCAACGCCGATTTCATACCCGAAATCATAAAGCTGCTGGACGAGGGACACACCGTGACGCTGCTGCTGCGCGGCTACAGCATGCGCCCCTTCCTTGAGGACCGGCGCGACAAGGCACTGCTGATAAAGCCCAAGAAGCCGACAATAGGCATGCCCGTATTGGCGGAAGTGGACGAGAAGCACTTCGTGCTGCACCGCATAGTGAAGATTAAGGGCGAGAACGTTGTGCTGCGCGGAGACGGCAACATCAACGTGGAGCATTGTAAGGTGTCCGACATAAAGGGCGAAGCTATAGGCTTCTACCGCAAGGGAAGAGACAAGATGGACAAGACCAACGGCACGAAATGGATTGTCTATTCCGCCATCTGGACTCTGCTGCTCCCCATAAGGCGCTATCTGCTCGCCATAATGAGAAGAACCGTGTTCAGAAGCTCTACCCATTAAGAGAGAAGAAAAACAAGATAAACAACAAGATAAACAAGAAAAGGACAAACGATATGAAACAGAAAAAAGGATTCAACCTGCGCAACGTATGCGGCGAACAGATTATAGTTGCTGAAGGCAAGGAAAACATCGACTTCAGCAATATCATAAGCATGAACGAAAGTTCCGCTTATCTCTGGCAGAAGCTGGAGGGAAAGGAGTTCAGCGTGGAGGACATGGCAAAGCTGCTTACAGAAGAATATGAAGTGGACGAAGCTACCGCCCTCAACGACTGCAAGGAACTTGCTACCCTTTGGCGCGAGGCTGAAATCATTGAAGGATAAAGGAATAAGGTAAAGTCACAACAAAGCGGACCTGCTTCACAGCACGTCCGCTTTTACTTCTAAATTAATTATTAATGTACTTATGCACAAAGCATAATATATATCTATCCTAAACAGAGGATTTCTATTTCAGTTTCTCAAGCTCTTCAGCCATCTGCTCCTGCAGCTCCTGTGCTTTCTTGGCAGCAACATCAGCGAAATCCTCGCCCTTGCTTGCATAGATAATGCCACGGCTGGAGTTGACGAGAAGTCCACAGTCCTTGGTAATTCCATATTTGCATACTTCCTGCAGACTGCCACCCTGTGCGCCCACTCCCGGAACAAGCAGGAAATGGTTTGGCACGATGCGGCGGATGTCTTCAAACATCTTGCCCTGTGTGGCACCCACAACATACATCATGTTCTCCTCGTTTCCCCACTTCTGTGAGACGCGAAGCACTTTCTCGAAGAGACGCTCGCCATCCTTGTCTGCCGTGAGCTGGAAATCATGCGAGCCCTTGTTGCTCGTCAGCGCAAGCAGGATAACCCATTTGCCGTCATACTCCAGGAACGGCTTTACGCTGTCCTCTCCCATATAAGGTGCAACAGTCAGCGAGTCAAGATTATATTCCTCGAAGAAGGTGCGTGCATACATGGCAGACGTGTTGCCTATGTCGCCGCGCTTTGCATCAGCAATGATGAAATGGTTAGGACATACACCGTTAAGGTAGTTTATTGTCTTCTCGAAAGAGACAAGTCCCTTTACACCCATGCTCTCATAGAAAGCAAGATTCGGCTTGTAAGCCACACAATATCTTGCCGTGGCGTCGATTATCTCCTTGTTGAAGCTGAAGATAGGGTCCGGCTCTGAGAGCAAATGCTGAGGAATCTTCTTTATGTCTGTGTCAAGTCCTACGCAAAGGAATGACTTCTTGCTGAATATCTGATTAATAAGTTCTTTTCTGTTCATCTTTTTATTTCGCTTATACTGTTTTCGTTTATAATTCGTTTTCCTTCATGCGCTCGGCATTCTCCGCCACGGTGAGAGCATCTATCATCTCCTGAATATTTCCGCCGAGGAAGCCCTGCAAGTCGTGGGTGGTGAAACCGATACGGTGGTCAGTAACACGTCCCTGAGGGAAGTTGTAGGTACGTATCTTGGCAGAGCGGTCGCCGGTAGAGACGAGAGTCTTGCGGCGGTTGGCAATGTCGTCGATATATTTCTGATGCTCGCGGTCGTAGATGAAGGTGCGCAGACGTGACAGGGCGCGCTCCTTGTTCTTGGGCTGGTCGCGGGTCTCGGTACACTCTATAAGAATCTCTTCCACTTCACCCGTGTTCGGATTCTTCCACGGATAGCGCAGACGCACTCCCGACTCCACCTTGTTCACGTTCTGTCCTCCGGCACCACTGCTTCGGAAGGTGTCCCACTTGATGTCTCCCTCGTTGATGTTAACCTCAAACTTGTCAGCCTCCGGCAGGACAGCCACGGTAGCAGCCGAGGTGTGCATACGTCCCTGTGTCTCTGTGGCAGGCACTCGCTGCACGCGGTGTACGCCCGACTCATACTTCAATGTGCCGTAAACATTGTCGCCGCTCACGGCGAAGTCAATCTCCTTATATCCGCCTACGGCACCCTCGCTGACGCTTGTCACGGAGAGGTTCCATCCCTTGGAGTCGCAATAACGCTTGTACATGGCAAAGAGGTCGCCGGCAAAGAGGGCAGCCTCGTCGCCACCTGCTCCGGCACGTATTTCCATCTGCACGTTCTTTCCGTCTTCAGGATCCTTCGGCACGAGTGCCATCTTTATCTCCTCTTCAATCTTCGGCTGCAGTTCTTCGTTGGTCTGCAGTTCCTCGCGTGCCATCTCCTTCAGGTCGGGGTCGCTCTCGTTTGCGAGAATGTCCTTCGCCTCCTGTATGGAGTTGAGGCAGTTTATGTAACGCTTGCGTGCGTTCATAATGTCGCCGAGGTCTTTGTATTCTTTTGTCAGCTTTACATAGCGTTGCTGATCAGCAATAACGTCTGGGTCTGTGATGAGTGTCGACACTTCCTCGTATCTGCTCTCAAGCCCGTTAAGCTTCTCTAATATGCTGTTGTTGTCTGGCATTTTATGTTTCTGTTCTTATTAAATATCTTTTCTGTCAAAACGTGTGCTGTACACGGCACAAGCTGGCTGCGCCGTGCAAATTTGCCTTAATAGTCGAATGTTCCGAACTCAGACTTTATAGTGAGGCTGCGCTCGCCTTCCTCTATGCGTCCTACAATCTGTGCGTCGATGTTGAAGCTCTTGCTGATGGCAATAACCTTCTCTGCCACTTCCGGACGTACGTAGATTTCCATGCGGTGTCCCATGTTGAACACTTTGTACATCTCTTTCCAGTCTGTGCCGCTCTGCTCCTGTATGGTCTTGAACAACGGCGGTACGGGGAACATGTTGTCCTTTATCACACGGCAGTTGTCGTTTACGAAATGCAGCACCTTGGTCTGTGCTCCACCTGTGCAATGTACCATTCCGTGTATTTCCGGACGAAGCTCATCAAGAAGCTTCTTTATGACCGGAGCGTAAGTACGGGTTGGCGAAAGAACGAGCTTTCCGGCATTTACCGGACTGCCTTCCACCTCGTCGGAGAGTTTCTTCTGTCCGCTGTATACGAGTTCTTCCGGCACAGCATGGTCGTAGCTTTCAGGATATTTCTCTGCAAGATACTTCGAGAACACGTCGTGGCGTGCGCTGGTCAGTCCGTTGCTTCCCATTCCTCCGTTGTATTCCGTCTCGTATGTAGCCTTTCCGAAAGAGGCAAGACCAACGATGACGTCGCCCGGACGGATATTTGCATTGTTTATGACGTCGCTGCGCTTCATACGGCAAGTCACGGTAGAATCGACGATGATGGTGCGCACGAGGTCGCCGACGTCAGCCGTCTCTCCTCCTGTAGGCCATATGCCTATGCCCATCTCTCTCATCTGGGCCAGCAGTTCGTCGGTGCCGTTTATTATGGCAGAGATGACTTCTCCCGGCACGAGCATCTTGTTTCGTCCGATGGTGCTCGACACAAGGATATTGTCTACGGCTCCAACACAAAGCAGGTCGTCGGTGTTCATTACGATAGCGTCCTGTGCAATGCCTTTCCATACGGAGATGTCGCCGGTCTCCTTCCAGTACATATAGGCAAGAGAAGACTTCGTGCCTGCTCCGTCGGCATGCATTATATTACAATATTCCGGGTCGCCGCCCAGTACGTCGGGTATAATCTTGCAGAATGCCTGCGGGAAGATACCTTTGTCAATGTTCTTTATGGCGTTGTGCACATCTTCTTTCGCTGCGCTTACGCCACGCATCATATATCTGTTAGATTTGTCCATTGTTATATTTAGTTTTTACTTTTTCTCATCTCCATTCCAGAAATCCCAACTTGCAAAAGCCTGCAGCAGCAGCATCTCCAGTCCGTTCTTCGTCTGTGCTCCCCGTTCCCTGCCCTTTTTCATGAAGAGGGTCTCATCGGGATTATATATAAGGTCGTACAGCAGGTTGTGGTTGTCGAGCGCCTCATACGGCAGGTCGGGGCATTCGTCATAGTGAGGGAACATTCCCGACGGCGTGCAGTTGACGATAACGTTGTATTCTTTCACCACGTCGGGTGTTATGTCTTTATACTGTATAGTGCCCGGACGCTCAAAGCGGCTTACGAGCACCGTTTCCAGTCCGAGCGACTTCAGTCCGTAGTTTATAGCCTTCGACGCACCTCCCGTGCCGAGTATCAGAGCCTTCCTATGGAAAGTCTCAAGCAGCGGCTCAATGCTCTTCGTGAATCCTATCACGTCGCTGTTGTAGCCTTTCAGCACCACATCGTCTCCCTTATGGTCCACACGGATAACGTTTACAGCTCCTATGGCACGAGCCTCCACGCTGATATAGTCGAGGAAGCTCAGCACCTTCTCCTTATAAGGGATGGTGACGTTGAGTCCACGCAATTCAGGGTTTGTGGCAAGCACCTCCGGCAATTCGTCAATGCCTTTAATCTCAAAGTTGATGTACTCAGCATCGATGCCTTCGTTCTGAAACTTCTCATTGAAGAAGCTTTTCGAGAAACTGTGTCCCAGAGGGAACCCGATTAGTCCATATTTGTCCATAGCAAGAAGAATTATTTAGTTGCTGTATAACATGTGCATATTCCGAATGTCAGCCTGTCGAAACGAGCTGTGGCGAATCCTGTCCGCTTTAGTATGCCGACCATCGTTTCTCCCTGCGGAAAGGCCTCGATGGTGGCTATGAGGTATTTATATGCGCTTTTATCCTTGGATATCAGTCTGCCGTATAATGGCAGTATGGTATGCGAATAGAGCGTGAAGAGCTGCTTTATGGGAAAGCTGACGGGTCTTGTCAGTTCTATGACGCAGAGCGTTCCTCCCGGCTGCAACACGCGGTACATCTCTTTCAGTCCTGCTTCGAGGTCCTGGAAGTTGCGTATTCCGAAGGCTGCCGTCACGGCATCGAACGTATTGTCGGCAAACGAGAGCTTCATGCAGTCTTCCTTCTGGAAGCTTATCACGTTCTGCAGCTGTTCCCTCTCCACCTTTTCGCGTCCTATCTTCATCATCCCCTCTGAGATGTCGGCTCCTACTACCGTAGCCGGTTTCAGCTTGCGAGCCTCCAGTATGGCGAGGTCGCCAGTTCCCGTAGCCACATCGAGTATGGTCTTCGGCTTTCTGGGGGATAGTTTTTTTACGAGATAGTTTCTCCAGTATTTGTCTATCCAGAAAGACAGTCTGTGATTGAGCAAGTCATACGAGTGCGCCACAGTGTCGAACATCTGTTCCACCTGTGTGCCTTTGTCCTGATTGTGGTTGTATGGAGTAATTTTCTCTTGCTCGTACATTATTTATATATAAGTTTTATAGACGAGAAAATGAGGATGCACCATGTTTTTTCCTCACAGGTACAATCCTCAATTTCTGTTTCCCTTTTTTATTTCTTGTATGAAGCGAGCCAGTTCTTCACGTTGTTCTCTATACGTGAAGCGATGTCTCCGCTCTCAGCAGCCTTGTCAAACTTCTCGCCCGTAATGTGCTCATACAGCTCGATGTAGCGGTCGCTCACGCTCTCCGCATACTGGTCTGTAATCTCCGGCATTGTCTGTCCCGGTTCGTTCATGAAGTTGTGTTCGATGAGCCACTGGCGTACGAACTCCTTTGAGAGCTGCTTCTGTGGCTCTCCCTTCTCGAACTTCTCCTCATAGCCGTCGGCATAGAAGTAGCGGCTTGAGTCTGGAGTATGAATCTCGTCGATGAGATAAACCTTGCCGTCGCGCTTTCCGAACTCGTATTTCGTGTCAACGAGAATCAGTCCCTGCTTTGCGGCAATCTCCTGTCCACGTGCAAAAATCTTGCGTGTGTAGTCTTCCATTATCTCATAGTCCTCCTTGCTCACGATGCCCTGGGCAATGATTTCCTCCTTTGAAATGTTCATGTCGTGTCCCTCGTCAGCCTTTGTAGTAGGTGTGATGATTGGCTCCGGGAAACGCTCGTTCTCGCGCATGCCGTCTGGCAGCTTCACGCCACACAGCTCACGGCATCCTTTCTGATACTCGCGCCATGCAGAACCGGTAAGTATGGAGCGGATGATCATCTCCACACGGAATCCCTCACACTTCAGACCTATGGTTACCATCGGGTCTGGAGTAGCAAGTTTCCAGTTTGGGCAGATGTCTGTAGTATGGTCAAGGAACTTTGCCGCAATCTGGTTCAACACCTGTCCCTTGAACGGTATGCCTTTCGGCAGAACCACGTCAAACGCAGATATTCTGTCGGTAGCCACCATTATGATGATGTCGTCATTGATGTTGTAAACGTCGCGTACCTTTCCGTGATACACACTTTTCTGTCCCTCAAAATGGAAATCAGTGCTTGTTAATGCTTTCATTACTTATATAATATTAAAAGTCAGATAAATGTCTTATTATAGAACTTCAACAGTAATAATTGCCTGCAAATGTACTTATTTTATGCTTAACATACAACAATGTTCGGCAAAAAATTACAATTTATCTTTACGTTTATCTCTTGTTTGACCGTCACGGCATGATGTTTCCTGCTTTATCGCCTCATTCCTTTGGCGTATGACCTCCATACTGCGGCTGCGGCTTTGCCTTGTCAGACTTCTCGTAAGCCTTCACGATCTTGGTCACGAGCTTATGGCGCACGATGTCGGTCTGCGTAAGATTCACTATCGAGATGCCCTCTATTCCACCAAGTATGTTCAGGGCTTCGCGGAGTCCGCTCTGCGTGCCGCGTGGCAGGTCAACCTGCGTCATGTCGCCCGTCACTATCATCTTCGTGTTCCATCCCATACGGGTCAGGAACATCCTCAGCTGCGCCGACGTCGTGTTCTGCGCCTCATCGAGTATCACGACGGCATCGCTCAGCGTGCGGCCTCGCATGAAGGCAAGCGGAGCAATCTGTATAATATGCTTCTCCATCATCTCCTGTAGCTTCACGGCAGGTATCATATCCTCAAGGGCGTCATAGAGGGGCTGCAGATAAGGGTCTATCTTGTCTTTCATATCGCCCGGCAGGAAACCGAGTTTCTCGCCAGCCTCTACCGCCGGACGGCTTAGTATGATTTTCTTTACGTTCTTCTCCTTCAGGGCTTTCACGGCAAGGGCTATGCTCAGATACGTCTTTCCCGTGCCGGCAGGACCAACGGCAAACACCATGTCGTCCTTTTCGTATGCATCAACAAGCTTCTGCTGGTTCTCGCTACGGCTCTTGATGGGCTTTCCGGAGATGTTGTAGACGATGACGTCTTTTGCCACCTCCTCTGACGTGCTCTTGCCCTTCACGATATTAAGAATGTCCTTCTCGGCGATGGCATTGAACTTGAGCACGTGTCGGCGCAGCTTCTCCGCCACCTCTTCGAAGGCGCACATCTGCTCATCGTCTCCAAGCACTCTTATCACATTGTCGCGCGCAAGGATCCTCAACTTGGGAAACAGCGAGCGCAACATCTGCAGATGGGCGTTGCCCACTCCATAAAAGACCACCGGGTCTATATCTTCTAATACTATATGCTTCTCTATCAAAACTTTATCTTCGATTATTAAAAATTCAGGGCAAAGTTAATATATTTTATCGAAACACTACTACAATCACATCAAAATCTTCTTATTCACCTACTGAAGTTTCACAAGATTTTAATTTGCAAGACAGTTGTGCGACTTTCTTTTTCAGCTTACTTGGGAATGACTTCGCTTCATCTTATAATAGGTAAGCGTATCCGCGATGCAGCCTTTTTTTTAATCATTATGCTTTTTACCTTTGC
>URLQ01000098.1 GCA_900548745.1 uncultured Prevotella sp.
TGATGATGTCAACGATAGGCACGGCAGCCGTTGTGGGTTTGCGTCCGCAGGTTATATCCCACGCCTCCTCTATGTTGTCCATCACCTTCGACTTGAGAGTGCCTGCGATTCCGGCGATGGCTTTAGTGCAGTCGAGCACCGAACCGCCGCCCACGGCGAGTATTACGTCGATGCTGTTGTCCTGGCAGATGCGTACGCCGTCCAGTACGCTTGGGTTGAATTTTGGGTTAGGCTGTATGCCTCCGAGTTCAAACAGCTCTTTGTCGGCGAGTATTTCCTTCACGAGGTCGTAGAGGCTCTTGTCGTGTCCGGGAGCAACGCGTTTGATGCTTCCACCGCCGTATGTGATGAGCACCCGTTTGCCGTAGAGGTTCATTACTTTTTCAAGTTTCTCTTCAACTACGCCCTTGCCGAAGATAAGGCGTGTAGGTGTCTGATAATCAAAATTTGTCATATCGCTTAGATTTATAAAGTTTCTGCAAAGGTAGTGCAAAAATCCGATTAAGTGAGTAGAATGATAATTAATTATCATTTTCGAGCGTGAGGATTTTATTAAAATCGAGAGCAATACAAAATTTGCAAAGATAAGAATTGCAAATTTAAAACCTGTTCATTTTTATTGCCGAGATGCAGTCTACTTTATCTAAAGGTAGTGCAAATCTTCGTTCTTTCTTCTCCTCTTCTATAGCTCCTTGAGACAGAGAAAGGCAGAGGCGTAAATTGCACCTGCCAGCATTAGTGCCGCACCCAGTCCCACGTAGAATGAGGCGATGAACGAGAGAGGTACGGCGGGGACGCTCCTTAGCTGCCAGCCAGATGATGCCGGCTATGAAAGCGAGTAGTTTTGTCTTCATTCAATAAACCTTATCATGTCGTTGCGCCGTGGCTTGGCGTCGGGTGTTTCGTCGGGATAGCCCAGGGCGATACAGTAGAGCAGCTCGTAACCCTTTGAGAAAGCCATGCGGTCGAGATAGGGCTTTGCCGACGGAGAGTCGAGAATCCAGCGTGCGGAACTGCCCAGACAGCAGGATCCGATGCCCTTTGCCCATGCCGCGAGGATGATGTTCTCGCCGAGCAGTCCGCAGTCTATCTGCGCCATGTCGTAATTCGTGTCGTAAGCTATGCATACCACGCAGGGAGCGTTTACGAAGATGTTTTTGAAACCATCTCTGTGGGCAATATCCGGCTTGTCGGTCACTACGGCCTTCGTAATGGAGTCGATGAGTGCAGGAGAGTCAATCACTCTTATCTCGTACGACTGCAGGTTCTTGCCGTTAGGTGCATTGATGCCGCATTTTAGAATTTCGTTTAGTGTCTCGCGACTGATGGCTTTATCCTTGTATGCGCGTATGCTTCGGCGGCTCATCATCAGGTCGGTCACTATTTTTGCGGTGTCAGTCGCAGTTGTCTGTTCCTGTTTGCACTGTCCGTTGCATGAAGTCAGCATTATAGCCATTAATGCCAGTCCTAAAATAATCTTTTTCATAATTGTCTTGTTTTTTAATGTTTTTGAAAAAATACGGCAAAATTTGCCAATCTCCAAAAATGAGGAATCCAAAGTCTGTGAAAATCTTTTGAGGAAACAAGGCCTTTGTGTTAAAGAACCGACTTTCACTTCGTTCTTTCCGTATCAGTCTGGCTATATAGTGCAGACTGTTCTGTAATGCAGACAGGGGAATGGGATTGGTATGTGTAATACGTAACTTTGTATTGGTATGGCAATTTCCATTCTGATTTGCATATATGAATTATTTTATGTAAGTTTGCATGCGCAAACAAGCAGGAACTACTATCGTTGAAATTAATCTACAAATTAATGGAATATGAAAAATAAATCAAGAAAACTTTTTCTCATCGCTTTACTCTTGGTGATGGCAATATGTAATGTGTGCGCAGAAAACTATCCTTATCGTAGCGATTTCCTGTGGGTTACAGCTCCGAACCATGCCGACTGGCTCTACAAGACTGGCGAGAAGGCACAGGTGGAGGTGCAGCTGTACAGATACGGAGTGGCACAGGACGGTGAGGTGACGTATACCATAGGCCGCGACATGCTTGATGCCGGGCGTATGGGTAAGGTGGTGTTAAAGCGTGGAAAGGCGGTGGTTGACATGGGTACACGCCGCGACCCAGGCTTTCTCGACCTTTGCCTGACTGCCAATATCGGCGGTCAGACGACCACGCATCATGTAAAGGTTGGCTTCTCTGTGGATAAGATTCAGCCCTACACCAAGGAACCGGCTGACTTCACGTCTTTCTGGCAGAAGGAGCTGGACGAACTGAAGAGTGTGCCGCTTAGCTATACCCGGGAGCCGGCGCACGAATACGATACCGACAAGGCGGACGCCTATCTCGTGCGCCTCGTGGTAAACAGGCAGAAGCAATGTATCTATGGCTATCTGTTCGTCCCCAAGGGCTGCGGTAAAGGAAGCTGCCCTGTGGTGCTCTCCCCTCCAGGAGCCGGTGTAAAGACTATCAAGGAACCTCTTCGTCACCGCTATTATGCCGACAACGGATGCATACGCTTTGAGACGGAGATTCATGGACTCGACCCGCGGATGACCGACGGGCAGTTTAAGGAAATCAGCACAGCCTTCAATACCGGAGCCAATGGTTATCTGTGTCAGGGTTTGGATTCGCGCGATGATTATTATATGAAGCATGTGTATTTGGGACTGGTGCGTGCCATCGACTTCCTTACCTCTCTTCCTGAGTGGGACGGCAAGAACGTTGCTGTACAGGGCGGCAGTCAGGGTGGTGCGCTGAGTATTGTGGCGGCAGCTTTAGACAGTCGCGTTACGCTTTGCTGCGCCAACCATCCGGCTCTTGCCGACATGGCGGCTTACCGCGAGAAGGGACGTACGGGGGGCTATCCGCACATGCAGCACATCGGTGTGCTCAACGAGCGTACGGAGAAGACGTTGCAGTATTATGATGTGGTGAATTTCGCGCGCCATATCTCTTGTCCGGTGCGCATGACGTGGGGGTATAACGACAACACCTGTCCTCCTACAACCAGCTATGCCGTATGGAATGTGCTCCAATGTCCCAAGTCTTCGCTCATTACTCCCATCAACGAACATTGGACCAGCGACTCCACCGAAAGGGGACATTGCGAATGGATACTCTCAAATCTTATCAAGTAGGAGTAAAGGGGGATAAAGCAAATGGGCAAATGAAGGAGTTGGAGACATGTGTCTTTGTCCTGTGACATGATTCTTGATATAAGGCATACGTCAGAATTCTGTGTGTGCGTCACGAATCCCATGGCATGCGTCATGAAATCCTATGGTTTCTCCCTTGGAATAGAAAAACAAAGAACCGGCAATGTGTATTGTGAGACACGTTGCCGGTTTAGGTTATAAAATATAAAGTTTCTTTTTTAGAAGCTGTATCCAAGACGGAAATAAACTCCGTTGAGCTTGCTCTTGCCACCGTCAAGAACGTCGGTAAGTCCGAACTCATAGCCAACCTTCAGAGAGAAGTCCTTGTAGGTTGCCTTTGCGCCAGCCTGCCAGCCCATAGAGAAAGTCTTTTCTCCTTCAACATCGTCTTTTACAACCATCAAGTCAGCGTAAGGACCTGTGAGGATACCTAATTTGAAGTCGTCGTTCTTCAGGAAGTTCCAGCCAGCATTTGCGTCAATCTGAATGAAGCCCGGATCCCAGTCCTTGCATCCCTTTGTTGTGTAGGCAGCACCTACGCTCCAGTCGAAAGCGTCGCATATAGGTGCGGTGTAGTCAACACCTACGTTTAGGAACTTAGCCTCAGAGTCAGGACTTGTGCCGTCCATGCTCATGCTGGCAATATTAGCACCATACCATACGGTAAAATTCTTCTGTGCACTTGCAGACATGACTACCATTGTAAGGCATGCTGCCAAAAATAAAATTCGTCTCATTGTTTTTGGTTTTAGGCATCTTGGCTCCCACGATGCGGTGTAAAAGTTGTGTAGCTTATTTTA
Source organism: uncultured Prevotella sp. (assembly GCA_900548745.1). GTDB lineage: Bacteria > Bacteroidota > Bacteroidia > Bacteroidales > Bacteroidaceae > Prevotella. Next base: position 3,965 of record URLQ01000098.1, read on the forward strand.
TATAAACAAAGGTGTGGAGCCCATTCTGTACGTACCCGTCCTTATGGTAGAGAGTCTGCCAATAGATAGAAACTTTGCAGTTACACCTTTATATTATATAAATGTCTGTCGCCATCTTCCACCCGTTGAGGTTTCTGTTGGATTAAGACATTGCAAAGATAGGTTTTTATTTTAAAAAAGTTTCAAAATAATGTGGTTATTTTGTGTACAACCCTTAAAATTAACTTTTATTAAATTGAAAGAATCATATTATATGTTATAAAACATATGTAAATAAGTCGTGAGCATTGTTTTAGGCAAGACAAAGAGTTGTTTTGTAGAAAAGGAGAGAATTCCGTGTTTTGTTTGTCTGTTTGTCAGCAGCTTTTGCAGTAGAAAACATGCGAAACCATATAAAAATCGTATTTCTCTTTGGACAAACAAAGCTTTTTTATACCTTTGCCGCAAGTTTTAGCCGGACTGTTCTGGCTGATGTTTTACCTGTTAATCTTAAAAAATATTATGGCCTTTACGAACAATATCATGATTGTCCGACACAGGTTATTGACAGAACTTGTGAAATTGTGGAAAAAGAATGAACTTATAGAGCGAATCGACCGTCTGCCTATAGAGCTTAGTCCCCGTCGTTCCAAGCACGAGGGGCGCTGCTGCGTGCATAAGGAGAGGGCAGTATGGAGATACAAGTCGCTTCCGCTGTTGGGTATGACGATGGAAGACGAGACCGACGAGCTGACGCCGCTGTCAGAGTTTGCCTTCCGTGCGATGAAGAGAGCCGGAAGCGGTGTTCCGAAAGAAGATATCCTGTGCGTGATAGACGAGGCGTGCTCCTCGTGCGTGCAGATAAATTACGAAATCACGAACCTGTGCCGCGGATGTATCGCCCGCCATTGTATGACGAACTGTCCGACGGGTGCCGTGCATCTGAAGAAGAACGGACAGGCATGGATAGACCACGACGCCTGCATCAGCTGCGGCATCTGCCACGACAGCTGCCCGTATCATGCCATCGTGTACATACCGGTGCCATGCGAGGAGACCTGCCCCGTGAAGGCAATCAGCAAGGACGAGCGCGGAGTGGAGCATATCGACGAGAGCAAGTGCATATACTGCGGAAAATGCCTCAACGCATGTCCATTCGGAGCCATCATGGAGGTATCGCAGGTGTTCGACGTGCTCTACAGGATAAGAAACAAGCAGAAGCTTGTGGCTATCGTGGCTCCGGCAATACTGGGACAGTTCCAGGTGGGCAAAGAGCAGATCTACGGTGCTCTGCGCGAGATGGGCTTTGCCGATGTGATAGAAGTGGCACAGGGAGCTATGCAGACCGTGGAGCACGAGGCAAACGAGCTGCTGGAGAAACTGGAAGAGGGACAGCCGTTCATGACCACATCCTGTTGCCCGTCGTATGTGCAGATGGTAAGGAAGCATGCCCCCGAGATGGCGAAGTATGTTTCCGACACGCGTTCTCCCATGTATTATACCGCCCGGCTGGCAAAGCAGAAGCATCCAGATGCACAGGTGGTGTTCATCGGTCCGTGCGTGGCAAAGCGCAAGGAGGCACAGCAGGACGAGAAAGTGAATTTCGTGCTCACTTTCGAGGAGATATCCTCTATACTTGACGGACTGGGTATCGACCCCGGCACGTCGGCTCCTTATGAAGTGGAGGTGCAGTCGGTACGCGAGGCTCATTCGTTCGCCCAGACTGGCGGAGTGGCAGGAGCCGTGAAGTCGTATCTCAAGGAGAAGGCAAATTCCTTCCAGGTGCTGCCTGTGGCAAACCTGTCGAAGAAGAACATCGCCATGCTGCGCGCCTACGGCAAGTCGGGCAAGGCTCCGGCAAAGTTCCTCGAAGTGATGGCGTGCGAGGGAGGCTGCATCACAGGGCCCTGCGTGCACAACGAGCTGAGGGCAGGAAAGCGCAAGTTCGAGAAAGAACTGGGCAAGGAGACAAAGACCTATGAAGACATGGATTGACAGGCTGCGACGCGAGCACACTCTCGCCCCCGAAGCATACCGACGGTTGCTCGCAACTGCGGATGCCCAGGCTGTGGATTATCTGCACAGGCAGGCGAGAGAGGTGGCTCACTCTAAGTTTGGCAATGACATATACATACGCGGACTGATAGAGGTGGGCAACCGCTGTCGCAACAATTGTCTGTATTGCGGCATCAGGGCTGCCAACACATCGGTGGCGCGCTACGAACTGACTAAGGACGAAATCCTGGACTCTTGCCGGAAGGGGCACGAGCTGGGGTTTCGTACTTTCGTATTGCAGGGAGGCGAGAAGCAGGGCTGCTATGCCAAATGGGAGGATGTGGTGAGCACCATCAGGCGCACATATCCCGACTGCGCCATCACGCTCTCGCTGGGCGAGATGGAGAGAGAGGAATACGAAGGACTGTTCCGCGCAGGAGCCAACCGCTATCTGCTGCGCCACGAAACATACAACGCTGCGCATTACCGCATGCTGCACCCCGAAACGATGTCGCGCGAAGACAGACTGAAATGTCTGCAATGGCTCAGGGAAACAGGCTATCAGACAGGCACGGGCATTATGGTGGGCAGTCCGGGACAGACGCTTGACCATCTGGTGGAGGACATCTGCTTCATCGAGCGCTTCCGTCCGCAGATGATAGGCATCGGACCATTTATACCCCAGAAGGACACGCCGTTCCGCAACAGGCCGTCGGGCAGCGCCGACCTCACGCTGCGGCTGCTTTCCATATTCCGGCTGATGTTTCCCGAGGCTTTGATTCCTTCCACCACAGCCCTCTCGACACTCCTGCCCGACGGCAAGGAACGGGGAATACTGGCAGGGGCAAATGTCGTTATGCCGAACCTCTCGCCGGCTGCATGCCGCTCCAGCTATGCCCTGTACGACAACAAGGCGGCGGAAGGAACGGAGGCGGCAGAAGGACTGGCCCTGCTGAGGCATCAACTGGACAGTATAGGCTACCGCATTTCTACGGCACGGGGAGACTATCGCGGCCCGACGCATGCAACGGACAAACAGGCAAACAGACAAGAATCTTCGTCAGAAGACAAGTAGAAAGGAACATATAGAATGGACAAGAATTATAATCCAGCCTCAGGCGAGGCAGAAGAGTTTATCAATCATCAAGAGATTCTTGACACGCTGGAATACGCGTCGGGACACAAGAACGACAGAGCATTGGTTGAAGCTCTGCTCGAGAAAGCGGCAAAATGCGGCGGACTGACCCACAGGGAGGCTGCCGTGTTGCTGGAATGCGACGACCCGGAACTGACAGAGCGCATCTTCCAGCTGGCGAAAGAGATAAAGCAACGCTTCTACGGCAACCGTATCGTGATGTTCGCGCCGCTATATCTGTCAAACTATTGTGTGAACGGATGCGTGTATTGTCCGTATCATGCCAAAAACAAAACCATAGCGCGCCGCAAGCTCACGCTGCAGGAGATAGAGCGCGAGGTGGTGGCTCTGCAGGACATGGGCCACAAGCGGCTGGCATTGGAGGCAGGCGAGGACCCGCGCCACAATCCGATAGAATACATACTGGAGTCCATACGCACCATCTACGGCATACACCACAAGAATGGTGCCATACGCCGCGTGAACGTGAACATCGCAGCCACTACCGTGGAGAACTACCGCAGGCTCAGGGATGCAGGAATCGGGACATACATTCTCTTCCAGGAGACTTACCACAAGGAGCACTACGAGGAGTTGCATCCCGCAGGACCCAAGAGCAACTATGCATACCATACCGAAGCCATGGATCGCGCTATGGAGGCAGGCATCGACGATGTGGGGATAGGGGTGCTCTTCGGACTGAACCTGTACCGCTACGACTTCGTGGGACTGCTCATGCACGCCGAGCATTTGGAGGCAAAGTTCGGAGTGGGGCCGCATACCATCAGCGTGCCGCGCATCTGTCCCGCCGACGACATATCGACCGAAGATTTCCCTGATGCCATTTCCGACGAGATGTTCGAGCGTCTCGTGGCTGTTATTCGTATCTCCGTGCCATATACCGGCATGATCATTTCCACACGCGAGTCGGAAGCTGTGCGCCGCAGGGTGCTGGAGCTGGGTGTTTCGCAGATTAGCGGAGGTTCGCGCACAAGTGTGGGAGGATATGCTGACGGACAGCCCGAGCATACGGAGCAGTTTGACGTGAGCGACCACCGCTCGCTCGACGAGATTGTGGGGTGGCTGCTCGACCTGGGCCACATACCAAGCTTCTGTACCGCCTGCTACAGGGAAGGGCGCACGGGCGATCGCTTCATGTCGCTCGTCAAGTCGGGACAGATAGCCAACTGTTGCGCACCCAACGCTCTGATGACTCTGCAGGAGTATCTCGAAGACTATGCTTCGCCGGAGACAAAGGAAAAGGGTATACGCGAGATTGCCAAGGCGATAGAACATATACCGAACCCCAAGATAAAGGCAATAGCCACGAAACGTCTAGAAGAGATAAAACAGGGACTGAGAGATTTTAGATTTTAAACAAGTAGACGAGTAGACAAGTAGACGAGTAGACTGTTGAGCAATACTAATCTCCTCGTCAACTCGTCAACTTGTCAACTCGTCAACTTTAAAAAAACACACACATGGAAAATACCCCACAAGTTTCACGTCTGCACATCGCACTCATCGGACGGCGTAATGCAGGCAAGTCGTCTCTGCTCAACGCATGGGTGGGGCAAGACGTGGCAGTCGTTTCAGACGTAGCCGGAACTACGACCGATGCTGTAAGGAAGGCGGTAGAGCTTCCCGGATTGGGAGCTTGCGTGCTGCTCGACACTCCGGGCTTCGACGATACAGACCGCCAGCTGGGCAGGCTGCGCATAGAGCGGATGCAGATGGCGGTGGAGCAGGCTGACATCGTGGTTGTGGTGGCAAGCGGCGTTGACCTGACCGAAGAGGAACGGGAATGGACAGTATCGCTCCGGCGCAAGGGTACTCCCTGGATGCTCGCACTTGGCAAGGCAGACACGATAGCCGATGCGGAGCAGGAGGCAGAGCGCATGGGGCGCGAACTGAAGGTTCCTACCGTGGCTGTAAGTGCCTGGAAGAGAACGGGATTAGACAAACTCACGGAACTGTTGCTTCAACTCCTGCCTCCCGATTTCGGCGAGGAAACTATAACAGGCTCATTGGCAAAGGAGGGCGACAGGGTGCTGCTCGTAATGCCGCAGGACAAGGAGGCTCCAAAGGGAAGGCTCATACTGCCACAGGTGCAGACGATACGCGAACTGCTCGACAAGCATTGTATCGCAGTCTGCTGCACACCCGACAAGATGGGCGAGGCGTTGGCGTCGTTCCATAAGAGTCCGGAGCTGATAATTACCGATTCGCAGGTCTTTCCGCAGGTGTTCCGACAGAAGCCTGCCGACAGTCGGCTGACTTCCTTCTCTGTGCTCTTCGCTGCCTACAAGGGCGACGGCCGTGTGCTCCGACGGGGAGCGGAGAGCATATCCCGGCTGACGGAACACTCGCGTGTGCTGATAGCCGAAGCCTGTGCCCATGTGCCAGCCGGAGAAGACATCGGTAGGGTGAAGCTGCCGCGCCTGTTGCGCAAGCGGATAGGCGAGGGGCTGCAGATAAGCTTTGTCAGCGGACGTGATTTTCCCCAAGACCTCTCGCCTTATCAGCTCGTCATCCATTGCGGCGCCTGCATGTTCAACCGCCGCTACGTGCTGGAGCGCATCCGCAGGGCAGAGGAGCAGGGCGTGCCCATTACCAACTACGGAATGGCGATAGCCCATCTTACCGGCATCCTCCATCAGATAGATTTCGGGTGAAAAAGAAACTTTTCGTTTTCAAAGTGGTCTTTATTCGGATTTTATTTGTAATTTAGCGCAGAGAATATAATATCTTCGCCGCATTTGTTGGGTGTTGAGAATAAAAGTAACAATAAATAAAATGAAGAAAATAGCAATACCTACACGAGATGAAATGGTGGACGACCATTTCGGACATTGTGCTTACTACACGGTAGTAACGCTTGACGAACAGAATGAAGTCGTCGGCAGAGAGCGTCTGGACTCCCCGGAGGGATGCGGATGCAAGTCGAACATCGCTTCGGTGATGCAGAAAATGGGCATCACACTTATGCTGGCAGGCAATATGGGTATGGGAGCATACAACAAGCTCAACGCCCACGGCATCAGCGTGGTAAGAGGCTGCCACGGCAAGGTGGAAGACGTGTTGAAGGCATTCCGCAGCGGCGAGCTGAAGGACTCTCTCGAATCCTGCGACCACCACGACTGCTCTCATCACGACGAGAAACCTGTATACGTAATCCCCGACCTGAAATAATATAGAAGCAGGATAGAGGGGAAATACAAAAAAGACAGACAACCATAAACATATTGACTGCTTGTGGTTGTCTGTTCTTTTTATATTTAGTATGGCGATATTATTTTCTTTTACTCGTCCACTCTTCCCGGATAAGCCTCAAGAGCCTTTCTCAGCACTATCAACGCCCTTTCCAAATCTTCCTTCTTCAGCACATAGGCTATTCTTACCTGGTTGTGTCCTGCTCCGGGAGTGATGTAGAATCCGCTTGCAGGAGCCATTATCACGGTCTCGTTCTCATAGCTGAACTTCTCCAGACACCAGCTGCAGAACTTGTCGCTATCGTCCACCGGCAGCTTCGCCACGGTATAGAAAGCTCCCATCGGAGTAGGAGAGAAGACGCCGGGGATATCGTTCAGTCCGTTGATGAGACAGTTGCGCCTTTCCACGTATTCGTCGTATACCTCGCGGAAATATTCCTCCGGCGTGTCAACCGAAGCCTCGGCTACTATCTGTCCTACGAGTGGCGGGGAGACGCGTGCCTGACAGAACTTTACGGCTGGGTCTCTCATCT